>JAHEMF010000064.1 GCA_024643795.1 Bacteroidota bacterium | reverse complement strand
GTAACCCTGAAAGGCTGGAACAACGTCTTGCATCAGAAGAAAATGTTGATGGAAGTATCCTGGACGGACTAACCATACTTGTAGCAGATGACAATGAATATAACCGTATTGTTGCACGTGATACCTTACTTTCAAAAGCCAAAGTAAATATTATTGAAGCTGAGAACGGTCAGGAAGTGCTGGATAAACTCACTGCGGATATTGATATCATCCTGATGGATGCACAGATGCCGGTGATGAGTGGATTTGAATCAACAAAAAGGATACGTACAATGGCAGATGAAAAATTGAAGCACATTCCCGTGATCGCATTAACGGCCAGTGTGCTGCGTACTGATCTCGACCGTTGTACCGAAGCCGGAATGAATGGCTATCTGCCCAAACCATTCAAAACTCATGACCTGATCGTTGAGATCGCCAAAACACTCAATATTGAGTTAAAGTACAGTGGAATGAAGAATCCTATAAAAGCAAGTCCTGTTGAAAGATCTACTGGTACTATCACCGACCTCACCTACCTAAGAAAATTCTGTGAAGGGGATGAGAAGAAAATGAAGAAATACATCAATCTGTTCCTTTCATCAGCTCCACATTTTATTGATCAGATCAACAACCTTCTGGCTGAAAGAAATCCTGAAAAACTAGCATCACAAATGCACAGTTTTAATACCAGGCTGGTGATGATGGGTATGCAGGAGACCCGGTCACTTTCGTTTGAGGTGGAAAACAGTCTGCGTGCCGGAACCGCAGTGGAAGAAATGGAAGCATTGATCGCATCTATCAGAGATCACATTGTTTCTGCACAGGCAGAGCTTAAAAGATTCCTGAATCGACCGGGCTGAATTCAGGATTGGAAACTATCCATGGTTAGCTGATCGAAGTCGGGAATGAACTGTTTAACAAGAATCGGATGAACTGTGTAATTCATTCCAAATAACTATTTTTCGCATTATGAAGGTACTTTGGACAAGCATACTCCTTTTTTGCGGACTTCAGGTTTCTGCTCAGCATGCCTTAGATTCACTCATGAATATCTATTGGGATACCACCCAGGTGATCACTGATCGGTGGGATATGGTTGCACAAATGTGGCAGGTCTCCGGGTTTGATGCCGCAGGAGATTTTGCCAGAGAAAAGGTCGGCTACTACCTTGAGCATGGAAATCGCAGACAGCAGGCAGATGCCTTTTTGCTTTTAGGGCGCTCTGAGCCGGGATCAAACAGGGTTGAAAGCATCGGTTACTACATGCAAAGTCTGGAACTGTATACAGAATTATCAGACGCTGCGAGTATGGCATACGTGATGAACCTGATCGCTCTCACGTATGGAATAGGTCTTGATCAGGTGAAACCGATGGAGTGGTATATCAATGCTCTATTTTATGCAAAAAAGGCCGGGATTGATGATGTGAGCTCTTCCATTGAAGCCAATATTGGCCTTGAATACCTGAAGAGAAAGGATTATAGCTCTGGAATCAAATATTATAAATCGGCCTTGGAGACCATGGAACGAATACGAGACTCATCCGGTCTGGATAACATCCTCAATATCGGAACCTGTCATGATGGATTGACAGAATGTTATATAGGTTTGAAAGAGTATGAACTGGCACTAAAGGAGATTCAGTTATCAGTGGCTACTTATGAAGAAGCCAATAGCGCCTATGAAGCGGATTCTTATCTGCTAATGGCCAGAATATTTCTATTGACAGGCAAGCACCAGGAAGCACTGGATATCTGCCAGAAAGTAACCGACATCATATCCGGTTTTAACCAGGACCACCCAAAGAATATTAGGAGAAACTTCGGGGTCCGCTTGCTTATGGGGCAAGTACAGTTGGAAGAACGACTATTTACTTTGGCTATTTCGTCCTGTCAGCAAGGTTTGCAGCTGGCAGAGAAACTCGGAGACCTGAGTTCGCAGAAAGAAGCTTGTGAGTGTCTTTATAAAGCTCATAAGGGACTGAATAATCTGGGTGCTGCATTGCACTACATAGAAAGCATCAACTCGATCGGGGACAGTATGCTCCTTCAGCGTACAGCAGAGAATTTGGTGTCACTGGAATTTCAAAAAGCTGTTCTGCAGGACAGTATTCAAAGAGCAGATGAGGAAAAGATCCAGAAAATGGCTGTAGCTGAAGAGCAACGCAGGAATGAGCGGACCCGAAATGCCGGCATAGTTGGCGGAGTCATTTTACTTATTGTTTCCGGTGGCCTTTGGTCCCGTCTTCGCTACCAGCGCAAAGCTCAGAAAGCGTTGAATGAAGCAAAAGAAAGGGCAGAGCGCTCCGAGGCTTTCAAACAACAGTTCCTGGCTAACATGAGTCACGAGATCCGTACACCTATGAATGCAGTGATGGGAATGACCGACCTGGTGCTTGAGTCAGATATCTCGGGCAAGAACAGAGACTACCTCACCAAGGTGAAAAAATCGTCGGATAACCTGCTGCACATCATCAACGACATTCTGGACCTCTCCAAGATCGAAGCGGGTAAAATGGAGCTGGAACATATAGACATGTCGTTAACTGATACCCTGGACCTGGTAAAAAATACATTGCGCCATAAGGCCGACGAAAAATGTCTGCAGTTATTTATTCGGGTTGATCAGGATGTGGATGATGTGGTGATCGGAGACCCGGTACGACTTAATCAGGTGCTTATCAACCTATGTGGTAATGCTATCAAGTTCACTGAACGTGGAAGCGTTTCCATTGAAGTGAAGAAGTCAGATGGTAAAGTGAGATTCGCAGTGATTGATACCGGTATCGGAATATCAAAAGATAAACTGGAAGCGGTTTTTGAAAATTTCAACCAGGCCAACACATCAGACACGCGAAAATACGGAGGTACTGGCCTTGGACTGAGTATTTCACAACAACTTGTAGGACTTATGGGCGGCAGCATCAGGGTGGAAAGTACAGAAGGCAGTGGTACTACATTCTATTTTGAAATTGTTCTTGACAAAGGTAACCCTGAAAGGCTGGAACAACGTCTTGCATCAGAAGAAAATGTTGATGGAAGTATCCTGGACGGACTAACCATACTTGTAGCAGATGACAATGAATATAACCGTATTGTTGCACGTGACACCTTACTTTCAAAAGCCAATGTAAATGTTATTGAAGCTGAGAACGGACAGGAGGTGCTTGATAAACTCACTCAGGAAATTGATGTCATTCTAATGGATGCACAGATGCCGGTGATGAGTGGTTTTGAATCAACAAAAAGGATACGTGCAATGGCAGATGAAAAATTGAAGCACATTCCCGTGATCGCATTAACGGCCAGTGTGCTTCGAACAGATCTTGACCGTTGTACCGAAGCCGGAATGAATGGCTATCTGCCCAAACCATTCAAAACTCATGACCTGATCATTGAGATCGCAAAAACGCTCAATATTGAGTTAAAGTACAGTGGAATGAAGAATTCTATAAAAGCAAGTCCTGTTGAAAGATCCAATGGTACTATCACCGACCTCACCTACCTGAGAAATTTCTGTGAGGGGGATGAGAAGAAGATGCAAATGTATATTGATATGTTCCTCAGATCGGCTCCGGTATTTATTGAAAAGATCAATAAACTAATTGAAGAGCATAACGCTGCAGGACTGGCAACCCAACTGCATGGCTTTCATACCAACATGGTTATGATGGGTATGAATGATCTGCGATCCGAGACTTTGGAATTGGAGAACAAATTGAAAGCAGGGCAATTAAATGAAGATCTTGTCAGTGTTGTGAAAAACTTGACTCTTCAGATAAAAAGAGCCAAAAGCGAATTAAATGTCCATTTCGGTGACTAGAATTGCATAGTTTAAAACCAGTACTATCAACTAATTCAACTATAAAAACTATAGCTTCATATCATTTGTGCATTAAGCAGTTTTATATCAAGCAACAAGTTTGAATAGCAATCATCCAACTTAATGATTAAAACCCCATCATTTGTATTCATTTGTAGTCTTATTCTGATGCTAAGTTGCAGCAATTCTGATAAGTCAGATAAGCACGAACATTTTGAACCACCCTTGAAAGTGAAAATTGCTCCACATGGCACATATACTGTTAATGTATTAAATGGCAAGCCTGTTAAGTGGCTGATCAATTATAACAATGATACTATTCGAACTGGAAAGATGACACCTATTCTTTTTGAACTGAAGTATGATGCTGACTCAGCTATAAAAGATGTAAGCAAAAAGATCGATCAAGAGCGTATAACAATTAAAAGTGATTTTTTTGTAGATACCATCCTGACCTTCCACATACCTATAGACTCTTTTCAGGTTGCTTTTTTCACTGACACAATAGCAAGTCACAAGTCAGACATCAGTGAATTTCCGGAATTCAGTAAAATAAGTAATCTTAAATTCAATACTGACACCGGGATTTTGATACTACCTAAGATAATTAGCAGGCTACCACCTGATGAATTGGTGCTACCAGATGGAATGGTCAAAAGCATAAACCTTAATCACAATGTGCACTCGACAAAATGTAAGCCAATTCAGGACAATACCGGTAATTATTGGTTTGGGGGCAGCAATTTAACTTACTATGATGGTGACAGATTTTACGAGTATGATCTGAATTCAAATGGTCTTAATAGTAATGTTTTGCAGCTTGAATCTGATTCACGGAACAACCTGTGGATGTTACATCCTGAAGGTTTAACAAGATTTGACGGATCTAATTTCATACGCTATGATAAATCAAACGGCTTACCTCCATTTGAATATTCTTCAATGAGTATTGATCATGATGATAATATTATTGTTATTTCAAATGAAGGTATTCTAAAAATTTCAAAAAATATTGAAGGGGAATTCTACCGAGTGAATATTGAAAATTCATATAATTTAAATGTGTTGCATGATAGTAATAATAATATTATCGGAAGTCATTATTCCGGATTGCTTTTTAAAATATATGACCATGATCCTTCTAAAATCTATTTTCTAAATCTTTATAAGATTATCCAGTATAAAAATAACCGAACACTTTTTATTGATAGATCGGATGCAGTCTGGATAGGATCACTGTCGTTTACAGAAGTCCTTAAATATACCGATGATACACTATATGTACTAAAAGTACAGGACAAAAATACAACTCGGCCAACAAAATTAGCAGGTGTTATGAGCTTTGCACAGGATCAGAATGGACGTATGTATTTAGGAACACATGGAACGGGAGCATACACTATTGATGAAACCGGAGAAGTAAGGTGGCTCCAGCAAAACCGAGCTATTTCCGATCAATTCATACATACCTTGTTTGTTGATAACCACAACCAAATCTGGTATGGTGGCGTTTACAGAGGGTTTGATATCTTAGGAAGCGAGCCACCGAGACTTATTGATAAAGTGTATGAAAAGGGGGATCTGAACCATTGCTTCCATATAGATAAGTTCGGTGATTCACTAATATTTGCAACACGTTACTCTGGAATCATGGTATTGATAGGTTCTGAAGCATTCCGTATTACCCATACCTATCAAAAAAAAGAGCAGGAAAACAAACTGATAAACAAGTTTAATTGGTGGGAAAGAAACCAATCATACTTCAACCTGAGTCATTCTTTGTTGAAAGATCAGTATGGAAGACTTTGGATCGGATTTCGAGAAGGTAACGAAGTAATGATTATTGATACTACAGATTATGTATATCATCTAAAGTGTGTTGGATCTCAAAGATTAGCAAACGATGATCAAGGAAATGTTTGGTTATCTGACAGTGATTTGGGGACGTCAGATTCAACAACTACGTCAAGACAAATCAATTATTTTGATTCTTCTTTGAATTATTTTCAATCAATTCCAACAGATAAATATTTCTTTGATGCATCACATCCTGTGATACAATCAAAAGAAGGTGGAATTATTGCTGGTGGAAATTCACTGAGCATCATTGATAAAAATAAGAATATCATTCAGTATGGTCAGTCTAATGGAATGTTTTTTGACTATATCCACTCGGTCCAGCAGGATGATGAAGGGATGATCTGGATGGCTTCTTACGATGATGGAATTGCATGTTTCAATGGCAAAGAATTCACTTACTTTAATAAAAGAATAGGGCTTTTAAATAATACAGTCGAATCAATTGCTCTAGATACCTCTGGGAATTTAGTCTCCTGCCATAGGGGTGGGATCTCTGTTATTAATTTTAATAAAGATGGGAACTTAAAAATCAGAGTATACACTCATGAGGATGGTATTATTGGTATTTGGGCAAATGAATTTGGAGCATATACTGACGAAAATAATGTACTCTATTATGGATCTGCGTCAGGAATCAACGAAATCCATCTTAATGACCTTTATTTGACTAAGCATACACCTTCAGTTAAAGTGAATGCAATTGATATTAATTCCAAACTAACAGATTTTCTGGGAGACCCAAATCTTAACAAGTATATTGAATACGATTCTTCATCTGTTTTCTACCACATCCCATACAATCCTAAATTCACTCATTTAGTTGATCGTTTAACCATTCACTATGGGAGTAATAACCCTGTTAAAAATCAAGGTGTAGAATATATATATAAACTGAATGATGAAGAACCATGGAGTGACCCAACACGTGAAAATAGCATTGATATCCGGAATCCGGTCCCCGGCTTTTATTCTCTAAAAGTTCGTGCACGATATAAGTATGGTAATTGGGGTGACATATTGGTGTTTCCTTTCAAAATTGCTCCACCTTGGTGGCTTTCAAATGCAGCAAAAGCTGGGTATGCAGCCTTACTGTTGTCTACTTTTTTCCTCCTCTCAAACTGGAGAACCAGACGATTAAAACATATGCAACGGGTTCTAGAGAAAAAGGTCGAGATAGCAACAGTTGAGATCAAGGAACAAAAAGATCGTGCCGAACGTTCTGAAGCTTTTAAGCAGCAGTTTCTTGCGAACATGTCTCATGAGATCCGCACACCCATGAATGCGGTGATGGGTATGACCAGCCTCTTGCTGGACACAGATCTGAATAAAAAGCAAAGGGACTATCTGGAAAAAGTAAAAATCTCATCCGACAATCTGCTGCATATCATCAACGACATTCTTGATCTTTCAAAGATCGAAGCCGGTAAAATGGAACTCGAACATATTGATATGTCCTTGTCTGATTGTCTTGATCTTGTAAAAAATACCCTGCAGTATAAAGCCGATGAAAAAGGTCTGCAGTTATTTGTTCGGGTTGATCAGGATGTGGATGATGTAGTGATCGGAGACCCGGTACGACTTAATCAGGTGCTTATCAACCTATGTGGTAATGCTATCAAGTTCACTGAACGTGGAAGCGTTTCCATTGAAGTGAAGAAGTCAGATGGTAAAGTGAGATTCGCAGTGATTGATACCGGTATCGGTATTTCAAAAGACAAACTGGAAGCGGTCTTTGAAAGTTTCAACCAGGCTAATACATCCGACACCAGAAAATTCGGTGGCACCGGTCTTGGATTAAGTATTTCACAGGAACTGGTTGGGCTGATGGGCGGTAGTATCAAAGTTGAGAGTAAAGAAGGCAGCGGAACTACTTTCTACTTCGATCTTGAACTTGAAAAGGGTGATCCACAACGCCTCGAACAACGACTTGCTTCAGAGGAGAATGTTGATGGAAGTATCCTAGACGGACTAACCATACTTGTAGCAGATGACAATGAATACAACCGAATAGTTGCACGTGATACCTTACTTTCAAATGCCAAAGTAAATATTATTGAAGCTGAGAACGGTCAGGAAGTGCTGGATAAACTAACTCCGGATATTGATATCATTCTCATGGATGCACAGATGCCGGTGATGAGTGGATTTGAATCAACAAAAAGGATACGTGCAATGGCAGATGAAAAATTTAGCCGCATTCCCGTGATCGCATTAACGGCTAGTGTGCTTCGAACAGATCTTGACCGTTGTACCGAAGCCGGAATGAATGGCTATCTGCCCAAACCATTCAAAACTCATGACCTGATCATTGAGATCGCAAAAACGCTCAATATTGAGTTAAAGTACAGTGGAATGAAGAATTCTATAAAAGCAAGTCCTGTTGAAAGATCCAATGGTACTATCACCGACCTCACCTACCTGAGAAATTTCTGTGAGGGGGATGAGAAGAAAATGAAGAAATACATCGATCTGTTCCTTTCATCAGCTCCACATTTTATTGATCAGATCAACCAACTGATGGCTGATAGAAAAACTGATAAACTTGCCTCACAATTGCACAGCTTTTACACCAGACTGGTAATGATGGGCATGAGTGACCAAAGGTCAGAAGCGCTGGTAATAGAGAGCAAACTTAAGGATGGGTTACTGGATGAGGGACTAAGAGAGAGGCTGGAGAGATTAATAAACCAGATATCACAAGCCACTGAAGAACTAAAAAACAGCTTGTAAAACGCAGAAAAACTATATTTTTGAGGCGTAAACCTAAGACATTATGAAGTTCGGCCCACCTAAGAAGATATTCATTGTTGATGACGACGAAATGCTGACTATGGCATTGTCGGATTATCTGACCCGAGACATAAAGCATGAGATTCATGTTTTTCATACAGGAGAGGAATGTGTAAAGAATCTATATGAGTCACCTGACATCATCATTCTTGATTATTTTCTGAATTCAGTAAAAGAAGACGCTTCTACCGGACTGGAGATCCTGCAGGCTATACGTAAGCACTTACCCAAAGTGCGTGTAATCATGCTTTCAAGTCTTGACAGCTATAACAAGGCATCTCAGACCATTCAACGCGGAGCAGAGCAGTTTGTAATGAAGGGGGAAAAGGCGTTTGATGAGATCGCTTCTTTGATCTGATCTATCATTTCATTCTATTTTCATTATAATCGAATGTGGTAATGTGATAATAATTATACAATTATTTAATTATGTAATTATTTAATTGTTGAAGCATCAGATCAACAATCACTAATCGCCAATCGGTAATATTTCTCCTGCAGACGGAATTGATAATGTGCTAATGCGATAATGTGGTAATGTGATAATTATGCAATTATTTAATTATGTAATTATTTAATTGTTGAGATATTAAATCACTG
>JAHEMF010000063.1 GCA_024643795.1 Bacteroidota bacterium | reverse complement strand
TGTTTGCCGGTATTTATTGCGACTGGGATCTTGGTAATGCAGTAGATAATAAAGCTGAATACGATGCTACAAGAAAAATGGGATATGTATACAGCACCGGGTCGTCATCAATTTATGTTGGCGTGAAGCAACTCACCCCCGGAGCAAATAATTATTATGCGATTGAAAATGATGGTTCAGCCGGATCAGTTGGCATATATAATGGTTTTACAGAAGAAGAAAAGTACCGGACTCTAAGTACGGCCAGACCGGCTGCAGGGCAATCCGGTACAGGTGGTGATGTTTCATTCACTATATCGGCAGGCCCTTATACTGTCAACAGTCTTGATTCAATCAAAGTAGCATTTGCACTTTTGGCAGGTGATGATCTGAATGATCTTAACGCTGTGGCGGATGCAGCTGAGACCAAATACAATTCTATCAGTTCTGTCAGCGAAGTTTCGTCAACTTTTACTTTGCTTGAGAATGTGTATCCAAATCCGGCCATTGATGAACTCACGGTAAACTATGTGCTTTCAAGCCGATCGGATGTATTGTTAAGCATATATGATCTTTCAGGTAAAAGAATAGTGGAGCGTAAGATATCAGATCAGATCCCGGGACGCCATCAGTTTGCTTTTGACATAAGTAAGTTGAGTAAGGGAGCGTACATTTTGCAGATGGAATCAGGTAGTTACACAGGTACATCTCGTTTTACGGTGGCAAAGTGATTGCTACAATCATACTTTTTCTATTGTGAAATAATTAGCTGCAGCCAATAATAGGAATCTAGCAGATAATTATTAAATTTATCTTAAATAGGTAAAATCATGGTAGTTATAGATAGGATTCGACCGGGTGAGATAGAGTTGGCGGCAAATATACTTGCCGATAGTTTTCTAACAGAGAATCTATTCAAGTACATGTTTGAGGGAGTGCCTCCGGAGAAACAAGTACGTGCGACTCTTCCTTGGTTTCGTACCTGGATCAAGGTTTTTGTTGATCAGGGGGAAATTCACACTGCACGTGTGGATGGGCAATTAGCAGGCGTTGCAATTCGTATGCCGCCTGGCGGCTATCCTCCCAAGGGTTTACGCAAAGTCCGGTTTATGTTCGGCTTAATTTCTAGTGTGTTGAGAATGGCCATGACCAAAAGCCGCGCCATTAATTTTCCTAAAGTAGCTGGAGTTATTGAGCAATCTGAACCCAATCAGGCCTTTTGGCACATGGCATGGATAGGTGTTGTACCTCAGTATCGGGGTAAAGGAGTGGGTGCTGCACTTGCCGATGAATCTGTGAGGCTTATTGATAGTGGAACAGCTCCGGGATGGTTTATTACTTTTGGACCTAATACTCGAGCATTATATGAACGTCGTGGATTTGTAGTGGATAAAGAAGTGGTGCCTATACCTGGCTGCCCTGTTATGTGGTCTATGCACCGTGATCCAAATCCAAGCTGAGGTCAAAAAGTTTTGAAATCAAATTCAGCCAATTGCTGGAATTGGTAAGGTGCAAGAGTTTAGTCAATGTTGCACTATTGTAACAAAGCCGTTCACTCTTAACCCGATCATGGTGGTGCCTTTTATAGACTCTTTTCTTATTTTTTACGACCTTTGCACCTTCCAAAATTTAATAATAATCTAACAATGAATAAGTTACTAATGTATTTTGCAGCAACCTCAATTGCTGTAGGTCTGATTTCGTGCGGATCCGGAGATCAAGGCGCTGAAGAGAAAGTTGCTGAAACAACAACTGAGGCAGACGATTTTAATTACATGGCCGACAGGTTTGCGGATATTCAAATGCTGCGATACCGCGTTCCCGGTTTTGAAGACCTCACACTTCAGCAAAAGAAACTCTCCTATTATTTATATAAGGCAGGACTTGAAGGCAGAGATATTTTCTTTGATCAAAAGCACAGGCATAACTTGTATGTAAGAAAGGTTCTTGAAAATATTCTTAATACTTATAATGGTGATAAATCAGTTGCGGAGTATCAGGATTTTCTGACTTATTGCAAGCAATTCTTTTTCGCGAATGGTATGCATCATCACTATTCAAACAACAAGATCATTCCTGCATTCAGTAATGAATATTTTGCAACATTGATAGCCGGAAGTGATACGAATGGATTTCCTGAACATCCCGATTTTAACAAAAGTGATATTCCAGGTGGTCTAAATAAAATAATGTGGGATCCTCAATATGATCCAAAGGCTGTTGACTTTTCGCCGGGAATTGATGTTGTTAAAGCTTCATCAATAAATTTCTATGAAGGAGTTACACAGGAAGAGGTTGATAAATTTTATGCTTCAAAGTATGTTGATGATTTAAGACAACAACCTTCCTGGGGATTGAATTCAAAAGTTGTTAAAGAGAATGGAAAGTTGGTAGAAAAAGTTTGGAGTGCAGGCGGCATGTATGCTGAGTCTATGTCGAAAATGGTAACATGGCTGGAGAAGGCGGCAGGAGTGGCTGAGAACGAAACACAAAAGAAAACACTTGAGCTATTAGTAGAATATTTTAAGACCGGAGACCTGAAAAAATTTGATGACTATTCTATTTCCTGGGTGAGCGACACAGATTCAAGAATTGATGTTGTTAACGGATTCATTGAAGTATATCATGATCCACTTCACCGTAAGGGTAGTTTTGAATCAATTGTTTCCATGAGGGATGAAGAAGCATCGAAACGTATTGCTGCCATTTCCAGAGAAGCACAGTGGTTTGAAGATAATTCTCCGCTAATGGAGAATCATAAAAAGAAGAATGTAAAAGGTGTATCTGCAAAAGTGATTACCATTATTGGTGAGGTTGGGGCAGCATCACCATCAACACCTATTGGTATAAACCTGCCTAACGCGGAGTGGATACGTGAAGATCATGGATCAAAATCAGTGAGTCTGGGAAATATAGTGGGGGCGTATAATTATGCACGTGCAAAAAGTCCGATGATTGATGAGTTTGGATATGGCGATGAGGTGAAGTCACGCTACAAGCAATATTTTGCATTATCGAGTGACCTGCATACTGATATGCACGAAGTTATTGGCCATGCTTCGGGGCAGATCAATCCCGGTGTAGGTACATCAGGTGAAACATTGAAGAACTATGCAAGCACCCTTGAAGAAGCTCGTGCCGATCTTGTTGCCTTGTATTACGCCATGGATCCTAAATTGGTTGAGATAGGAGTGATGCCAACAACCGACGTTGGTAAGGCTGAGTACGACTACTATATAATAAACGGAATGATGACCCAGCTTTACAGGGTCAAAGAAGGTGAGGATATTGAAGAAGCTCACATGCGTAACAGACAAACAGTGGCAGCATGGGCCTTTGATAAAGGTGCAAAAGATAATGTGATTGAAAGAGTTAGTGATAATGGAAAAACCTATTTCAGGATCAATGACTATGATAAGCTTCGGGAGCTTTTTGGTCAGTTGCTGAGAGAGATCCAGCGCATCAAATCAGAGGGCGATTATGAGGCAGGTAAGAACCTTGTTGAGACCTATGGTGTGCAGGTTGATGAACCGCTTCGGAAAGAAGTTCATAGCAGGTATGAAGCCATTGACATAGCACCCTACATGGGCTTTATCCAGCCCCGTTTGGTACCTGTAATGGAGGGTGAAGAGATTATGGACGTGAAGGTGGAATACCCAGATGATTTCCTGGGCCAGATGCTTGAATACGCCGGCCAGTACTCAAACCTACCGGTGAAGAACTGACGCACTAAATTTGAACATAAAAAGGTAATACCACTAAGTATTGCCTTTTTTTTGTGATTGACTTAAACCTGAAATAATGTACTTGACGAATCAGAAGTAGGATTTAAACTATACGAAAATCCCCATTGAACAATCAATGGGGATTTTTAGTAGCGAGAGGGGGAATTGAACCCCCGACCTCAGGGTTATGAATCCTGCGCTCTAACCACCTGAGCTACCTCGCCTTAGCATGAGCGGGCAAAAGTAATAAAGTCTTTCCAGAGTTCAGTCCTTGCAGGCAATAAATAGGCAAAATATGTTCAAATAGGTTGATGTAAAAGTTCTTGTTATAGTACAACATTATTGGGTTTTTATTCATTGCGGTATGGGATGGTGCGTCACTATTTTTGATTCCCACTTCAAATGTAGTTCTCATCACATGACGGACTTCCCCCTGTTATCAGATAACCAGTCTGGTAAAATAAAACTTCTGAATAAACAAATCACAACCACCGGTTGTGACTACCCTTTGTATAACAAACCAATTATTGATACTAATCCCTCTATTCTATGAAAAAAGCAGTTACTAATTTGTTGCGAAACCTGACAGGGTCGATGACCGTGGTAATGTTCGCTCTGATGCTGTTGGCTCTTACAGGCACGGCAGTAAATGCTCAGACTACTATTACCACCAACAGTGCCGGTACTAATAGTTCAGGAGCTAACGACTTTATCACATTTAATGTGAAGAACAACAATCCCGGACCGATCTTACTCACAAATATCGGAACCAAATTGTCAACCAGTGGAACCACCAATTGGGAATTGCGTTATTCTACCACAGATCTTACTACATGTGGAAGTGCAACTACCATTGGTACCTGGACCACACATTCTACCGGATCTGTAACAGTAACGGGTGGTGTGATCAATCCGATCATAAGTAATCCTGCCGGATTTATACTTATTCCTGGTGGAGCCGAATACAGATTCGCACTTGGTGTTTCATCTCTCACCATTCAGTATGGAGGCTCGGGTTCTGTCTGGGCAGGAGTTGGATCTGACATTATTTCTTCAGGAGGTGTTGATCTGATCATGACCAATGGAACAGCGGGTCTGATAACCGCATGGTCTGGTGTTAACTGTCCCCGTGAATTCAATGGATATATAACATTTATACCGGCTGCTGCTTGTACATCTCCTCCTATTGCAGGAAATACTACTTCAACAGTTGCTGCTCCATGTTCCGGTCAAACGTTTCAGCTTGGTCTGGCTACAGGGACTTTTGGAACAGGGCAGTCCTACCAGTGGGAGTCATCCTTAAATGGCGTAACTTATTCTCCTATATCAGGTGCTACTTCCGGAAACTATGCTACTACTCAACTTGGCACAACATGGTATCGTTGTCAGGTTACCTGCGGTGGTTTTACGGACATCTCAACTCCTATTCAACTGATAACACCCGGTTCACTGGCTGGTGGAACATACACTATCAACAATACTCTGCCAACCGCTGGAAGTAATTATAATTCTTTTGCAGCATTTGTAAATGTTATCAACTGCGGAGGTATTACAGGTCCGGTTGTGGTTAATGTTGCACCCGGTGTTTATAACGAGCGCGTTGCGCTTGGTGTTATCGGAGGAACAAGTCCGGTAAATACAATTACTTTTAATGGAGGTGGTGCCGCTACTATTAAGTACGGTTCAAGCTCTGCGCCATATTCTATCTTAGAACTTAACGGTACTTCTTATGTAAATTTCAATGGTTTTACTTTTGAAAATTCAAACCTTACTTCAACCACTTCATATTGCTGGGGTACTCAATTCATGAACGGTGCCAATAGCAACACTATAAACAATAACACTTTTAATATTAGTACAGCCTGGACCTATACCAGCACACTTATGATGGGTTTTGTGTTTAGTAATTCACAAACATCAGCAAGTGGGGGTGGAGACAATGGTTTTAACAATATCATATCCAATAACAATGTAAACGGTGGGTATGCTGGTGTGTATGTTTATGGAACATCTGCAATTACACCATGTAACAGTGGTAATTTGTTTCAAAACAACGTATTCAGTGATTTCTATGTTTATGGAACTTATCAATACTATTGCCAAGGTAATACGTTTGATGGAAATGAATTTAAAAGACAAAATCGTACAACATTCAGTACCTTTTATGGATCTTACCTGTCAACCGGTAATGCAGGGCATACGTTCAAGAATAATAAATTCCATGACCCAAAGGCTTCACTTTTAAGTTACACTGGAACCACTTATGGGTTTTATATTTCAAGCGGTACAACTCCAACCAGTAATACCAAGCTAAGCTTTTACAATAACTTGTTCTATAATTTTGATCAAACCTCTACAGGTACGATCTATGGATTTTATAATGTAAGTACTGCGTATTGCGACTTTTTCCATAATACATTGGTGTTTGACAATGCCGCAACAGCATCATATACAACATACGGTATATATACAACCGGAGCCAATAACCAGATCATTGATAATCTTGTAAGTATTACAGAGGCTGGCACAGGTTCAAAGTACTGTGTTTATATGAGCAGCACAACAGGGCAAACAGTTGATTACAACAACTGGTTTATTACTCCGGGAACAAGCAGATATATTGGCTTTGCAGGATCTTCATATGCAACATTGGCAACCTGGCAAGGTAATTCATATGGATATGGAGTGCATGACCTGGCAGAAGATCCGGTTTTTGCATCTGCAGTTAATGATGACTACAAGCCTACTTCCAGCACCATGAATAATATGGGTACGGATGTAAATATTACAACAGATATATTTGGATTCCCAAGATCTATTACACCTGATATAGGTGCCATAGAGTTTACACCACCAACTCTGGAGGCTTCGCTGGTTTTACTAAGTCCTGTTTCACCAACCGGACCAAACCCACAAACAGTTACAGTAGCCCTCACCAACAATCAAATAACTCCTATCACCACTGCAAATCTTAGATACCGTGTTGTGGGTGTTCCGGCTTCATTAATTACTCAGCAATTCAACGGGTTGAATCTTTTACAGGGTCAATCTGTGAATCTAACTTTTACAACTCCATACATACTTTCAGGTACAGTTACTTTTCAGGCATATATCCACACTGTAAATGGCATCGCTGATCCTATCAAATCCAATGATACTTCAACAGTTGTGATCTGCCCTGGATTAAGTGGTATTTATACCATTAATGCTGGTGCACCAGCATCAGCAAATAACTACCAGAATTTTGCTTCCATTTTAAGTGATCTGAGCAATTGTGGAATTTCCGGACCGGTTACAGTTAATGTAGTTGCTGGCTCAGGTCCTTACAATGAACAAGTAACAGTTTCATCTATTCCAGGTACCAGTTCTATTAACACAGTAGTGTTCAATGGAAATGGTAACACCATATCATACACGTCAACAGGCGGCGAATATGCAACCTTGTTATTTAATGGTTCATCGTATGTAAAGTTTGATAATTTCATCATAGCTCCGGGAGGTTCTTCCGGCGGATTTGGAGTGAGGTTAGCCGGTGGCGCTTCATACAATACAGTTAATAATTGTATCATAAACAACGACCTTTCCTTTACAAGTTCATTATTTGCAGGTGTAACCTTCTCTTCTACCGGAGCTTCGGCCACTGCTACCGGTGGTGGAGCGCATCATAATATTATAAGCAACAATACCATTACTGGTGGTTATTATGGTGTAGCAGTATATTCAGGTGGTACAACCAATCCTTTAAGCTCTTTTGATCAGGGTAACCAGATCATCGGTAACGTTATAAGAGACTTTTATTTTTATGGAATCTATTCAAATGGACAGGAAGGACTTGTAGTTAGAAATAACGATATATCAAGACCAACCAGAAACTCAGTATCTACTTTCTATGGTGTGTACCTCTATTATGGTAACATAGGAGCAGAGATAAGCGGAAATAGAATCCATAATACTAATGGTGGTGCTACATCATCAACGGTTTATGGTATATACGTTTATTACGGATATCAGATGTCGGCATCAAACCCGCATAAAATATTCAACAATATCATCTATGATGTGAACAACAATACTACATCATATGGTATAGATGTTTATAATACTGACCACGTGTATGTTTATCACAATACCTTGAGTTTTGATAATGTTAATAAAACCACAGGGGCAACTTATGCATTTTACTATTATTCATTATCCACTAACGTATTTACTAATGTGCAGTTTGTGAATAATATCATCAGTCTTACTGATGGTGGTACCACGGCAAAGTACATGATGTACAGGGCATCAACTTATGGTGATGCACTTGTGTCAAATAAAAACGTATTCTATGGCAATACTACCAGTAGCACTGTTTATACCGGTTATTATGCTGCTAACATGGCCACTCTTGCAAATTGGCAAACAGCTTCAGGTAAAGACCTTGGTTCTATAACTGATGAGCCTGGTTTTGCAGATCCCTCAAATGGTAATTTCCTGCCCACTTCTGCTGCAACCAATAATCTGGGATTACCAGGAACCGGTGTTACTACTGATATTAATGGTAACCCACGTTCTGCAACAACTCCTGATCCAGGTGCTTACGAGTTTGTGCCACCAACGTTGGAGGCTTCACTTAGCTGGTATTCTCCGTTCAATCCGGTTACAAATGGTCCACAGACCGTTAGAGTACAGCTTACCAATAACTCATTCGATCCTATCATTACGTGTCAGCTTCGTTACAAACAGGCGGGTAGTGGAACTTTCGTGACCCAAACCTTTACTGGCTTCAACTTAACAACCGGTAATAGTCAGGTGTTTACTTTTACTACACCTTATAACCTTTCCGGAGTTGCAAATCTGGTAGCTTATATACACCGTATCAACGGTACAACTGACCCTATCAAAGCAAATGACACCACTCAGGTGGTAACCATATGCGAAGGGTTAGCCGGAAATTATACTATCAATCCCGGAGCACCATTAAGTGGTACAAACTATCACAAGTTTATTGATGCATTCAATGACCTGCAATATTGTGGTATCTCAGATAATGTGGTCTTTAATGTTCAGCCCGGAGTAACTTTTAATGAGCCTCAGTTGATATTAAAGGCTTCAGGTAATCTGGCATTGAATCATGGAATTACGTTCCGCAAAAATCCTTCGGTTTCAGGTGCT
This sequence comes from Bacteroidota bacterium, assembly GCA_024643795.1. Taxonomy (GTDB): domain Bacteria; phylum Bacteroidota; class Bacteroidia; order AKYH767-A; family OLB10; genus JAHEMF01. Next base: position 282 of record JAHEMF010000063.1, on the reverse strand, counting down.
AATCCTGTGGTTCGACGTGATGCTGCTTACCCCGGTAACGGTACTTCTACAACGTTGTACATCCCTAATGATGCGGTAATCGCGATAGAAGGTGGTGATCTGATCACTTTTGATGGTATTGATGTGGCTGAAAACCCAGCACTTACCGGACAAGCTGCGAGAATGGATCGTGGGTATGTAATCTGTCCTGCAAGTCCTACCAATGGACCTAATAATGTAACTATTCGTAACTGTAATATCACAATCGATCCGGGACACTATGCATCAGCAGGTATCTTGTTA
>JAHEMF010000003.1 GCA_024643795.1 Bacteroidota bacterium | reverse complement strand
TTGCGGTAAACCTTTCCCTTTCAGTCTAAGCACCTTACCACCTTGTGTACCCGGTTCTATTTTTATCTTGGCTTTTCCATCCACTGTTGGCACTTCTACCGTTTTACCAAGTGCCGCATCAGGCAAGCTTACATAAAGTTCATACAATAGATTATTCCCATCTCGCTTTAAAAATTCATCTTCCACTTCCTCTATAACAATGAGCAGATCTCCAGGGATACCTCCTCTTTCAGCTGCATTACCTTTACCACTAACATTGACCTGCATACCGTCGCCCACACCTGCCGGGATGTTAATGGAAATAACTTCCTCTCCTTTTCTTACACCACTTCCATGACACTCGGTACATTTTTTAGAAATGGTTTGACCTTCGCCACTACATGCCGGACAAGTTGATGTAGTTTGCATCTGACCCAGGATAGTGTTAGTTACTCTTCTGACCTGTCCTGTTCCTCTGCATGTGCCACATGTATCAAAGGCTGAAGAGTTTGCTGCACCGGTTCCTTTACATGGATCGCATGCAACAAATTTATTGACCTTTATCTTTTTCTCAACACCATTTGTGATCTCCGGTAAAGTAAGTTTTACTTTGATGCGAATATTAGAACCCTTATTCACATAACGTGTTCTTCCACCACCTCCGCCACCAAAAAAGCTCTCAAATGGATTATGCCCTCCAAAGATATCTCCAAACTGACTGAAGATATCATCCATATTCATTCCATATCCGCCTCCTGCACCATTACCAACACCTTGATGACCATACTGATCATACCTAGCTTTTTTATCTGCGTTGCTTAATACTTCGTACGCCTCCGCTGCTTCCTTGAATTTTTCTTCTGACTCCTTATCACCGGGATTTTTATCAGGGTGATATTTCAAAGCCATCTGCCGATAAGCCTTTTTTATTTCACCGTCATTGGCACTCTTTTGAACACCTAATACTTCGTAATAATCTCTCTTTGACATATGATCTCTTATCATCCAGCAACCACAACCTTGGCGTGCCTTATCACTTTTTCATTTAATAAATAGCCACATTCTGCCTCATCAACAACGGTATTCACCGGACTTGCTTCGGTAGCCGGTACCTGAGTTATGGCTTCATGAAAATCTGTATCGAATTGTTCACCTACCGAGTTCATTTTCTTTAATCCTTTTTGTTCCAAAGCAGATTTCAATTTATTTTGAATGAGTATTACTCCTTCCAAAACTTTTTCTTCTGTTTTTGATTCTTCCATAGACTTGATGGCTCTTTCAAAATCATCAAGCACAGGCAACATCGAAATGATGACATCCTGTGATGCGTTTTTTAGAAGTTCCATTCTTTCCTTAAGCGTACGTTTTTTGAAGTTTTCAAATTCCGAAAACAAGTACAAATATTCATTCCTGGCTTTTTCAAGGTCTTTCCTCAATTGTTCTTCATTTTCCTGATCCGTTGAAATTTCTCCTTCAAGATCGGAGGGCTTCATTTCAGGTGTAAATGCGTCACCTGCTTGATTCAGGCTTTCCTCGTCCTGAGTTTCCTGGCTACTGTTATGTTTTTCGTGTTCTTGTATCATTCTTTGTTAAAAAATTAACGGGTTCTTCATGAGAACCCGCGTGCTCAAATACTTTGCCAACACCTTGAAAGGGTCAATTTGGCAGGCAAAAATAGAAAAACGGAAGCTACCATGGAGGTAACTGCCGTTTTATCGTGTAAATCAGTGATTTATTATTCTGAAGCCATTTTTTGAAGCGCCTGGTCAAGTGCAGCTCCCCTGAGGTTTTTGGCCACAATAACTCCATTTTGGTCAATCAGCCAGTTTGTAGGTATTGAATAAACCTGATAGATCTGAGCAGGCTTTGATTGCCATCCACCCAGGTCACTAACATGATATTCCCATGCAAGCTTATCTGTTTCAATGGCTTTCACCCAAGCATCTTTGGATTTATCCAAGCTGACGCTATAAATAGTGAATCCTTTTGCTCCTTTGAATTTGGCATCCTTGTATTTATTATAGGCTGTAACAAGGTTGGGGTTTTCCATCCTGCAAGGCCCACACCATGATGCCCAAAAGTCGATCAGCACCAGCTGCCCTTTGAGTGAGGAAAGGGCAATAGTTTTGCCTTCAGGACTGGTAAATGCCAGATCAATGGCTTTTTCACCAACATTGGTACCCTGGCGCAACTCTTGTGCAACAGATAAAAATGAGCCTGCAAAGAGCAGAGCTACCGTCAATACTGCAAGTTTTAAATTTTTCATATGATTATTAAGTCAGGTTTACTTGAATTATTGTGAGTAGAAGCAAAAATAATACCACTATTTACATTTAAACTAAAATTTAGATCCTTTTGATATTGGCCCCAATCTTATTAAGACGTTCATCTATTTTCTGATACCCCCGGTCTATCTGTTCTATATTGTGTATCAGGCTTTTACCTTCAGCAGACATAGCAGCTATAAGCAATGCAACTCCTGCTCTGATATCAGGTGAAGTCATCTGAATTCCCCTCAAAGGGTTTCTACGGTTTAATCCGATAACTGTTGCGCGGTGGGGGTCGCAAAGTATGATCTGGGCGCCCATGTCTATCAGTTTATCTACGAAAAAGAGGCGCGACTCAAACATCTTTTGATGCACAAGTACCGTTCCGGCTGCCTGAGTGGCCGTAACCAAAACAACGCTTAAGAGGTCAGGTGTAAATCCTGGCCATATTGCATCAGCAATTGTAAGAATTGACCCGTCTATATAAGTATCAATGGAATATTGATCTTGAGAAGGTATATAAATATCGTCCCCTCTGAATTCCATCTGAATGCCTAGTCTTTTAAAAACATCCGGAATAACTCCCAGGTGTTCAATTCCGGCATCCTTGATCGTGATCTCTGACCTGGTCATCGCAGCAAGTCCAATAAAACTACCTATTTCTATCATATCAGGTAATAACCTGTGGGAGCACCCTGATAGTGTATCCACACCATCAATATGTAACATATTGGAGCCTATTCCTGAAATCTTGGCACCCATTCTGTTAAGCATATTACATAACTGCTGAATATAAGGCTCACATGCAGCATTATAGATCGTGGTCTTTCCTTCTGCAAGCACCGCTGCCATAACAATGTTTGCTGTACCTGTAACTGACGCTTCATCCAGCAGCATATATGCACCTTTTAGTTTTGGTGCTTCAACGAAATAAAAATCTTTTCCAGCATCGAAATCAAATGTGGCACCCAAATTCCTGAACCCAATAAAATGAGTATCTAACCTTCTGCGCCCAATTTTATCACCTCCAGGCTTGGGTATGCTTGCTTTTCCAAATCTTGATAGCAGAGGTCCCACTATCATTATGGATCCTCTGAGAGAGGAAGCCATTTTTGCAAATGCCGGGGATGATAAATAGTCGATATCAATTTGATCGGCTGTGAACCTGTATTCTCCTTCGGCCAGTTTCTCAACTTTTACACCCAGGGCCTGAAGCAGTTCGATCAGTTTATTAACATCACGTATATCAGGTACGTTAGAAATGGTCATTGGCTCTGCCGTCAGCAATACAGCACAGAGTATCTGTAATGCTTCATTTTTTGCACCTTGAGGGACCAATTCCCCCTTAAGTGTAGTACCGCCAATTACTTCAAAGCTGTTTCCCATACCTCAACACTTCAATTCTTTCTATAGTTCCTTCCACCACCACTTTGACCTCTTGATCTGTTGCGTCTTGAAGGACCTTTCCTGCCTGTATTTCTAACAGGTTGTTCCGGTGGTTGCTGAAGTTTTGTATCCATAGGGAGTACAATCCTACTATCAGACATTTGCTTCAGCTGTTCAATAATCACTTCATCTGCAACAGAATCTTTATTCCACATAACATACAGCATTTTCATGAAATTGGCTACGCCTAAAGACATCTGATCTTTTGGTGCACCATCTTCCATTGCTGAAACAGTTTCAATAACCTGTTCCAGAGTTTTTCCATAATGTCTGTACTTGATCCTACCAGAAGGGTATGCAATTTGTCTGGGCTTTACTCTGAAAGTCAACTGATCCGGTTTTGGATACGGCGAATCAGCGTCAAGTGTAAAATCTGAAATTATAAAAAGCTGATCCCACAATTTATGTTTAAAATCTGTTATATCTCTCAGGTGGGGATTTAGCTGTCCCATTACATTAACAATTGCCTTGGCAAGTTTATTTCTCTCCTCTTCATCTTTAACTGTAGCGGCATACTCAATCAGCTTTTGGATATGCCTTCCATATTCGGGCATCACAAGCCTGTTGCGGCCTGTGTTATATTCCATGTTGAGTTCTTTAGTATTTGTCATATTTTAAATTATTCAAAAAGATTTTCGCTGGTGAAATCACCTAATTATCCGCAATTTAGCGAATTTGAGCAATAACTGCTTATTTCCATGTGCTGGAAAAAATACGGTAGCCTTAAGATCAGCCGCCACACCTTCCATGTTCACTACTTTACCTGCTCCAAACTTCTGATGTTCAACTTCCATTCCCACTACTATTTGGTTGGAGTCATCAGCAACAAATGGCAGTTGTTCTGAAACAGGAGCCTCACTAGTCCGCTCACCACTTTTCATTCTCCTGAATCCAGGGCCAGGTAATACTGCAGGCTTAGCTGCTCCGGCAAATGCCTTACCTGAGTTGCCAAAACCACTCCAGTTAGCTCTTCGTTCATCTGCCAACCCATTTCTTTTAACCTCATTCACCACCGATTCAACGAATTCTTCACCCACTTCCTCCAGAAATCTGCTCGGTTCGCATCCCGTAAGGTTACCCCACCGATAGCGGCTTGCTGCATGAGAAAGAAAAAGTTTTTTTTCTGCTCTTGTAATAGCAACATAGAACAATCTTCTTTCCTCTTCAAGTTCTGTTCGCGACTGCAGAGCCATTTGTGAAGGGAATAGATTTTCTTCCAACCCGACCACATACACACATTTGAATTCAAGCCCTTTGGCTGCATGAATGGTCATCAGAGAAACCGTGTCCTTTTCCTGATCATCAGAATCAGCATCAGTCACCAAAGCAACATCTTGTAAAAACACATCGAGAGTTCTCAGCTCAGGCTCCAACTCCTGTTCTGCAGACGGTGCAGGAAGGCCGGTATTACCATTGTCTGTGAATTCCTTGATACCATTTAGTAACTCCTGTATGTTCTCATAATGACTTATACCTTCAGGTGTTTGATCACTATAAAGTTCTTTTAGTAATCCTGAACTTCCTGAAATATGACTTGCAAGTTCATAGGCATTGTGAGTTTTAAGCATGGCACCAAAACTCTTGATCATACTTCCAAAATCACTAATACGGTTACGGGTAGCCGCAGTAATTCCAGTTTCAATACTGTGAATTTTTCCAATCACTTTCCAGATACTGAGACTTTCCCTTTCAGCTGCGATTACAAGTTTCTCCAAAGTAGTTTTACCGATCTCACGCTTAGGATAGTTGATCACACGCTTAAGTGCTTCTTCATCATCAGGATTTACAGCCAACCTGAAATATGCCATCAGATCCTTAACTTCCTTCCGGGCGTAAAATGAAATACCACCATATATGCGGTAAGGAATACCTTTTCTTCTTAGTGCCTCCTCCATCGCTCTGGATTGTGCATTTGTGCGATAAAGTATCGCAAAATCGTGGTTGACCCATTGCCTTCGCAACCGTTCTTCAAAGATGCTGGATGCCACAATGCTACCTTCTTCGTTATCGCTTAATGCCCTCAACAATGAGATCTTATCTCCATCATGGTTCTCTGTCCAAACTTTTTTAGGTAGCTGTCCACGATTGTTCGCAATTACGCTATTGGCCGCGTTGACAATTATTCCTGATGATCGATAATTTTGTTCAAGTTTAAAAGTTTGAAGCTCGGGGTAGTCCTTTTCAAAGCTCAGAATATTTTGAATATTGGCACCTCTGAATGAATAAATACTTTGAGCATCATCACCAACTACACATATATTCTCATGTTGTGCAGAAAGTTTTCGAACAACAATATATTGCGCATAATTAGTGTCCTGAAACTCATCTACCAGCACATATTTAAATTTATGTTGGTATTTATGAAGCACTTCCGGAAAATCGCGAAGCAGTATATATGTATTAAAGATCAGATCATCAAAATCCATTGACCCTGATTTAAAAAGCCTGTTCTGGTAGATCTCGTACAACAGCGCCATATGCGGCTTTCCGGCAATACGATCATCGTTATTCAGTTCAGGGTTGTCCTGATATTCCTTTACTGAAAACAAATTATTCTTGGCAGTTGAAATCCGATTCAGTACAACTCCGGGTTTGTAAACTTTTTCATCCAACCCTTGAGATTTAACAATATCTTTAATTAGGTTTTTTGAATCGTCGGTATCGTAAATGGTAAAGCTTTGAGGGTATCCTATCCGTTGCGCTTCAACTCTCAGCATCTTTGCAAACACAGAGTGAAATGTTCCCATCCACAAATTTCGTGCTTCATCGCCTGCAAGATTGGTGATCCTGCCCTTCATTTCTCTTGCAGCTTTATTTGTGAAGGTTAAAGCCAGGATATTAAAGGCATCCACACCCTTGTTCAGCATATGAGATATCCTGTGCACCAGAACTCTCGTTTTACCTGAGCCCGCACCGGCAATTATTATTGAAGGTCCTTCAATATGAATAACGGCCTGGCGTTGAGCCTCATTGAGTTGTTCAAGATATTTTTCCATCGGGTGAAAGGAGAATGAACGAAGTTCCTGAACCTTAGAAAATCCTGCCATTCGGCTGGCACATGCAAAGCTCCGCGTTCTCCGTTTCAAATTTATAAATTACTTCAAAGATTAAAGGCAGAAAAGGGCAAAGATTTGTTAAATATTGTTCTCTTTTGTTAACAACTATCTGCCTCAAAAAGCCCATTTTCCCTAAATTTGCAAGACAAAACCTCCCATGAAAGCATATTTAGAACTTTTACGTCATGTAATGGATACCGGAACTGACAAGTCGGACCGGACTGGTACCGGAACCCGTAGTGTATTTGGTTATCAGATGCGATTTGACCTCCAGGAAGGATTCCCGTTACTGACCACCAAAAAGCTACATATCCGATCCATTATACACGAATTATTATGGTTTCTCAAAGGCGATACCAACGTAAAGTACCTTCAAGACAATAAGGTTACCATTTGGGATGAGTGGGCTGATGCAGAAGGTAACCTGGGGCCTGTATACGGATATCAATGGCGCTCATGGCCAACGCCTGATGGTAAACATGTTGATCAGATCACTAATCTAATCCAAGCCATCAAGAATAACCCTGATTCGAGAAGGCACATCGTTTGCTCATGGAATGTTGGCTTGATTGAGCAAATGGCTTTACCTCCCTGCCATGTACTTTTTCAGTTCTACGTGGCTGATGGAAAACTGTCATGCCAGTTGTATCAGAGGAGTGCAGATCTGTTTTTAGGGGTGCCATTCAATATTGCGTCCTATGCGCTACTGACTATGATGATGGCTCAGGTTTGCGGACTAAAACCCGGTGAATTCATACACACTTTTGGTGATGTGCATATTTATTCGAACCACTTTGAACAGGTAAAGAAACAATTATCAAGAGATACGAGACCTTTACCAAAACTCAATATGAATCCGCTTATTAAAGACTTGTTTGAGTTCAAGTTTGAAGATTTCTTTATTGCCAATTACGATCCTCATCCGGGGATAAAAGCAGAAGTAGCCGTTTAAGAAAAAAGTGAATATCTCAATAATAGTAGCATTTGATGAAAATCGAGCCATTGGTTTTCATAATCAGTTGCCATGGCATTTGCCTGCCGATCTAAAGCACTTTAAGAATATAACAATGGGCCATACCATTGTTATGGGAAGGAAGACTTATGAGTCAATCGGCAAACCGCTACCGGGAAGGAAATCTGTTGTTGTAACAAACAACACCGGATACTGGCAAGAAGGCATCACCGTTGTACATAGTATTGAGCAGGCAATCCATGATCTGAAAGATGAAAATGAGATCTTTATTATTGGTGGTGCACAGATCTTCAGACATGCACTGCATCTGGCCACTAAACTTTATATCACACAGATCCATCATAAATTTGAAGCCGATACATGGTTTCCGGAGATAAACATTAAGGAATGGGATCAGGAATCTAGAGAAGATGTAGAACCTGATGAAAAAAATGAATGGAGTTACTCATTCATTAACTATAGCCGAAGAAAGTGATCAGGCTACTTTTAATTTATTGATACTCGATTTATTGATCTTTTTAGTAGCGTAATCCAATGTTACAGTAATTTCCTCAACCTTTTCACCTGAAGGAATTTCAAACATAAGATCAATCATGATAGCTTCGCAAATACTTCTTAACCCCCGAGCACCAAGCTTGAATTCTATTGCCTTTTCAACAATAAAATCAAGAACATCAGGAGTAAATTTAAGTTTCACATTTTCCATGTTAAACAAGGTCTCATATTGTTTTATGAGTGCGTTCTTAGGTTTAGTGAGGATCTCACGCAATGCCTTTCTATCAAGTGGCTCCAAATGAGTAACTACAGGTAATCTTCCGATCAACTCAGGGATAAGTCCAAATGACTTAAGGTCTACCGGACTTACATATTGCATCATATTAGATTTATCAAGCAACTTCATGTCCTGACCAGCTGCATATCCGATGGCATTGGCTTGCATTCTTCGGGCGATAGCCTTTTCAATACCATCGAAAGCACCGCCACAGATGAATAGAATATTCTGTGTATTAACAGGAATCATTTTCTGCTCCGGGTGCTTTCTTCCACCTTGAGGTGGTACATTAACTATTGTATTTTCAAGGATCTTAAGTAAACCCTGCTGCACTCCTTCACCGGATACATCGCGGGTAATTGAAGGGTTATCAGATTTTCTTGCGATCTTATCTATTTCATCTATATAAACGATACCTCGTTCGGCGGCGTTCACATCATAGTCGGCAGCTTGCAACAACCGGGTGAGTATACTTTCAACATCCTCACCTACATAACCGGCTTCAGTGAGCACAGTAGCATCAGCTATACAAAACGGCACTTTTAACATTCTGGCGATCGTGCGCGCAAGGAGTGTTTTACCTGTTCCTGTTTCACCCACCAGAATGATGTTTGATTTTTCAACATCCACATCATCTTTCTGGGTAGACCGATGGATCAGCCTTTTATAATGATTATAAACTGCAACGGCTAGAACCTTCTTGGCATCATCTTGCCCGATCACATACTGATCAAGAAACTCCTTAATTTCGGCTGGTTTGAGAAGCTGAATATTTGCTGTGATAGAGCCTTTTAACTTTTCAGCCGATTCCTCATTAACTATTTGCTGCGCCTGTACAATACATTGGTCACAAATGTGGCCGGACATACCTGCAATAAGGACATTTGTGGCACTTTTATCACGACCACAGAATGAACATTTTATTTCCTTATTGCTTTTCACCATTAATTATTGTTACGACTTACTTTTGATCAGTACTTCATCGATCATACCATAGTCTTTGGCCTCCTGAGCGGTCATCCAATAATCTCTGTCTGAGTCCTTGTAAACATCATCATATGACTTACCTGAGTGGCTTGCGATTATTTCATAAAGCTCCTTTTTAAGCTTCATGATCTCTCTGGCGGTGATCTCAATATCAGAAGCCTGTCCTTCCGCACCACCCATTGGCTGGTGTATCATAACCCTTGAATGTTGAAGAGCTGTTCTTTTTCCTTTGATTCCGGCGCAGAGCAGTACAGCGGCCATAGAGGCTGCCATACCTGTACAGATAGTTGCCACATCAGGCTGAATGTATTGCATGGTGTCATAGATACCTAAACCAGCATACACACTACCACCCGGACTATTTACATATATCTGGATATCACGCTTTGCATCAGTTGACTCAAGGAATAATAATTGAGCCTGAATAATATTAGCCACATAATCATTGATTGGCACACCCATAAAAATGATACGATCCATCATGAGTCGGGAGAACACATCCATAGTGGCAATGTTCATCTGTCTTTCTTCAATGATGGTAGGTGAAATATAGTTACCGTAAACAGATGTTATGTAACTATGTAACGAGGCGCTGCTGATCCCGCGATGCTTTACAGCATATTTGTTAAATTCCTTACTGAAATCCATATATATTGTTTTCTGTTATGGTGTAAAGATGTATAATTTTTCGAAAATATTGCAAATCAAGACTATCAATGATGATGTTCATGCTGATGGTCCTGCACAATTTTAACAAACTCATCATAAGTTACCTCTTTTTTCTTTGTTTTCACAACAGTTTTAAGATAATTGAATACTTTCTGTTCTGAAAGTGATTCAATGATCCTGTCCACCGATTCTCTTTTTTCGAGGTATCTGGCGATCAAGCCTGTCAATATATCTTCTGTTAAGGCAGAGCCATATCCCTGGAATTGAGCCAACAGATATTCTTTAGCTTTCTCTCTGATCTCTTCATCAGTTATCTGCAATTCCTGATCTTTAAATATTTTATTCTCTACCATTCTTAACTTCATACTTCTGGCATAAGCAGGATATTCTTTTTCGACCTGCTCTGGGGAGAGTGGTTTTTCTATAGCAGTTTGTAACCATTTTCTCAGAAACTCATCAGGTAAACTTATCTTCAATTCATGAATAAAGTTGTCATCAATATCATGCTTTAACTTATGATCGCTTTCTTTTGCAAACATGGCAGCGATATCAGATTTAATACGCTCACGAAGCTGTTCTTCACTTGTTACATTTCCTGCACCATAAAGCTTGTCGAATAACTCCTGGTTCAGTTCAGCTTTTTCAATGTGATTTACCGTGTTGACAACAAATTGAAAGTCAGATTTGATATTTTTAAGTTCATCTTTTTCAACATTTAACATGTGTGCCAGTTCATCCGGATTTTTACCGAAAGCCTTGTGGGGGGCAAACGATACTGTGTCTTCTTTTTTCAAGCCGACAAACTGCTTCTTCTGAGCATCGCTGTCAATTAATTCAATAGACAATGCTGTTTGAGAAGTAATACCTCCTTCTTTAATGGAACCGTCATTTTCAAGTTCTTTCAACTCTCCATAAAGAATACTATGTTCATCAGAAACTTCCGGGTTCGAAAACTTGCCATACTTCCTTCGAATATCGTCTAAATAGGTCTCAACCCTTTTATCATCAACTTTTATTTCGAAGTAATCGAAGCTATTTTTGGGTGGCAATGTGAGTTCAAATTCAGGAGCCAGTCCAATTTCAAATGAAAACTCGAAATCTCCGGGTTCATCCCAATTGTTTCCGGCATCACCATTTGGTGTTGGAATTGGACTACCTAACAGATCCAATTTATGTTCAGTGATAAAATTTTGTAATGTACCTGATACGATCTTGTTCAGCTCTTCTACCAAAATAGATCTACCATATCTTTTTTTAATAAGTCCGGCCGGAACATGGCCGGGACGGAAACCTGGCATATTTGCTGATCTCTGATATTTTTTTATCTCTGATTCAAATTGATTGTTATAATCTTCAGGAGATAATTTAAGTTTGATAACCTCATTAAGTGTTCCAATCTCTTCGCGGGTAATGTCCATTTTTATTAAAGTAAAATTATAGTTGTGATTTGTGATTGAAAATAATGAAACAGTCAAGTAAAAGCTTTTCCATCAGACATAGCGGGAAAATATTCATAGATCTAAAGACCGTTTCATAAACATCAAGTGCGGATGAAGGGACTCGAACCCCCACGCCTCTCGGCACCAGATCCTAAGTCTGGCGCGGCTACCAATTACGCCACATCCGCAATTCCCTTACGGGGATGCAAAATTAAGCATTTTAGTAGAAGTGGCCATCTATAATTTGAAATTCACAACATGCTGATAATGAATTACAAATGTAGATCTTGGGACACCAGACAAACAAATATTGGTAAATTTACATCCATGATAACCATAGACCCAAAATCGATAAAAACAGGCCAGTTTCACCGTCATATGTTAAGTGCGGTAGCACCCAGGCCTATAGCATTTGCAAGTACCATTGATAAGGAAGGTAATCCCAATCTGAGTCCTTTCAGCTTTTTCAATGCTTTTGGAAGCAATCCTGCCACACTCGTCTTTTCACCTGCCCGCAGAGTAAGAGATAATACTACAAAACATACACTGGAGAATGTATATGAGGTTCCTGAGGTAGTGATCAATGTTGTTAATTACTCAATGGTTCAGCAGGCATCACTGTCGAGTTGCGAATATCCAAAAGGTACTAATGAGTTTACAAAAGCTGGTTTTACACAACTGGATTCTCAATTGATAAGACCTTTTAGAGTGGCTGAGTCACCGGTACAGTTTGAGTGTCGTGTCAAGGAGGTAATTGAAACCGGAAATGAAGGAGGTGCGGCCAACCTTATTATTTGTGAGATATTGCTTATGCACATTAAGAATGATGTGCTGGATGCAGAAGGTAAAATAGACCAGAACAAGATCGATCTTGTAGGTCGCTGCGGATATGATTGGTATACTCGTGCTTCGGGCAATTCACTGTTTACAGTAGTGAAACCAAACCAGAAGCTGGGCATAGGAATTGATCAGTTACCTGAGCAGATCAAAAGAAGTAGTATCCTAACAGGTAACGACCTTGGTCAGTTGGGCAACCTGGAAGCATTACCAAATTCAACTGATATTGAAAACTACAAACAAAGAGAAGAAGTAAAAAAACTCACTCAGGTATTGGATTCGGATCATGAAAACAAGCAGAGCGGTTATCATATGGCTGCCCGTGAGTTAATAAAAGCCGGCAAGACAAATGAGGCTATTATGCTATTGCTTTTGTGCGAGTGATCAATTCAACACGCTGGTACCTTCCTTAGTATCCAATGCATCGCGAAGTCCATTACCAATAAATGTGAATGCTAAAACTAGCATCATGATCGCAAGTCCGGGATAAACGGCCAAGTAAGCTGCATCTACTACAATGTAACCGTAATTTTCCTTGATCATCATTCCCCACGAGGGTGTTGGTGGTTGAGCTCCCATTCCTAAAAAGCTTAATCCTGCCTCCAGCAGAATTGCCGAAGCAAAATTTGATGCAGCTATCACTGCCACCGGTCCCATAATGTTTGGTAATATATGTTTGATAATTATCCTTGGTGTTTTATATCCTAACGCCTGTCCGGCCTCCACAAACTCCATTTCTCTAATACTGAATATTTGTCCTCTTACCACCCTAGCAACTTCAACCCACATGGTAAGACCAACTGCTATGAACACCTGACTAAATCCTTTCCCAAGTGCCAGGGTAATAGCTATAACTAAAAGTAATGTCGGGATTGACCATATCACATTCAATAACCACATCACTAAATCATCAACTTTCCCCCTGAAAAATCCAGCTATGCTACCCATAAAAATTCCAATACACAATGAAATCACAACTGCTATAAGTCCAACCAGTAATGAAATCCTGGTCCCGGCCAATATTCTACTCAGCAGATCTCTTCCAAAACGGTCGGTCCCCAGAATAAAAGTTCGTTCAACCAAATTATTGTTGCTGATAAAAGATCTAGCCTCTGCGGCTGCACTGGCACAATCGCCACAAACATCTTTAAAATGAACCGCCTCTATACGAGCATAGTTAGGATCAGCTCCAGTAAAAGGAATATAATACACTGAATCGTTCCGAATCCATGATGTATCTATTGCATAGGTAATATATTCATCGGGCCAACCGGAAAACCAACTACCATCATCAGCTTTAGGATCATACGAAGGATTGGTTATTAAAAGCATTTTCACGTTTGTTCCAGGCTTCATGGTTCCAATAGCTACATTCATCCTGTTAGCATCAGGTGTATTATCGGGCATCAAGCAATAGCAAAACACAGAAATGAGGGCTGCGAAAATAATAACAACAAGCCCCGCCATTGCAGCAAAATTTCTGTTGAACTTTTTCCATGTTCTTAACCATGGAGACTGGGATCGCGTTTGATTGATCATGGCCAAAATATCAATAATGTCTCTCTTTCCATTTATAACTGTATCTGAACATTACTGCGATGGACACGAAGGTAATATAAAGTGGATAAATCAATATTACAGGTAGCAGCCAGGGAAAAAGTTTATTTGAACCAAAAGAAAAAATTGCAAAAGCTCCAAAAGTTAAATCTAACAGCAATTTAATTATGAAACAAATCAATAGGGGTGACCTGACATCCACCCACCAAAATGATAATATTGAAACCAACACTATCAGAATATTAAATCCTGAAAGGATTGCGCCAACATTTCTGATATATTTTTCTTTATAAGCGCTAACTTTTGATCCATGTCGCACCCTTTGGCCAAAGAGTTCGTTAAACGAAGATGGTGGCAATGACTTAACAAGTGCTTTTTCATCTGACAGATATACAATTGAACCAGGAAATTTTTGATTCATAGAAAGCATAAGAAATGTATCATCACCTCCAGGATGATCGCTCCCATAATCAAATCCTCCACAATCATAAAAAGAACTTTTCCTGTAGGCCAGATTTGCACCATTACACATCAATGGGTATCCACATTCCATGGACCCTGAACTTAGCAGGGTCAACACAGCCTGTTCAATTGAACTCAGGGCACGAACCCAGGTATTTGCAGGCTGCAACACAACAGGCCCACACACCATGTTTATGCTCGGTTTATTAAAATTTACTGCCATTGTTTTCAACCAATCTGAATCAAATTTACAATCAGCATCTGTTGTAATAATAACTTCGCCGGCAGATTGATCAACTGCACGAGAGATGGCAGACTTTTTACCCCTTAAATCATTCACTGAATATTCTAACAACTTGATCCGGTGTTCCGGATTAGATTTTATGAAATCTGTGACAAGGGCTGGTGTGCTATCATAAGAATCGTCATCTGAAATAATAATTTCCATAAATTCAAGAGGGTAGTCAACCTTTATCAGTGAGCGCAAACAATCAAGAATATTTTCAGCCTCATTACGAACCGGGATAATTATGGTTAATTTAATTTTAGGGATTGAAGTATTACTGATTGTCAATGTGGTAGATCTTAGTGCATGGTATAAGAAATATAATTCAACAAAGACATATGCTGCTAACGAAATAAATATGGTAAGATTGAATAAAACCAACATCATTGTTTGAACTTAAAATAAAAAGCTGACAATGCACCAAATATACCCGGAACCACAATATTCAACAACCATATACCTGTTGAAGCTGCCAGTACATTTACCGGGTCCTGATCAACAAACAAATAAACAGCAACAGATCCTCTTAAAGCCAGTTCAGATAATGCAAAGCCCGGAACCAGCGATGTAATAAAATAGGTGACAGATATTATCATAAAGGAAAAAGGAATAGACTCATTTACACCAAACTCATGCAGTAGAATAATGTATTGAAAAGTAAATACTACATATCGGGTTAAGGACAAACTTGTAACAACAGCAAGCAAGTGAAAGCTGAAGCTTCTGAAAAAATCCAGATACTCATTTACTTTGAGTGCCCACCTGTGTTCCTTGAGCCATGTTGGTAAACGGGAGATCTTAAAATAAATCCAACAAAAGCTGACAACTACCAATATTAACCCTGTTATTAAAGCCACCTTCTCACCTGTAGAGTACCCGGTGATTAAATATATATATGCACAAAGTGATAATCCTCCAACAGAAACAGTTATAAGTAATTGATTCATGCTACCCGCAACAGATGCAAGGGCGCCTCTTACCCGGAATGCAGGATCAAGATGAAGTATCCTGCCTGCGAATTCACCTACACGATTAGGAGTGAAAATACTAATTGTGACTCCACTGAGAACTGCTGCAAAGCTTTGCCATATTTTTATGTTCACTATATTTTGAAGCAGCTTTTTCCATTTCAACGCTTCAAGCAACCAGTTAATAATTGTCATGAATGACAATATTAGGATTATGCCAATCTTTTCAGACCAATTCCAATTATTATATTCATTCATCATTTGCCCAATTGCGTTTTCTTTCGCATTAAGCTTGAAGTAGATGAATAATATTGCCAATGAAGCAATAACCAACTTGGCAACTAATAGAAGATATCGGTGTTTTTTCAAAGATTAGCTATCAATACCGGAACAATGTTATAAAAATAACATAACCTTGGCTTATTATCTTAAATTTGAATCAATGAGTGAGCCTGAAATTGAAACTGACAGGGTGATCATCGGGATTGACCCCGGAACCACTATCATGGGATATGGTGTGATACAGATAAGCGGCAATTCCGCTAAGTTACTTTCAGCAGGTGTTATCCGCTTGGAGAAACTAAAGGATCATGCATTAAAGCTGAACAAGATCTTTACCGAATGTCAACAATTGATGGAAAACTTCAAGCCTGACGAACTGGCGATTGAGGCACCATTTTATGGAAAAAATGTTCAATCAATGCTAAAATTAGGCCGTGCTCAAGGGGTAGCCATAGCTGCTGCCATATCATACAGAATACCTGTTTTTGAATATAGTCCGAAAGCAATCAAGCAATCAATAACAGGTAATGGCAATGCCAGCAAGGAGCAAGTTGCAGCCATGCTTCAGGAGTTGTTAAAATTTAGCGAAACTCCAAGGTATCTTGATGCTACTGATGGTTTGGCAGCGGCTGTTTGTCATTACTTTCGGGGCAAACAAAATTTTTCATCCCCAGGTAGGTCTTCAGCAGGTTGGAGTGAATTTGTTCAAAAGAATCCTGACAGGATTAACTAATCAGTTGTGATCTGCTGGGCTATAGATTCTGAAACAGCCTTCATTTCTTCTTCCGGTAATTTTATTTTCGGATTTGAAAAGTTAATGTCCGACATGGTGTTTAGTGGAACCAAATGCACATGAGCGTGTGGGACTTCAAGACCAATCACAGCAATTCCAATTCGTTTGCATGGCACTGCCAATTTAATTCCGGCCGCAACATTTTTCGCAAACAACATGAGATCCTGGTAATCCTTATCGTTTATATCAAAAATATAATCAATCTCAGTTTTAGGAATAACAAGAGTGTGACCTTTCACCAATGGGAATACGTCAAGAAAAGCCAGAAATCTATCATTTTCGGCGACTTTATAACACGGGATCTCTCCACTTACGATCTTTGAAAAGATTGATGGCATCACCTAGAGATTTCAAGTATCTCAAAACTCATTTTACCATTAGGCACCTCTATCTCAACCTTATCTCCAACTTTTCCACCCAGCAGACCTTTCCCAATGGGTGAGGTGACTGATATCTTGCCAGACTTGAGGTCAGCTTCATTCTCCGACACCAAAGTGTAGGACATTTCTGCACTGTTCTTGATATTTCTGATCTTAACGATACTAAGAACTGAAACCTTTGATGTGTCAATAATAGATTCATCAATGATACGCGCATTGCTGAGTACTTCTTCAAGTTTTGAAATTTTCAACTCCAGAAGGCCCTGAGCATCCTTTGCGGCATCATATTCTGCATTCTCAGAAAGATCACCTTTATCTCGAGCCTCTGATATCTGTTTCGAAATATTAGGGCGTTCAATGGTTTTTAAATGATTCAGCTCATCATGAAGCTTTTTCAAACCCTCTTCAGTATAATAATTTACCTGTGACATGACAGTTTATAATAGGATTAATAAAACGAAAGAAGACCCTCTTAAAAGGGCCCTCTTTCAATATTTTGAATTAATAGATTATCAGAGGGTCAACCTTACTCCAATACTATGGGATCCATCAAATACTCTGGTACCCCTGTATGAGTAATCCACTCCAAATTTTCTTCCACTCTTTCCAATTGGAACATCAACCGACAAACCGGCTGATAAGCCATTGAGTGCGGTCAAACTTAAATCGTCATTAGAAATATCCTTTTCATTAAGGTATCCGATACGAGCTGCAAACATCTCTTTAAATGCATATTCTACTCCACCTCCAAACTGGTCATAGGTAAATGAATTAGAGGTAAACGCTGCAGCTAATGTTAGTCTGTGATCTTCACCAAATTCAAAGTCATACGCAGCACCAATAGCTACCAATGAAGGCAGTTCATAAGTAGCAGAACGTTGCTCAATTGTAAGTTGATAATCCTGTGTTGTTGGAGGATCACTTCTGAAGGAAAACCCGTCGCCGGAAAAACTCATTGGTGTACCAACATTCTTCAATGAAATTCCAAACTTCAAATTATCTCTGTCTTCATTATATCCGGTCACATACTGGATACCTGCATCAAAGGCAACACCCTGTGCTTTTGCATCAGAAATTGATTCTGAGATAACTTTAATGGTCATACCACCATATATGCTGTTAGAGAATGCTTTTGCATAGGATAATCCAATATTGATAAACTGTGGGGTGTAATTTCCTACACCACCTTCTGGCAGATCGGTTGTGGTTACCAGAATATCACCAAAGTTGAGTGAAACCACACTAAGTGCCAAGGCACCTGATTCACCAACTTTTTGTGATAATCCGATCGCATTGATCTTTACATCAGCACCTTTAAGCCAATTAGTGTAGGTAAAGTTCACCTCAGTTTTTTTCGTGAATGCTACTCCGGCAACATTTGAAAACTGGGCTTCCATTCCGTGAGCGTTGGAAACATTAATTCCATTCCAACCCGAACTTCTGGCCCATGGATTAATAAGCAACTCAGTGGCTCCAGCTTGTCCGGCACGGTCAGAGTTACCTGCGTTGGCAACGTAGGCGACTGATAACATCGCTATCATCACACACCCGGAAATTAATTTATTAATTACTTGTGTCATATGCTTGGTTGGTTATGAGAGGTTCAGTTTTATGTTAAAATTAGAATGTATCCAAATCAAGTGGTCGGGTCATACCAAACCATTTAACAGTTTTTTCACCCAATCCGGGAGCTTCAACATGTATCAGGTACATACCTGATCCTATCGGAATACCTTTATGATTCTTAAGATCCCATTCAATTGAAGTTTCAGCATTTGGCTTTGATTGATCATAAACTACACCATCAGAATTATTTGAGCCAACATCTCTCTTGAATTTACGCACAAGAGCTCCACTCATGGTAAAGATGCTCACAGTACATTTAGGTGGGAGGTTGGTGATCTTGATCCTGTTATCAAGCTGACCAGTCTCATATGCCGAATAAGCATAATAAGGGTTAGGTACTACATTGATGTACTTAAGTGCATCCTTTGCAGTTTCCTGGTCATTGATTGTATTAGCAAGATCTGATGTACCGAAAGTATAGAGTGGATTGAAACCATTTTCAGGTGTTACAGTTGTAACAGTTCCGTTTCCTGTAAAATTCAATCCGGTAGCAGATGAAGCCGTAAAGTTATCCCCTACGTTCAGAGTATTACCACCATATGAAACAGGAGTAGTAGCCACATAATAAGTTTGACCATCAACCAAAGAAACATTATTTCTTATGGCCAAAGGCCCATAAGTTCTGTAAGTCCTTGCAATACGCAATCTAACTTTCACAGAAGAAGGCATATTATCAGGTAGGTTTACATTAGCGAAATCAGATGATAACACAGGTAATGTAACCCACATTGCATCTTTATAGACATTACGCTTATTGGTATTACCTCCTGCAGTGAGACGATCATGGATGAATGCACATGAATCATATTTTGGAACATCTGCAGTTGGGTTATCAGAGTTATGACCAAAAACATATATGTAATGCATACCACCGAATATTGGAACGGGTCCTACGTTAGGATCATCAAAATATCGAATTGTGGTCGGATTCCATTTCATGTCGTTACCATTCGTAAATGACGTTAACAGCATATCAGAATTCTCACCAAAAGCGATATTTAACCTTTCACCGGTTTCAAGGTTGACGGCATATCCAGGGAACCAACTTAATCCAACAGTTCCTGAATTATCAGGGTTACCATTCTTATCAACAGAAGGTGATTGTCTTAGATCAAATCTTGCAGCTCCACCAATTGTATTGGCATCACCGGTTTCTAATACAGCAGCACGGCTCCATTTGTTCTTATCAGGAGTTATGATGATGTCAACACTGGCTATAGAAGATTTAGAAAGCCCTACAGGTGACAGTGAAACCTGTGCTTCAGCAACAGACTGCCATTTAGGTCCCGGGTAATCTTTAGATGTAAGCTTAAATGGGCCCCATGTTCCATCCACTACTTTTTCATAAACCTGATCATTATCAAGGCCAGGGAATATGTCATCCGGTCCTGAACGGATCCAGTTTTCATCAGGGGACAATGGATTGTTATTATCCTTAACTGACTCTAACCATATAAAGTCTGAAGGGTTGTAAGAAATTGAAGACTCCAGGAATGCATTGTTAATCGATCCAACTTTACCTGCTTCAATAACAGTATTGATTGCAGATGTTAATCCCCATTCAGGGAGAATCTGTTCGTTAACCTGAGAGATACTTCTCTCAGAATTCACAACAGTATTGGTCGAGAAATTATAAATGTAATATCCGCTGGTGTCAGTTACACCATCAAATCGAACCTCGAAGTTGTGGTTTGGTACCAATGTCGGATCAAATACTTTGATATCTATCGGACCTCTTGCATTCCTATATTGAGGTCTCTGGATCTCATAAGGTGGATTCATTAACTCAGATATGTAGTCTTTCGCCAAGTCAAGTGACTTACCACCATTTCCTTGTCCTTCAAATCGAGTGATCATCGGACCATCGCCATAATCAGAACCCAGGATCTGGCCATTATTTTCAACAGCCGGTATATGTGGTATTGCCGTGTAATTTTTAACATTATTACGACCTTCCAGATACGGTGTTTTTTGACCGTCAAGAGCTAACGGATCGTTTGGATCATATTTTTTGTACTCATTATAGGCGTAAGAAACTACTGTGTAGTAATAGGATCTATTGTTTACAAGTCCAGTTGATCCTGAGGCAAACAGGTCTTTAGTAATTACAAATGAATGTTTGATTCCTGCATCTGTTCCAAAAACTTTTTCCTCAGGAATATTGGCATTCAGTGTTGCATCAAAACTGAAATTAACCAATTGGGTTACTCCATTTCGAACATCACATTGTGCGAGTAAACGAATCTTGTCAGGATCACCAAAGTCAGCTATTGTAGCTTGCGCATCTCTTAGTTGGAATATCTGATAGCCTTCAAAATTGAATGTTGCAAGCGAATCAGGGTATCCAACAATTGTTGGATCAACCTCACTATACAATTCAACCGCTGAAGTATCAGTATTCTGCAATGTAAATATCAACTTCTTGTCTAATTCACGAATAGCAAGATCAGGTGCATTAGGTCCATCTATCAGCTTAAAGCAATTGTCGAACAATGCCTGAGCCTTATCATCTGCTAGTCTCATCAAATTAACTGAAGCGAGCGGACCACCTGCTTGCGCTCTGGCCCAAACCGCACCTGTTGTTATATAGTTGACTGCACCAGGTTGCAATGTAAATGTTCCGGCAGATTGCAGGAATCTTCTATCCTCCGGTGGGTTACCAGCAGAAGCCTCACTCCATTCGCCTAAAGTTGGGAAATTGATAGGGTCTGTATCACCAGGAAACATAAAGTCGCATACCGGTGCATTAGGATCACGACCATCACCACCATAAGTAATTGGCTGATTATCTAACCAAATACCAGAGAGGTAGTTATAAAAATCTGTAAATCCGTTAGGGTTTCCAATTGGCGAGTTGTTAACGTTATTGTAGTAGACAAACTTTGACATGATAATCTGCTCGCCTAAAACATTATCAGGGATGGTTAAAATAACACCACTTGAATCGAGGAAAGTACAGTCAACACATCCATCTCTGTCATTGTCGATACCATCGCCCAGATCGGCAACAGGACCCTGAAAGAAATCTACACCTACTGCAGGCGGGTTAACACCGTAACCACCAACACCGTCATCATCAGCATCACCATTGTAGCAATATCCAAGTCCACGGGGCACGTCACATCCAACATAGTCATCAGTGGCATTACCAAGATCCGGATCCACCCATTGACCAAAATATGTATCATTCAAAGTCAAAGAAGATCTGTTGATGATCTGATACTTATAGAAAGTCATGTTGTTGATCTCATCATTTGTTTTAAAAGCAAATGCTTGAGCACGAATCTCAAGACCAATAGGTTCTGAACTTGTTTCAGTATGTGCATTACCTACGTCATTGAACACCCACCAGATTGTTTGATCACCAAAAAGGTAATCGTTACATTCTGTTTTGGGGGTACCGGGTACTGATGGATAGTCACCTGAAAGATTATAACCTGGGTAATCACCGACAGATGGGTTATAAAAACCATCAGCGTCTACATCAACGAAAGGGGCAAGGAACTGATCTTCATTAGAAGACAAGTCACCATTACCGGGCCAATTTTTTATTGAATTAGTTTGCTTCGCAGGGTCAGAAGGATCAGCTACAAATTCAAGCACTTCATTTTTTGTAATCTTCCAGTGTTTGTCATAAGTCAGACATTTGTTTGGTGTAATGTTTACAACAGACTGGTCGATAGGTCCACCCCAGAAGTCAATACCTGTTTGACGGTAAGTTTGTGCTGCAACCTTAATCTGATTACCCGCATCCACTCCACCGATCCAAAGAGCGCCGGCGAATATTGAGTGCACTCCTCCATCCTTTGGTATCTCATATTTAGGATTTGATAGATCCCACCACATGTCTCCACCTACTAATACAGTAGTACGAATATTATTGATATCAAGGTCTGCTTTAGCTGTTGTAGGGTTACAGTTAGCTGCTCCTTTATTCAAAGCGGCTTGTTGCAAGTTTGAATTGCCAACACCTCCCGCATTCTCTTTAGCTATCGCTCCTGGAATGATGCTGATCATCGTTACGGCGGTAGCCATGAGAACATTAATAAATTTAGCGCGCTTCATCATGTCTTATATTTTAATTTCTTTCAGTTACTGGTTTAACTTATTTGCAATTTTAGAAGTTCAGCTGTAATCCAATACGTGCTCTTCTAGGTAAGCTGTAATTGTCAGGGTTATTGATCTTGATATTATACTGATCAACAAATGCATCAGGTGAAGTTTGCAATGGAATTTGTGATTGACCAACTGCTGATGCAAGATATCCATCATCATCAGGGTTGCCAGTATAGCTATATACATTGATGATGTTCTTTGTATCAAACAAATTTTGAATAAGAATATAAACATTCAGTGATGCTTCTCTGGAGTTCTCTCCTTTTCCAAAGTTCAGTGCAAAATCTTTATCTATCCTAAGGTCAACACGATACTGCCATGGCAATCTTGAACCGTTGATCGATCCATCCAATGTACCTGAAGAAACCTGCTGCAATCCAAGATTGTTAGCCTGAGTTGTTACTTCTCTTTGCTTGCTATATGGTGATCCTGATCCGGCTCTGAATATCATATTTAAACCTGTGTTGGCAAGTATCTGTGAATTCTTAACCATTGGTCCGTTATAGTCTTTTCCTGAAGCATATCTGTAATCAAATGACAACACCAGGTTATGACGTTGGTCAAAGTCAAGTGGGAAGATGGCTCGCAGGTTTGGAAGTCCGTTTTGTAAAAGTTTGTTTGATGTTTGATCAGCAGATCCAGTTCCATCCGCGAACTGAAGTGTATAATTCGCATTCAGTCTAATATTTCCAGTTCTCCTCAAGTCATATCCGAATGTCAGTCCTTTTACAGTACCGAAGTCAATATTATTATATGTAAGATAAGAAACAGGATATGCAAAGTTTATTCTTGTTTGCTGTATCATATCACGAAGCTCACGATAAAATCCTGAAATAGTGATTGCAGATGACTTAGAAATTGACTGCTTGAATCCTAATTCATAATCAGTTGTTCTTTCGGGCTTAAGATTTGGGTTGTCAAGAATTATACCTTGCTGCGATTCCATGT
The DNA here is from genome assembly GCA_024643795.1 of Bacteroidota bacterium. Lineage (GTDB taxonomy): Bacteria > Bacteroidota > Bacteroidia > AKYH767-A > OLB10 > JAHEMF01. Next base: position 86,977 of record JAHEMF010000003.1, on the reverse strand, counting down.
AGTAATAGTCTAATGGATTTGCACGCGACCTTGATGATGGTCTTTGTGTCAATACATCATAGTGAGCGAAGAACAGAGCCTGATCAGAAATAGGGAATGAGAATGCCACCCTTGGACTCACAGTAACCTGTGGGTTATAATCGCGGAAGCTATCAGAAGGTTTAAACTGATCGGTTTGCACACCGTTGTTAGCCAGATCTGTATTAACCAACCATGGAGCTATCTGCCCACCTGCCTGTAATGCAAGAATGTTTGGGTTGGCTACCTCAACTCCGTTAGCATCGTACCAGGTATCGCCATTACGATAACCAACAACTCCATCAATAGTAGGATTATTAACATCATTTACATAAACCACAAAGTCATCTCCGATGTTACCCGGGCGAGCCATACCAGAAAGAAGTGGGTCAGATGCTGTGATTGCAGGATACAGAAGATATTTATCTTTCAATACCTTTTGGTTTGCGTCATAACGGTCTACCCTTACACCAACGTTAAAGATAAGATCGTTGATAGCAAATTTATCCTGTATAAAACCTGCCATGTAAATAGGCTCAAATGCACCGATCGGACGAGTGAAGTTTCCATTCTCATCACGAGCAGTCCAGAAATCATCAAAAGATGGATTGCTGCTTACCTTGTTTCCTTTGTAATCATAACCATACCATGCAGCAAGGTTATTACCACTGTTCAGGATCTCATCAGCAGTGAACAGATCAAGTGAAAGAAGCGATCTGTCAATGTTGAAGATGTCAACATAAGTTGAGTAATCAGTAATACCTAATTTGTCACGAAGATTTTCGTAAAATCCTTTAACACCGTCATCAGTGTATAAGCGATCATAGTATATCCATTGTCCGTCAATATCAAAAGTACCGGGAGTGAGACTCATATTCAGCAGACTACTGTTACTTTCATTAGCTCTCAATCGCATGATACCCCATAATCCTACAGGATTTATTCCATAATTCCTGTCCGATCGTTGTTCATATTCGAATCCTGCTGTAATAGCATGATCTTTTATATCAGCGGATACCTGTGCAGAGAACCTAAGCTGAGTAGTTTCCGTCTCACGATATAAGTTATAGGTATAACCTGTACTTCGGTATAATGCATAAGTGTTTTTAGGTAATGTACCATTGATCAAACCATTATTAGTAGTGATCTGTGCCAATGTAGAGTAATATGTTCCAACATTTCCATCCGCCAGATTGTAATACTGAGACGTATACGCTTGAGTCAATGGATTTACTCCACCTGGAGTAAAGTTTACAATTGAGTCAGAGTAGAAAGCAGTTTGTTGCCACTTAATAGTATCTCCGTTGCTTGGATTTGTAATAGAATAAATTGTGTCCTGGGTATTTGGATCCAGAGAATAAGGGGCTGTTCCAAACTGACCGTTTTGAAGCAACTGCTTTTTAACAGTCTCAAAATAGCCTACGTAACCGTAATCAAAAAAGCGGTCTTCATGATCACCATCCTGAACTATCTGTTTGGTCTTGGTGTAGTCAACCTGTACAGAGTAATATGCATTTTTAATTACAGATGCCGATGATTCATCACCTTTAGCTGAAGATGATCCTAATCTGTGTGTTATCCTTCCAAAAACCCTCCAAGTATTCTGGTTATTCTCATTGTTGTTATCATAGTTATACAACGAGTAGGTATGTTGATAATCATTTCTATCAACATTATCGTATGATCCACCTAAGGTTAGAGTTACGTTATCTACAGGTTGGAAATCAAATTTTCCTGAAATACGATAGGCTTCTGACTTAGTATTTTGTTTGATCTTGATCTTTTCAAAATCATCACTGGTAAGGAATTCAGATTTGAACTGGAACTGAGAAGCACCTCCACTACTTGTAGTAAGTGGGTTATTTTTTAAGTCATTGAAAACATCATCCTTAACCTTGTACATTCCAACTGCAGATGGATCTGGATCGGTCTCAAATTGATATTCTCCTGAAATAAAGAAACCAAGCATGGTTCCAGTTTTGTTTCCTTGTTCGTCTTTCTTAGCAAGTATAGGTCCTGACAAGTTCAATCCAACCAGATTATAGCCGTACTCATCAAACAATTCAGAGGTAACGTACTCCACACCACCAAAGAATTCATTGGAAGGGCCACGTGTTGTTATATTAATGATACCTCCTGTTGCATCTCCATATTGTGCCGGAACACCACCGGTAACAACAGTTACCTGCTCGATACCAGCCTGCGGTAAGTTAGTGGATCCTCTCACTTTGATACCATCTACATAATAGTCAGTAGCATTAGACCTTGAACCTCTCACGTTTACAGCTTCACCTTCATCTTCCTGATATACGCCGGCAGTTGTAGATGCAACGGCCCTTACGTCACGAGTAGGTGCGCTTTGAATCTGTTCCTGAGTGATTGTGGTTTGCGTTGATGGATTACCCTTATCAATAATCGGGTTCTTATATTCAGAAACCTCCACCGCTGTAATATCAACTCCCCCTGGGGTAAGCATGATATCCTGGAATGTAATTTTATCTGCTGATACAATTATACCAGTTACTTCAGCTGCTGTATATCCAACAAATGAAGCTTTTAAGCTATACTTACCTGGTTGCAGAGGCTTAATGTTGAAGTTACCATCAAAATCGGTAACCCCTCCGCCAGCCTGACTACCATTAAGTTCTACCACTACATTGGCGAAAGGCAGAGGTTCATTTGTAGCCTTGTCAATCACCTTACCTTTAATAGATCCGGAGGTTTGACCGAAAGCGATCAAGCCGGAACCAATTAAAAGCACAGCCGTTAATAGGTAAATTCTTTTGAGCATAGGGTTAAATTAATGTTAGGTTTTCAATAATTTATCATGAGGTGCGTAAAAGTAGGAATATTTAAAAGTAAATTCCAAACATAAAATATTTTTTTACAAGTCATTGACCCTGTATAGGTTCTGTAATAATTTTTATACATAAGGTCGATTCAGAATCTCTGATAATACAACAGCTTTTTTCCAATCTGTTTCATTTATTTCTTCCAATAAATGATTTTCATAATCCTCTTTAGCGGGTGCAATTTTAAAATTTACTTTTTCTGATGCAAGAAAATCACCACCTTCTCTAATAATTATTTCCTGATATTTATTTGGGTCATCCCTGTGGCCTTGAAATTTAAAAGCAGTGTCTTTTTTACTTTTTGCACTATGCCGCCCTTTTAAGTCTTTCATTTGTAATTCTTTACGAATCTCCTTCATAGACTTATTTTCTGATTTTGCTGGTGCTGGGCTGGTATTAAACTCAGCTTCCGGAGCAGCGGTATCCTGTTGCGGCATTGCAAGCTTTCGTTCTCTAGCCTGCTTTTGTATTTTTTTATAGTTGTTCAAGAATAGCCACAAAACTGTTACTACCAGATAAAGCACTATTTTTAAGTCATCCATAATTAACCGGGGTTAATTGCATTTCTATCAACTTTTGAAGATGAGGGTACCAAACTACTGTTATGAACAGATGTTAAAAAATCAAATTTTTGATTTTAAGGCTGTTATGATTTAAGTTGGTCTCTATTTCTTTTAAGATCAGGCTATACGGCTTTGAAAAGCTTTTAAACCCTAAATTTGCTACGCTTATTAAGCAGTAAATGTAATTTTTATTCCCTTCTATAGAACAATTTTCCATCGTTTATGAGATTAACTAACCTTGAAGTAAAAGGATTTAAAAGTTTTGGTGATAAGGTTACCATCCACTTTGACAAGGGGGTGACCTCCATTGTTGGCCCTAACGGCTCCGGTAAATCCAATGTAGTAGATGCCATCCGTTGGGTACTGGGTGAACAAAAAACCAGAATGCTTCGCTCCGAGAAAATGGAGAACATCATCTTTAATGGTACCAGAAACCGTAAACCAGCCAACATGGCTGAGGTGCATCTAACTTTTGAAAACAATAAAGGCATTCTGCCTACAGAATATTCAAATGTTACCATAACTCGAAGATTATACAGAACAGGAGAAAGTGAATATCTTCTCAATCAGGTTCCTTGCAGATTAAAGGATATCAATAACCTGTTCCTGGATACCGGTATCGGTCCGGACAGTTATGCTATCATCGAGTTGAAAATGATCGATGACATACTGAATGACAGAAACAGCACCATTCAAACTCTTCTGGAAGAAGCAGCGGGTATTTCCAAATATAAGATCAGAAAAAAACAAACTTTTGCAAGACTTGAAGAAACTGCCGCCGATCTGAATCGTGTAAATGACTTGCTTGCTGAAATAGAAAAAAGCATGAAGCAGTTGGAATCCCAAGCCAGAAAAGCCGACAGATACCAAAGATTAAAAGACGATTACAAAGAAATTTCAATTGCATACTCATGTTATGCAGTAAGAGAGTTCCGTGAAAAACTTCAGTCATTAAAAGCTCAAGAAGAACAAACACAGGATGACAGGCTGAAGGTTAATGTTGATCTGGATGTTATGGAGGCTCGTATCCAACAATTAAAAACTGAGTCACACGAAAAAGAAAAAGAATATTCTGTTGCACAAAAAGAGATCAACGAGATAATATTGAACGTAACCAGGTCAGAGACTGAACTGAAGAACATCAAAGACAAGATCAGTTTCTTAAATGACAAGGAAAAGCAGATCAAAAGGCAGAATATAGCAGACCAGGAAACCATTACCGAACTCAATGATCAGATAGAACAGCTTTCGGTTGAAAAATCGGATGAAGAGGAAACATTAAAAACATTTGAAAAGCAACTTGGTGATCTCAAAGCCAATGTTGATGAAAACAAATCTCAGTACGAGCAATCGTTGGTTGAACTTAAAGAATTGAACCAGAAGGTTCATGAGTTGAGACAGCAGATCAACATGCATGAAACAGAAGTTGCAGTAAGAGATGCCCGTTCAAAATCAATCAATGAAGAAATAAAACGCCTCTCTGATCAGCTCAATAGTGGTAACACTAAGTTAACCGCCTTTGAAGATGAGTTAAAAAAACTGGAACCCGAACAACAACAGCTTTCTGATGAGTTAGACAGAAACAAAGCAGAAAAAGAAGCCCTTGAGAATAAGATCCGCCAAAATGAAGATAGGATCAGGTCGATCAATGTGAAACTTGCTGATGAAAAACGCAGTTATGATGTAAAATCAAACGAGCATGAGCTGACAAAGAATATGATCGAAAGAATGGAAGGCTTTCCTGAATCGATCAAATACCTTAAGTCGGCTGAGTCTAATTATAAAGACGCTCCACTGGTTTCAGAGATCATCAATTGTCGTGAAGAATATAAATCAGCAATTGAGAATCTGCTTGAGCCATTTCTTAATCATTTCGTGGTAAACGGTCAGTCGGATGCATGGTCAGCACTGCAAGTCCTCAACCAATCCGGCAAAGGAAGGGCTCACTTCTTTGTGCTTGATCAGCTAAATGACATTGAATCAAATTCGAACACACAACCTGATGGTTGTGTCAGCGCATTATCTGTGGTAGAATTTGATCAAAAATATGAAAGGCTTTTCAACCATTTACTAGGACATGTTTACATTAGTAACGAAGAGAACCTTACACAGGTAAATACGGGTTCGTTGGGTAAACGATTCGTTATCTTATCACGTTCAGGCAGGTTTCTACGTCAACGATACAGTGTAGGTGGAGGGTCAGTAAGTTCTGGTGACGGAAGAAGAACCGGCAGACTTAAACAACTGGAAAAATTAGAAAAACAGATCAGTGGACACAGAAATAATGTTGAATCACTACAATCTGAACTAAGTGAAGCAGAAAATTCTCATACAGAACTACGTAGCAAATATTCTGAAGTTAATGCTGAGCTTTCACGAATTGAATCTGCTTTGGCAAGAACAAATGGGATGATCAGTTCGGTATCAGGAAATCGTGAATTCATTTCCACAGGTATTGATATCAATCAAACCACCATCAATCAACTTAAAGAGGAATTATCTAATCTTGAAAATAAAGGTGAAGAGATTGAAGATGTAAGAGAAACAAAGCTTTCATCCTATATGGCTGAACTCGCAAACTTCACTGAACAGCAAAAAATCAAACAGGATAATTCTAACGAGCTGCAACATCACGTTAGTGAGATGACAAATGCACTGAATCATAAAAACATTCAGTTCTTTCAACAGCAGAATAAGATCCAAAACATAGCACGCGAGATCAGCTACAAGAATAACCAGATAGCTAATCTTACCCGCAACCGAGAAGAGCAGGCGAATGAACTTGAAGCAATTGCCACTCAAATTGCTTCACTTCATGAACATGATGAACAGCTTGCCACAACACTCGAAGAGCACCTTCAGAATAAACAAGCTTTATTAGAGTCAGTTCAAAGCAAAGAAGAAGATTATTACAAATCAAAAGGCTTGATCGATAGTGAAGAAAAAACTGTTAACGAAAAGAGGAAATTAAAGGAGAACTCTGACACTATCTTACACCAGATCCAATCTGAAACAAGTGAATACAAGCTTAAACTTAATTCACTTCAAGAAAGACTGAGTATTGAATTTGGCATTCAACTAGATGATCTTATGGATCAAGAGCCTGATCCCGACAAAGACCCGGATGAACTCAGAGATCAAACTGAAGTTATGCGTAACAAGCTTTCGAATTTCGGTCCTATCAATCCAATGGCTCTGGAATCATACAGTGAGATCCAGGAGCGATATGAATTCATCAACAAAGAAAAAGCAGATCTGGAAGAGGCGAAAGAGTCATTGTTACAAACTATTGCAGAGATCGATACAACTGCAAAAGAGCAATTCATGGATGCGTACCATAAAGTGAGGGAAAACTTCATTCAAGTATTCCGAACATTATTCTCTGAAGAAGACAACTGCGATCTTATACTTACAGACCTTGCAAATCCGCTAGAATCAGATATTCAGATAATTGCACAACCAAAAGGTAAAAAACCGTTAAGTATTCAGCAGCTTTCAGGGGGTGAGAAAACACTCACTGCCACCGCACTTCTATTTGGTGTTTATCTGCTGAAGCCTTCGCCGTTCTGTATATTCGATGAGGTTGATGCACCACTAGATGATGCCAACATTGAGAAATTCAATAAGATCATTCAGAAATTCTCAACTGAGTCACAATTCATCATCATAACACACAACAAGAAAACCATGGCATCTACAGATATCATGTATGGTATTACAATGGTTGAGCAAGGTGTTACACAGGTGGTGCCTGTTGACCTTCGTGAATACGTTTAAGAGTAATTGAGTTACCGGCAGGAGCGCAGCATTTATTTTTTATGCAATCGCTTCTTCCGGCGACTCACATAACTTGACCCTTTCTTCTTGTGCTTTTTCATCCTCTTACGGGTTTCCTTTTCCTGTATTTTCATGTGTCGTTTCTTTCCCCTCATCTCAGCCTTCTTTTCATTTTCCTCGCGCTTCTGCTTTTTCTTCTCCGCTTTTTTCTGAGACTTGGCAGCCATTGACTTTGGGTTATCCTGAGCCATAGCAGAATTTGCTCCCATCCCTACAAAAAGAGCCAGTAATAAAGTTGCCAGAAGATATTTGATACGTGTCATACAGTTCTATATGTGAAAATTATAACATAAAAATTAGAGCGATTATTGCATTATTGTGTCCTCAAGGCCAATTGACTCATCCCCATCCTGATATGGAAGAAAGTTAATGATCAGCTGAAACATCTCATCTGTAGTTTTCATACTGCCGTCTCTACCCGATATCAGTCTGGGTGGGACATAAGGATTGTTAGGATTGTTGATAGTATTATCAAAAACACCTTCAGCAACTATCAAGGAACCTTTGGGGACCTTTAGCAATTTTTTAAAAGTATACACATATTGCCATCTAAAATCCCATTTGTTTATCCGAACAATTGGAATTGTATCTTTTTGTGGAGTAATGGCATATGCTACAAATGACTTTCCCAACAAGTGCATGTGCGGATTTACCGTTACTAAAGAAATATCATTTTGTATTACTGCACGTGTTGTAAACTTCATAATAGTATCGGGCGGAATAACCAATGGCGGAACTATATCAGATATGCCAAGAGTTCCCAGCTGGGTCTCAAGAAAAGGTCGCTCCGGCGGATTTTTTGCAAAGAAGATATTGACATAAGAAATATCAGTATCGGGATGAGGCGAGGGACCGTAATGTATGTCTCTCATTAATATTGCCCCTTTTCTTTTCATGTAATATCCTCCGATACCTTCAGGAAATAACTGCGATTCCATGCCAGGTAAATAATTAAATGCAGAAGGTGTCAGTGTTGGATAAGATCCATCATCGTTCAACAGTCGCAGGTAATCATAACACTGCTCAAGTGTTCCTGCCTCTTCCCTGTCAACAATACGTGGTCCTTCAAATGCATTCTTTTTCTTTTCATAATCGTATTGGATCAAATGCCCGTTGACATGGTGAGCAAGCTTTCGGTTTCCAGGGACAAATTCAATGGCCCTGATAAATGTATCATGTTCCATTTCATAAGGGATCTTTACTACCAAAAACTTATCCTTGTTATTACCAGGAATTTTAACTGCTTCATCCATTCTGATCACCATATCAGGGTCACCAAGCATTGACCCTTCAGGGTACACAGGCGTCACAGGTATTATTTGAGGGTCACCTTCCGGAGCTCCGTTTTCGACCCACAGTTTTAACAATTCTTTTTCTTCATCAGAAAGAAATCTTTCCCCAACAAAATGTCTGTATTCTGGGTCTGCCGGCCAGGGCGGCATTAACCCCGATTGAGTTACCTTGACAATAGTCTTTGCCTTTTTTCGAACATCTTTATAAGTGATCAAATTAAAAGGTCCCGACTCACCAGGCCGGTGACAGGGTGTACAGTTTTTATGAATTACAGGAGCCACATGCTCATTGAAAGTAACCTCATTACTAACCTTGTTACCCGTACATGCCTGCACAAATAAAGAACCTGTTAGCAGAACAATTGAAATCTTCTTTGTGATCATAATTCTATATAGCATCCGTATGGTTGTACAAAATCTATTTCCGGATTGTGATCATTTAAAACTAAGTTGATGGCATCTTTAAGATAGTGCTGATTAACATTTTGTTTTATCAAACCGGGTCCATAAGCCCAATCATCAATTGCACCGTGGTAAACTATTTTACCATCAGAATTAAGCAAGAATCCTTCAGGTGTTACTTCTGCTCCTAATTGATGAACTAACTCATACTCTATATCAAGCAAGCACTCCATTTTCAGATCATACTTCTCCAGAAACATTTGTATTTCATCTTTTGTGTAATATTCTCCCGGAAATACCAGAAATATCTTAAAACTGTCATTCTTATGATCATTGAATATCTGCCTGGCTGATAATGAATAGTTGATACACAAAGGGCAATCAGGTGCCATAAAAATATAGACTGAAGCTTTTATTGAGCTGTCAAAAGCGTTAACTTCATCACCTTTGATATTGGCTAGCACCAGATCATCCAATTCAGCTTTATCGGATAAACTACCACATCCACTCAAAGTGAAAAAAACCAATACGATGGCAATATTTAGTTTCAATTGATCAATTTAGGATGACCAAAATTACCAAATTGTAGAAACTAAACTGAATCAATGAATCAAAATGCAATATTTCAGTTCATCACAGCCTATCAACACCTAAAAGTTCGGCCGTATTTATTCACGTCCGAAAATTGATCTGTTAACCGAAATTTGATCCTGAAATCAAAATCATTTTTTGATCAGTGAGGATGTTTCCGAAAAATCATCTGCAGTTGGAATAATCATATCCATTTTAATACTGCAGCCATTTGCATCAACAATATCTACTGAATACGGTCCTGACCTTATCAGAAAGTTATCTTCACCTTCGTATCCATCAGACCATTCAAACTTAATGATACCATTACCACCTGAGACTGTAATATCAACTGAACCGTCAGGCACATCTTTCCCGCTTGCTGCGATTATATTAGCACTTGCATGCATATTTCCGGAGTGGAAGGGAATCTCAACTATATCAGTCTGCACACAATAGTTCTCATCAATAACTATCGCTTGATAAATCCCCGGCTGTAAATTTGTCCTGGTCACTTCACGAGACATATCATTCCACAAAACCGAATACAGACCAGTTCCTCCTGATATTTCAAGGTCAATCATAGCACTGTTAGGCAAACAATCAAGGTAGGCTACATTCGATTCAATTTTGATGGCTTTTGGCTCCAAAAGTTCAATTGACTCCTCCCCTATCAGTCCTTCAGAATTATAAACTTTTACCAGATAACTACCAGCCTTCAACCCATCAACAGTTCTTACATCACCATACACTTCTCCATTTATAATAACATTTAATTGAGATGAACCACCCTGAATATTCAACATTATTTTTCCATCAGAGTATGTTGAACAAGTAGGATCAACCGACCCAAATGTCACCTCAGCTGAACGGACCTCCATTTCCAGAACCTCAATTGAATAATACAAAGTGCTTGTATTGTCTATCATTATCTGTACGTTATAATTTCCGGTTGCTAATCCTGAAATATCTTCAGATGTAGCTCCATTTGACCACAGAAAAATCACATCATGATTTTGGTCATAGCTAAAATCAATGACAGCATCATTACACCCTTTACAAGATGGAGCTATAATATTATAACTTATAGTTTCAGCTACCTGACCAAACCCAATAGCACTGCCCGTTAATAATAATATTAAGGTGTTTAAGGAAATGGACCATTTAAACCGTGAAATTTTCATTTTTGAACCCTTTTTTAAATGTTGAATCAGAGTTCAATAAAAGGCTAGCATCGGCTTAAATAGCTTTAATTTTTACAAAACCGGATTATTTGGTGGCGAACAATCGAATTTTGGTGGTAAATATTCAAATCTGAGGCCTTACCCTAGCCTTGAGACTTAAATGGTCTTCTGAGGATGTATTCATTGGAAATCTTTGATAATGCCATTGTGGCTGCCTTTTCGTAACCAGGGTCAAGAAAATAAGAAGCGCAGCGAATATCATGTGGAACGGCTCCTACAGTACTTTTAATTTCAGTAGCTGTTCTTCCAAATGACATTTCAGTTACCCTGGCATGTATTGCATCTGATACAAATGAATAAAGCAGGTTTTGATACAGTGCCATCTTTTGATTCAACGACTCATCAAATCCAATAAGGTGCGCCTCTCCAAATCCATTTTTAAAAAGACCGGTAGTGAAAGCGATCAAAGAATCATCAAAATAAAAAGCTCTGAATATAAAGTCTGCGCCATAATACCGTTTCATTGCAATGAAGTAATCCGGTTTAACACGCACAAGCCTGATCTTTGCTCTATTTTCTACTTTATTGTAAAGGTCTTCAATATTAGTTGCGATCGATTCTATTTCACCACATTCAAGATCTATCCATTTCACTCTTTCAAACTTCTTAAGTGCCGACTGTGCTCTTATCCTGTATTTTGAACTCAAACCAGCCAGGTAGTCCTGAAAGGAATGCCATTGTGGATTCATCTGCATTTTCATAACAGGCTCAAGGGGCAGGAAGTGGGCTTTACTTTTATTGATTGCAAATCTGGAATTTTTATAGGATTGTTCAGGTACATCTTTAGCAAGAATGATGAATGCACTCCCCAGACTTTTAAACTCTTTTTCAATTCTACTCATAATGACCTGCATCAAGCGATGCATCAAGTCAGGTTTTTGTGTAATAAATTCAGACGGTGCACCACAAACTCCACTTGCAAGTGGAGAACCAAAGATCAACAGATACGATTTTTTACTGGAAAGCCCGGATCTCATCTGAAACAAAAATGAAGTAATGGCTGTTGCCCAACCATTCAAATTAAGAATTTGTTTCACCGAATTCTCCTGAAGGGGAAATACCTGTGCATATACAGGCACTTGAACTCCATCGTCATCATATATAAAATAAAGTGGTTTGAAATTACGGTATGCATTCTCCTCCAATGCAAGCAGACTTTTGCGATGCATAAGCATCTGACCTCCATCGAAAGCCAAATCCCACATTGCATCGGTAAAATCAGATGCGGAATGATAAAGCTTTAACCTGTCAACGTTTGGGCTTTCCAAAATTCTTTGGCTCATAAAAGTGAGTTAGCCAATATAAACAGCGAACCCTAAAATTAGTTTTCCTCCTGCAGCATCAGCTTTTTTATGTACTTAACCGGCGCTGACCCATAACTGAGAAATTGCTCGTGAAATTTCCGAAGGCTGAAATCGTCGCCCTCTTTATTCATTACATCTGTTCTGAGATCATATATTTCAGAGAACCCGGTAAAATAGCTGGTAAGCTGAACCTGTGATAACTTAACTCTCCGCCATTTGCCACTTGCTTCTGCCTCCTGTTGAAATGCTTCCTCTGTTAGAAACTTAATGGCTACTTTTTCTGGCATCTCCAGAACATGCACAGAATAATCGAGAATTGTATTACATACTGACCTTAAATGCCACTTATAATACATCAACCACATCTCTTCTTCATTGTTGCCATAACCATTTTCCAACATCATGAGTTCAGAATATACGGCCCAGCCTTCAACCATTGCACCATTACCTAAAATGCTTTTGATAAGACTAGGAGAGTTATTAGAGTATACTAATTGCGTGTAATGTCCGGGAATTGCTTCATGTATGTTCAATATTTGCAAAATATAATGATTGTATTCCCTTAAATAACTTTCAGCCTCTTCAGGTGTATAACCCGTAAGTGGTGATACATTATAATATGTATTTCCATATTTATCATAAGGACCAGGAGAGGAAATTGAAGCGCCGGCACCGCTTCCTTCCATGTACCCCGGAGTTTGTCTCACAACCAAAGGTTTCTCCGGATCCAAAAAGATCAATTCATGTTCCGTTACAAATTTAACCAGTTCAGGTATTTGATTTTCTATAGAAATCATAAATGAATCTCTATGCACATGATTCAATGATATCTTATCAATTACCTGTCTTATTGCTGTTTTGTCTTCACCCGGAATAGGTTGATTCCCCATATATTTTGGCCATAATTTTCGTGCATATTCAGCCATTTTTGAATGCAATTCAACTTTCCTGCGAACAGCCTTTTCATAGATTTGTTCAGCAGTGTATTCAGATACTATATCATACTTGAATTTCTGATCATACAACTCTTTACCTAACCGGTAACTTCTCCATTCGGTTTCCTTGGTGTTTTTCAAGATAACTTCCAGATAGTTGATATAACCTGATATGGACTCCTTTGCCATTGAAATGCCTTTTGCGATTTCAGCCTTCTCAGCTTTAGTTAACCCGGACACATTAACAGAGTCCATGAAAGATTCTCCAAATACCGAAAGGGCCCCTTTGCTTTGGATAACTGCTAATTCCGTATGTTCCAATGTTGGTTTATCAATATTTTTTTTTGCTGCCTCATAATATTCATGAACTTTTTTAAAACGCGAATTCATTGTCCTCAACCTTATATCAAGTGGAGCGTATTGAGAATTCAAAAGTTCAGCGAAACTTCCTCCAACATTATAATTTGATGGATTCCACTTGTATGATTTAAATTCAGTTAAAGACCAAATGTCTGAATTCACCTGATCCCTGATCATCCACAGGTCTGTCAAATTATTTTTGGTCAGTGATGCACCTTTATAGTTACTCAATGAATCTAACAAACTATTCAGCAGCTCAAGCTGCCACTTCCGCCGGGCATCATCAGGAACAACAAGAATACTGTCATATTTATGATATCCGACTGATAAAGCATAGTCGGGATAAAGTTGCCACAATGACTCTATATAATAATCTTTAAATGATTCAAACTCCTTATCACCTCTCACCCCGGAGAATGATACCTGGTAAAGAAAACAAAATGATAGAATAAAAATTCCCGATACTTTCTTAAACATAATTTTCATATTAGTGATTAAATTCTGAGATAATCAAAAAGGCTTTATACTTTGTTATTGCTAGATTCATTCTTCAGTGATTTTTCAGCATCACTTGTATTCACCTATTTGCCAAAAGTTAATTATTATTATATCCTGTTATTTATCATGTTGGGCATATATCTAAAACCTCCTTTGAGATATTCAGGTAAAACATTCTGTTCCCACATAAGTCATACTCCTTATTATACTCTACCAATCCCTGAAATTGCCACATAACGTTCATTGATACTATGCAATCATCTTAGACCAAATTTCCATTCAATTATACAGAAATAATTGCTGATATTCAACTATTTATAGGTTATTATTCTTGAAGAAAAGACTGGCATAATTCATTATGGCTTGTGCCTAAATTAGATACCATAGAGAGCAACCTTGATTTCTATACAGGCTGCTGGCTTATGAATCACCTTTTGATGTAGTAGAAGCTTTTTTTAGTCAATTGTAACTTTTACTGTACTTCAGGCATCTTAACCATATAACTAAGCAACATTAACAGCAAAAGCCATGAGAAATTTATGTGTGACCACGATGATTCTACTAATTATATCGTTCTCCGGAACAGGATCAGCAAACTACTTGCCAGGTGAATATCCTTATAACAACGAGAAACCTATCCCTTGCAGTCAATTGGTGAGGGCTATATGGAAAAACGGCAATCTAATACCAGCAGTTGAGTTGCCTGTAGTCGAAATAATTGGAACAAGAGATGGGTCAGTTATCAAGCCATTGAAATAACTTTTGGTGGCAAAATCAACATTCAAAACTATATATTTAACATAAATCTTAACTTTGAAGTCCTTATTTCAAAGTTAAATGAAAAGAACCTTTTTACTTTTAATATTTTATTTTAGTGTAACAACCAGTGGGTTTTCACAAAAAGATTCTATAGTTTTTTCAAATGGAAATATTATTGTAGGTGAAATGAAGAGCATGACTAAAGGTGTGCTCGTATTAAAAACAGACTACAGTGATAGTGATTTTAAAATAGAATGGAAAGGTATCCGGGAGATATATTCAGAAACCATTTTTATACTTAGCTCCTCAAAAGGTGATCGCTATTCAGGAAATCTGAAATCAGGCAGTGATGGAAAGCTTTTTGTTCTTGATGAAGATAGCAACTATACCAGCCTTAACCGGAGCGAGGTTGTCTTCTTGAAGTCCCTGGAAAATGGGGTTTGGAGCCGACTGAGTGCATCAATTGATTTTGGTTATAATTATACCAAAGCAAATAATCTGCAACAGTTAAGTATAAGAAGCACTTTAGGATATTTAACAAAGCATTGGCAAGCTGAGATCACTTACAATGATGTGAGCTCAACACAGGATAATGCTGAAAACATTGAACGAACTGATGCATCCATTCAATATAAATATTTGTTACCACAGGATTGGTATACTTTAACCAACCTTTCCTTTTTATCAAACAATGAACAAAAGTTGAAATTGCGTACCCTAGCAAAAATGGGGTTTGGAAAATTTGTAATACATACCAATAAAATGTATTTAGGTTTTAATGCAGGTGGCACATATAATAATGAGGAGTTCAACACTGAGCCTTACTCAAAACAGGAAAGCTGGGAGGCTTTTTTGGGAACAGAATTCAATATGTTCGATACAGGAGACATTTCACTTTACACTCAGGCTGTGGCATATCCGAGTTTAACAGAAAGTGGAAGATGGAGAGGTGAGTTTAGATTTGATGCAAAATATGACCTGCCGCTGGATTTTTATATCCGATGTGGTTTTACACTCAATTACGACAACCGGCCTGTTGAAGGGGCATCAGAGAGCGATTATGTTGTCCAAACTTCCATTGGATGGGAATTTTAGACTGAACGCTCAGAATATCAGTCAGATCCACGATCTTCTAAAGCTCTAATAGTCAATCATTTTTCTTCATAACCCCAGCTGATAGCTGAAAGTTAAAATTGGATAACTTTGACATGAGAAGATCTTCCCCCTTACAACTATGGACAATTTTGTAGTTTCTGCCAGAAAATATCGGCCGGCCACCTTTAAAACTGTGGTTGGACAAGATTCAATAACAACAACTCTAAAGAATGCAATTCGCAATAATCATCTTGCACAAGCCTTCTTATTCTGCGGACCTCGTGGAGTAGGAAAGACAACATGTGCCAGAATACTTGCAAAAACAATAAACTGTACCCAGATAACCGATGAAAATGAAAGTTGTAATGAATGTGAATCCTGCGTTTCATTCAACAATGGACAAAGTTTGAACATATACGAGTTGGATGCAGCTTCAAACAATTCAGTTGACGATATAAGAGGACTGGTTGAACAGGTGCGCTATCCACCTCATTCAGGTAAGTATAAAATATACATAATTGACGAGGTACACATGTTGTCTACTTCTGCATTTAATGCTTTTCTAAAAACCCTGGAAGAACCTCCCCCCTATGCTATTTTCATATTGGCTACCACTGAAAAGCACAAGATCATTCCAACAATTCTTAGCAGGTGCCAGATATTTGACTTTAACAGAATTTCAGTTGATGATATAGCACAACACCTTAGTTGGATCGCTGAAATGGAAAAGGTATCAGCTGAAGCCGAAGCACTTCACACAATTGCTCAAAAGGCTGATGGCGCGTTAAGGGATGCGTTGTCAATTTTTGATCAAATCGTATCCTATGCAGGAAATGAAATAACTTATAAAAGTGTCATTGATAATTTAAACATCCTTGACTATGATTATTATTTCAGAATAACCGATCATATCCTCAATGGTGAGTATCCAAAGGCATTATTGATTTTAGATGAGATAATGAGGGAGGGGTTCGACTTGCATAATTTTATAAATGGTCTCACATCCCACTTCCGTGATCTTTTGATCAGCAAAGATGAAGAGACCATCCGACTGCTGGAAGTTGGCCCTGGAATCAAAGAAAAATATCAAATACAAAGTCGTTCCATACAACCGTCTCAACTATTTGAATTGCTTGATATCGGAAACAAATGTGATACAACTTTCAAATCATCACAAAACCAAAGGCTGCTGGTTGAAATCACCTTGTTAAGAATGAGCCGTATTACATCAGCTATTTTCAATAACTCAGAACAACCTTTAATCAAAACCGAGACTCCCCGTAAGCCAACAGTTGCAATACCAGAAAAAAAAGCTGGACTAGATAATTCAGAGAACCAAAAAACGAAACCTGTTGTCCCTGAAAAACCCGTAATAATTAGCGAAGCTCTTACTCAAAACAAAGAAAGCAAACAAGTTGAACAGGAAGATGTAAATACCAGACAATTAAGCGGGACTGTTTCGATAAAAGAGCGGCTTTCAAAAAAAAAGCAAACTAACGAAGTAGCGTCTGAACAAAATAAAGCCGAACTTCCTGCAACGGCTTTCAACCAGGACCTTCTTGCCTTAGTTTGGGAAGAACTTACGAATAAGTTTGAAAGTGAAGATCGCAAACAACTTGCTACAACATTAGGAATGTATGCTCCACGGGTAATTTCTGATAAGGAAGTAAGGTTCATGGTTGGTACAACCGTACAGCAAACCGAGTTCAATACCAACAAGACTGAGATCATGGATTTTATAAGAAGAAAGCTCAATAATTTTGTAATGGATGTGAGTTGTGAGGTTAGTGAAACCGAGGACCGTGAACGAAAGCCATACACCAACAGTGAAAAGTTTCAAAAAATGGCTGAAAAGAACCCTGATCTGAATACCTTCAAGAAGCAATTCGACCTTGATTTTGATTAGTTTCTATGGCCTGAATTCACTACCTTTGCGGCCTGAAAACAACAATCTTTAATAAAATAAAAGCGCACAAACATGCAAGGACAAAAGATCACTATTTCCAATGGTAAAATAAACACCCCTGACAACCCTATAATTCCATTTATTGAAGGTGACGGCACCGGACCGGATATATGGGCCTCTTCAGTACGAGTTATTGATGCAGCTGTCCGTATTGCGTACGGAGGAAAAAAACAAATTGTATGGAAAGAGGTTTTAGCTGGCGAAAAAGCATTCAATCAGACTGGTAATTGGCTGCCCGACGAGACCCTTGATGTAATAAGAGAACACCTTATTGCCATTAAAGGACCATTAACCACACCTGTAGGGGGCGGAATAAGGTCGCTTAACGTTGCGTTACGACAAATCCTTGACCTATATGTATGTCTCAGACCTGTACGTTGGTTTGAAGGTGTTCCGTCACCGGTAAGACATCCTGAGAAAACTGATATGGTGATCTTCAGAGAAAACACAGAAGACATTTATGCAGGGATTGAGTATATGGCAGGAACACCTGACCTGAAAAAACTTTTAGATTTTCTTCAAAATGAAATGGGCGTTAACAAGATCCGTTTTCCGGAATCATCGTCTCTGGGCATTAAGCCGGTTTCTAAAGAGGGTTCTGAACGACTTATAAGGGCTGCCATTGAATATGCTTTAAAACACAAAAAGCCAACCGTAACGCTTGTGCATAAAGGTAATATAATGAAATTTACTGAAGGCGCATTTAAGAAATGGGGATATGATCTTGCCGAGCGTGAATACACTGACAAAGTATACACATGGCAACAATACGATGTAACCGTTGCAGAAAAAAGTAAGGCTGATGCAGATGCAGAATTAAAAAAAGCTGTAGCAGAAGGCAAGCTAATTGTGAAAGACTCAATTGCTGATGCGTTTCTGCAGCAGATACTTTTAAGACCTGATGAATATTCAGTAATTGCAACCTTGAACCTAAATGGTGACTACATCTCTGATGCCCTTGCTGCTTGTGTAGGTGGTATCGGTATTGCACCCGGAGCAAATATCAATTATACTACCGGGCATGCGATTTTTGAAGCAACTCATGGTACAGCGCCAAAATATGCAGGACAGGATAAAGTAAATCCCGGAAGCGTGATTCTTTCAGGAGCCATGATGCTTGAACATCTTGGTTGGACGGAAGCTGCTCAATTGATCTATCAGGGAGTTGAAAAATCTATCGCTGCCAAAAAGGTAACCTATGATTTCCATAGACTTATGGAAGGCGCTCAGTTACTAAAATGTTCGGAATTTGGCTCAGAGATCATTAGCAATATGGAAATGGTAACAGCCTGATTATTGTAGGATCAAACAATTATTCTTAAGTTTATAATGTTAAAAGGCGGGACTTCCCGCCTTTTAACATTGATTTATAACCAATATATTCCACATGCCTATCCTTGGCAGTATAATCAAACGCGGAATTGCCTTAAGGCACAGAATCACCTTTGAAAGGCTGAATCCAGAGCAGCATCAACGAAAGGTACTGAGACAACTGTTGAGGAAAGCTCAATTTACACTTTTTGGAAACTCATATAAATTTTCTAAAATTCTAGCAAGTAAGCAGTTTGTAAATAAGTTCCGACTTACAATTCCGGTGCACGATTACAATTCAATTTTTGCAACCTGGTGGAACAAATCCCTACATAATCAGGAGGATGTTTGTTGGCCGGGTTCAGTAAAATACTTTGCACTCTCTTCAGGTACCAGCGACTCTTCGTCAAAACATATCCCGGTAACAAAAGAGATGTTACATTCAATTCAAAGGGCTAGTGTAAGACAGATCATTTCATTAGCAAAATATAACCTTGATGAATCCTTATTCACTAAAGGGATTCTTATGCTAGGTGGCAGCACACACCTGCATCAAAAAGGTCGTTATTTCGAAGGGGATCTATCAGGAATAACCGCAAGTAATCTTCCTTTTTGGTTTCAGCACTTTTATAAACCCGGAAAAAAAATTGCACAATCTAAAGACTGGAATGCTAAACTTAATGAGATAGTAGATAAAGCTTCAAAGTGGGATATCGGCATTATTGTTGGCGTTCCGGCTTGGGTACAGCTTCTGATCGAAAAGATCCTTGATAAATACAACCTGAAAAACATACATGAGATCTGGCCTAACCTTTCAATTTATGTGCATGGTGGAGTATCATTTGAACCATATAAAAAAGGATTCGAAAAATTACTTGACAGACCATTGGTATATATTGAAACTTACCTTGCCTCTGAAGGATTTATTGCTTATCAGGATGAACCCGGGAATAAAAGCATGAAGCTTATCATCAATAATGGGATATTCTTTGAATTCATACCTTTCAATGAAGATAATTTTACATCCGATGGTGAACTGAAGTCAAGACCTAAAACTTATATGGTTCATGAGGTTGCAGAAGGCCAGGATTATGCAATAATCCTAACCACCAATGCTGGTGCCTGGCGTTACCTGATTGGTGATGTTATCCGATTCACTAGCAAAGAAAAATGTGAGATTGTCATCACAGGCAGAACAAAACATTATTTAAGTTTATGTGGCGAACATTTATCAGTTGACAACATGAACAAAGCAATCGAGATGGTGTCGGAATCATTGAATATTGAAGTAAATGAATTTACCGTTTCAGGTATTCCGCATGAATCACTCTTTGCTCACAGGTGGTATATAGGAACTGATGATGAAGTGGATCCTGGTCTATTTCGTGAA
This sequence comes from Bacteroidota bacterium, assembly GCA_024643795.1. Taxonomy (GTDB): domain Bacteria; phylum Bacteroidota; class Bacteroidia; order AKYH767-A; family OLB10; genus JAHEMF01. The sequence continues at coordinate 66,581 of JAHEMF010000003.1, read as the reverse complement.
GTATTGGATGAAAAGCTCAAAATACTCAATGATGATTATAGAGTAGAACGAAATTCAGCTTTGAAAGATATATTTGTTGAAGTTATCCCCTCATCGATTTTCTATAACTGGATGAATTTGAACAACAAGATCGGTGCCCAGAATAAATTCCCACGTGTTATGAAAAACCTACAGTTCTCACAATGGGAAGAATTTGTTAAAAAGGAGCTCCAACATACCTAAACTTCTTGCATCTGGATTCTTTTCATATTTTTGGAAAGTTCGCTTTCAAACCAGATTAACTTATGCTGTTTGGTCCATTTATCAGTGGAATTCTGTTAGGTCTCGTTCTCGCATTGATGATCGGTCCTGTTTTCTTTATGATAATCAATACAAGCCTTAAGCAAGGGTTTGTTCCTTCAGCTATGCTTGCAATAGGTGTAATTATCAGTGATGCCTTATTTGCCGCAATCACCTTCTACGGAAGTTCATTGATATTTTATTTAAAGAAATATGACTACATTATTGGTTTTACCGGCGGTTCATTGATCATAATATTCGGGATATTAATATTTTTCAAAAAACCAACAATAGATGCTGAAGCTCTGGAAATAGAATCGATAGGAACCACAAAAAAGTTGATCAATATATTAAAGGGATTCACCATGAACATGTTCAACCCTTCGGCATTTTTATTCTGGTTGGGAGTTGCAGGAGCCCTAACGGTACGGCAACATTACTCAGGTTTCAATGCACTCATATTTTATTCAGGAACACTTTTTACTGTTTTGTCAACAGACCTTTTGAAAGGATACCTAGCTTCAAAATTAAAAAACATCATTACTGAGAAATTCCTGATATGGATGAACAGGATCTGTGGAGTAAGCCTTGCAGGATATGGAATATACCTGATTATCAGATTTATGATCTGAGATAATTGGAAGTGCTATATTTGCGAGCCTTTAGGAAATTGAACACATTTAAGGGATGTTAGCTCAGTTGGTTCAGAGCACTGCCTTGACAGGGCAGGGGTCACTGGTTCGAATCCAGTACATCCCACTTTTGAGATCACAACTTCTTCCCTTTTACTACTTTTTGCTCTGACTTGAAGTTTTCAATACTTTTTAATTTCAATGCAAGAAATACATCTTTACTGCCCTGACCGGCATAATAATACTTGTCACCATAATTGACCTTCCCTTTTCCATTGTTCCATTCCAGTGCTTGCAAAGTATAATAGCCATCCCGGTTCTTGCGACTTCCGAAAACAAGATACCGGTTAGTACCATCTTCAAATTCAACAGTGATCGTGTTACCATCTATCGAACTTCGAACAATGCAAGGTGTTTTTTCCTTTATCACAATTTCCTCGATATAATGTTCCTTTTTCAAGGTGAGTTCACCATTCTCTGTTTCTTTCATTCCCGTTTCTTCTCCCCTTTTCAATACAATTGAATTGGAGTTATAGAATTGAATAGATTGAAGGTCTTCAACTGACAATTTATATGACTCTCTCATTTGCTGAGTAAAAGGAACGAGTTTCTGAGAACAGGAACTTAATGAAGCCACAAGGAACAATGTTCCTAGAGATAATAATAACTGTTTCATATAGTGATTGAAATTTATAAAAGAGGTAATTCTTCAATAATCGTTCCAAAGATATATCTGCAAGTCTGGTTTATTGAAGCGATTAAATTATTGTGAGTATATTTCAAATATTATTGTACAAACTCAATTCTTATGAGGCTGATTTACAGGATCTTATTTAAATTAACAGGCTGGAAGATTGTCGGCTATGATCCTACTCAGCTTACTCAATATGTGGTTATAGTGGCACCACACACAAGCAATTGGGATTTTTTTGTAGGACTTGCCGTTCGAAGTATCAAACAGATGAATACTCATTATCTCGCAAAACAGGAACTGTTTAAACCTCCTTTAGGTGGTATTTTCAGGGCCTTAGGAGGTTATCCTGTAGATCGGAGCAAAAGCACCAATTTTGTTGATGCAGTAGCGCAGCTTTTTCATGAGCACAAACAATTTTCTATTGCCATTACACCTGAAGGGACCAGAAGTTATGTTCCAAAATGGAAGACGGGATTCTATTTTATTGCTCAAAAGGCTAATGTTCCAATAATCATGGCATCGCTCAATTATTCATCCAAAACAGTTGAGTTCAAAGAACCATTATACCCTTCCGGTAATCTAGACAAGGATCTTGAAATTATTCTAAACTATTATAAAACCATACCCGGTAAATATCCTGAAAAAGGAGTTCGCTAATCACTCTGGATTTGCTTTTCAAACCCAATAAGTTGTACTTTGTCAATTGATCTTGTAACAGCGGTGTACAACCATCTGGAATAATCTTTTGATGATATTATTTCAGGAGTCACATATCCTCTGTCTATAAAAACCGACTTCCATTGTCCTCCCTGAGCCTTATGACATGTGACAGCGTAAGCGAATTTTACCTGCAAACTATTAAAGTAAGGATCTTCACTCAGAATTTTTTTTCGCTCTGCAGCACTCAATTTAGTTTGACCAGATCTTGTAACAGCTGAATATAGTTTTTGATTATCCTCTTTGCTTAATGCAGGACCTTGAGAGTAAATACTTTCAAGTATGATCATAGCCTCAAAAGGTGGTTGTTCAGGCTGATCATTCAATCTTAATGTTAACTCTGCAAATCTGAATCCGAATTTTTCCTTGATCGTCCTTACTGTATTCACAACCAATATATCACCGTTTGCGATAAATCCGGCAGGTGAATCATTTCCCAGCCAATAATAGTTGTTCTTTACGCACATAAGGCGGTCACCGGCACTTATCTCTTCATCAAAAAACAACCCCTGATATCTTATCTGCCTGTTATAATTTCCTGCAGTTTTGTTTGAACGACAGATCACAATCACCTCATCAGGACCTTCTTGCTTATACGAATCCATGAGTGCTTCACTTACCTCATAGCCATTAATATCCAGAAAATCATCAAACTCCCTGTTTAAATCAGGAATTGGCATATCTGACCTGATCGCTTCCCGAATAATTGTGGCGTTATGCAGGATACCAGATTCGCTTGCCTGCCGAACTACTTCAGTTAATTCAAATGTCCCTGTCCTTACCCCATATTTATCCATTATTCGCCGTGCATCCAATGCCGGGCTCTCTGAAAAACCTACAGGTGGTAACTGAGCACTGTCTCCGACTAATAATAGTTTGCAATTTTTACCATCCTTCACATAAAGAATAAGGTCTTCCAATAAGTTGTTTTTTATCCAGCTATCATTTGATTCTTCCGGAATCATTGATGCCTCATCCACAATAAATACAGTATTAGAGCTTTTATTACGATTTAAGGCAAAGCCGGCGTAAGTCCCATCCTTTATTCTGGTACGATAAATTCTTCGATGAATAGTAAAGGCAGGTCTTCCGGAATAGTTTGACACTACCTTAGCAGCACGCCCCGTAGGCGCCATAAGTACTGTTTTAAGGCCCGAGGTCTGAAGAGCCCCAACAATACTGGAAATAACGGTGGTTTTTCCTGTTCCTGCATACCCCCTCAGAACATAAGTGTCGCCATTGGTACTATGCTCCAAAAAATGGCCGATCTTACCAATACATGCCTTTTGACCGGCTGTTGGAAGATGAGGAAAAACAGCCAGAATCCGCTCACTGAATGAATGTTCGGCTTTAAGTTCGGTCATAAGCCAGTCATAATAAGGAGGTCAGGGTTCACAATGAAGTGAATTTGACAAAATATTGTAGTTTTGTGATGCTCAGAAAAGCTGAAATTTATCTATAATTCTTTTATGAAAATAATCCGTATAGTACTTGGCGTTGTAATAGTTGTATTAGCGTTCCTAATATTCAGAAGCATCAATGAACCAATAAAGTTCAATAAAGAAAAAAAATACAGGTATGCTCAGGTGATCGAAAGATTAAAAGATATTCGAACTGCGCAGATAGCCTATAAGTCTGTTAAAGGTTCTTATGCATCCAGCTTTGATTCACTTTTGAGTTTTATCAAAAACGATTCATTTATTATTATCAAACAAATTGGTAATGTTGATGATACAACCGCTGTGATCATCCGTGATACTATTCTTGCCAGCGTTAAAGATTCTCTATATGCCCCTGGCTTTCCTATCGACTCACTGCCATTCATTCCTTTTACTGAAGGTTCAAAATTTAAAATGCAAGCTGGAGAAATTGAAAAAGGCAAAGTGAATGTAAAGGTGTTTGAAGTAGTGGATACAGATCCTTTCGATAAGAACCAGGTTCTACGGGTTGGATCAATGACAGAACCTTCCAATGCAGGTAACTGGGAATAATATACTTAACGAATCCACTTTTTTGATCGACGAGTCATTATTACACAGTGAACCGGTTGGATCAAGACTTTGCATAGTCAAAGACAACGAAAATATTCTTATAACCGCTTGGTCTGCTGACAACCGGAAGCTTTTAGGCTTTGAAAACATCCTGATTACAAATGAAACCGATCCAGAGTCAATATCTCAAAAAATTCTGGATTCTGAATTATACAGAAAAGTAGATTTCTCAGATCAGGTATACGTAAGCAGTGGAACACCATCAACTTTAGTTCCAAATCCATTGTATGACCCGGAGAACTCAAAAGCACTATTAAATTTTTCAAACACATTGGATTCAGACCACTCTATTGTTACGGATAATCTGAGAGTGTCAGAGGCGAAAAATATTTTTGCCATATCAAAACCCTTATATGAATTCTTGACTGAAAAGTTTGATAATATTGAAATCCATCATATATCAACTGGTTTAATAGAATCTCAATTATCGCTGAATAGTAGTAACAACCACTTTGTGATAACCGCAGTTATCCACAATACATATATGCAAGTCATAATATCTGAAGGGAGACAATTACTGCTTTACAACAATTTTCAGATAGAAAATCCTGAATCTGTTGTATACTATCTTTTATTTTGTTGTGAACAATTAAAGATCAATATGGAGTCTGTTGACCTTCGATTCGCAGGCAAGATCGGTAGTTCATCTGCAATCTATCTTTCTGCAAAAACTTACTTCCGCAAAACAGGATTTGCAGAAACTCCTGCAGGTATTGAACCCAGTTATATTTTTGAAGATACTCCTGCACATCAGTTTTATCCATTGTATTGTATTCCGGCTTGCGAATAATAAGCGGAAAATATAAACACCGAACCATAAATCCTCCTGAAGGATTACCAACAAGGCCTACTACGGATTACGCCAAGACAGGGCTGTTCAATGTGCTTGGTAATCTAATTTCGTTTGATAATATCAAAGTCCTGGACCTATTTGCCGGTACTGGGAATATTTCACTTGAATTTATTTCGCGGGGTGCTGAATCTGTAATTAGTGTTGATCAGGATAAAGCTTGCACTATATTTATACGCCAAACTGCTGCACGTTTAGAAATAGCCAATCTTAAGATTGTGCGAAGTGATGTATTCAGATTCTTAGATCGTGCGATGGGATCCTTTGACGTTATTTTTGCCGACCCACCATATTCAATGGATAACAAAGCAAGTCTCATTGAAGTTATCTTGAACTCAGGCAGATTGGGGGAAAAAGGTCTATTCATCCTGGAACATCCTAAAGAAGAAGACTATTCAAAAACATTCGGATTCCATTCTACCAGGCGATATGGAAATGTTAATTTCAGTTTTTTTCATAGTACCTTAGCAAAAACCATTTCAGATGAATAATACTGCAGTTTTTCCAGGCTCATTTGATCCTATCACCAACGGACACATCAATATCATTGAAAGAGGATTGAAGATATTTGACCGTATAGTGGTTGGCATAGGTAATAACTCTGCTAAAAATTATATGTTTCCATTGAGTAAAAGAATGAACTGGATACAGTCTGAATTTTCAGATAACCCCAAAATCGAAGTGGTAAGTTATGAAGGACTTACTGTTAACTTTTGCAAGCAGATGAATGCCGGATTTATTTTAAGGGGACTTCGCACTTCAGCAGATTTTGAATTTGAACGTGCTATTGCTCAGATGAACAGTGCTATTTCTGAAGGCGTAGAATCAATCTTTATTTTATCAGATGTGAAATACTCAGCACTTTCATCTTCGATTGTACGAGATATCTTGAAAAATGGAGGCAATGTTGATCAATTCGTCCCGCCATCTGTAAAATTCTGAAAGATCATTTGTTTGAATAGTATTCAGTAAGTCCTTCGATCGGGCTTTTTAAAATATTCCCAATCTGTACCCCATACTGATCAGCAACTTCAAGGATAAAGCTTTTGAAAACACTGGCTACAGATCCGACAAAATGCATTGGGTGTTTCTGATGTTCAGGATAGCTGATCACATTAGTTTCAAAAAAGTCGGTAAATCCTTTTTTTACTAAATCCTTCATGTATTTATGATGTATATTTTCTGAAATGAAGGGTGTAAAAGATGCAAGATAAGCACCTGGGTTTGGGCTTCGGTAAACTGAGTTCAGGACCTCATCTCTGTTTATGTTATACTTTTCATTGAATTTATTTGCGATTTCAACAGGCATGATCCCATATAAATATCTGCTTAAAAGACGTTTACCAAAGAAAGTTCCACTTCCTTCATCCCCCAATACATAGCCTAACCCATGTTTTACCGGACTTACTTCCCGCCCGTCAAAATAACAAAAGTTGGAGCCTGTACCCAAAATACCTACAAACCCTGCATTATTTCGACAAACTGAAATTGCAGCCCCTTGTAAATCATGTTCGATAACAATTACTGCATTAATGAAGATCTGCTGAAGTGCATTTTTCACCAAATGACATCGATCGGCTGAAGAACATCCGGCACCATAATAATAAAGCCTTTCTACCTTAGAACTTATGGTCATTAGTCCTTCATCTCTTTTGCAGCCATCAATAATAAATTCCTGACTGTGATACATCGGATTAAAACCTTTGGTAACAAAAGATTTTACTTGTCTTTGCTTTTCAATGTATGCCCAATCTGTTTTTGTGGAGCCACTATCTGCAATAAGGATCATATTGCTGTGATTTTTGCACAACGAAGAATCTCAGGATCAGGTTTTAATTGAGCTTTAACAGCTTTTGAAAATTCAGTAAAAACCACTTTGTTATTAATGACACCGGCCATCTTTGAAGTCTTGCCACTAATTAATGCATCAACAGCTGCCACACCCAATCGAGTACCGAGCATTCTATCCATTGATGAAGGACTACCACCTCTTTGCACATGCCCAAGAATAGTTACCCGTGAATTCAACTCAGGACTCTTCGCCATAACTTTATCTGCAATTTCCTGGGCACCACCTGCTTCATCACCCTCAGCGACAATTACAATTTTGGAGGTCTTCCGGTTAAATTTACATTCATTGAGCAACTCAACAAGCTGATCAATATTTGTTGGCGTTTCAGGCATGAGTATCGCTTCAGCTCCTCCCCCAACTCCGGCGTAAAGTGCTATGTTACCTGCATCACGTCCCATGACCTCTACAAAAAACACTCTGTCATGAGAGGCTGCGGTATCCCTAAGTTTATCGATGGATTCAATCGCTGTATTCACGGCTGTGTCAAATCCAAGAGTGAAATCTGTTCCAAAGAGGTCATTGTCTATTGTGCCGGGAATTCCTATTACCGGTATTTTAAATTCTTGTGCAAAAATATCAGCCCCTGTAAATGTGCCATCACCACCTATGGCAACCAGTGCATCTATGTTGCTACTTTGTAGATTTTGAAAAGCTTTTACACGAAATTCTTTTTCATGAAAACTTTTACTCCGGGCAGATTTTAAAATAGTTCCGCCCCTTTGTATAATATTGCTCACATCACGGACTCCCAATTCTCTTATTTCACCTTCTATCATACCCTGATAACCCCGCATAATGCCTTTTACCCCTACATTGTTATATGCTGCTGCACGAACAACAGCTCTTACACAAGCATTCATTCCGGGACTATCTCCTCCTGAGGTAAAAACTCCTAAACACTTAATAGACATAATTACTTTCCTATAACTAATTAATAATGAATTGTTTAAATATTATATCAATTAATAATAAACATTAACCAACTTGGATGAGCTTAATTTGAAAAGCTCATTTTGAGTATTTTTGATTCAATGTAAATATAAACCACCTTCACCAGACCCTATGAAACATAACTTACAAGTTTTTAACCGCATAGTAATTGCATTCTTATTTATTACACATATTACTATAGCGTTTGCGCAGACCTCAAACTACAGCAACCTAAATGCTTTAAAGGCCGGGTGCGATTACACCGAAGCATTCAGTCCTAACCTTGCGATACCTGATGGTGATCCATTGGGAGTAAAAGATATAAGAAACGTAACAGCAGCACCAGGCAATTCATTAAATGTGGATGCTAAGCTGCTGGAAGTTTGTATTAATATAAATCACACATGGGTTGGTGATATTACTGTTAAATTAACAGCACCTAATGGAGTTACTGTAGATCTGATAAATCGTCCCGGATATCCTTCCAACCCACTTGGTTGTTTTGGTGCAAACATTGATGCATGTTTTATTCCTGGAACCGGAAATGATGTTGAAAATGTATGTGCACCCACCACCCCATCAATAACCGGTACATTTACCGCAACCGGATCCAGCGACCTTGATGCCATCAACCAGGGAGGCGGATCACCCAACGGTAACTGGCAACTGTTTGTGTCAGACGGACAATTGGCTGATGTTGGTGTTCTGGCCTCTTGGTCACTCAAGTTCATTAACGGACCTGTTGCGAACTGGACACCTCCCCTTGAAGTTTGTCAGACAACTACCCCACTTGACCTTACTACCTTTATTACAGGAACAACCGGAGGTGTATTTTCCGGCCCGGGTATATCCGGAAATAACTTTATTTCTGCCGGACTGTCAGGTCCTGTTGATATTACCTATACAGTAACCGATATCTTCAATTGTTCAGACAGCAGTATACAAACCATTAATGTTATTACTTCAGGTCCGGTTGCTGCATTCACATATCAACTTTTAGGTAATACCATTTCAATTACTAATACAACCTCAAATGGCACTGTATGGTCCTGGATGTTTGGCGATGGTTCAACCAGCAACTTAGAGAACCCGTCACACACTTATACTGTATCAGGATCATATACCATTACGTTGAACACCAGTAATGCATGCAGTAACAATACAACCACACAAAATGTGATCATCCCTGTTTGTGCAGATCAAATAACAGACGGAGGACTTGAAGCTGGTGCCGGCAGTGGTGCATGGAATGAATCATCAACCAATTTTAATTCACCATTGTGTGATGTACAAACTTGCGGGACTATTGGAGGTGTAAGCTCTCATTCCGGTTCATCTTGGGCTTGGTTTGGCAGATCTGTAGCTTTTGAAGAAGGTTCTATTAGTCAGTCGGTCAATTTGCCAGCAGGAACAGCAGTGTTAACATTTTACTTATCACAGATCACTTGTGATGACGCATCAGATTTTCTTAAAGTGGTTATTGACAATGACACCATATTCACATCAACAGGTACTTCAACATTATGCGGAGACACTTCATATTCATTTCAGTCGATCAACATTGATGCATATGCAGATGGTGCAAATCATACTGTAAAATTTTTCAGCAGAACATATGGCACAAATGGAGGGGCTACCAATTTCTTTGTAGATGATATCTTCGTATATGATTGTCCGTTTGTAGGGATCAGCGAATCGCTTTTAAATCAACAGATCGTTGCAAGTCCAAATCCGGCCAAAAGCATACTACATTTAAAGTTTAATGGACTAACGTCGGATCGTATAAAAATTGAAGCGTTTGACATTATAGGTGAGTTATTGTACAGGTCTTCAATGTTAAAGATTACCGGCACCACTGAATATGATTTGGATGTAAGCAAATGGAGTCCCGGTATTTATTTTATAAAAGTTTACAATGGCGACTATTTCATAACCAAAAAAGTAATTATTCAATAATGTAGAGGCCGGATAATCCGGCCTTACTTTTTTAGCGGGTGATGAAAGCAGATCAGGATTCTTTTTTTCAGAAAGTATATATGGTTGTCCGCATGATCCCCCGTGGCAAGGTCACCAGTTACGGAGCCATTGCCAGATATCTGGGTTCCGCAGGGTCATCCCGCATGGTAGGGTGGGCCATGAATGCTGCCCATCAACAAAAAACACCTGTCCCTGCCCAAAGGGTGGTGAACAGAAACGGCTTTCTGACCGGCAAACATCACTTCGGTGATGCAAATATGATGCAACAACTACTTGAAAATGAGGGTATAGTTATAATTGATGATAAAGTTCAAAATTTAACCGAGGTTTTTTGGGATCCTTCGGTTGAATTAGATTTATAAATCTGGCATGCAAACCACACCCTTCGTATCTTTGCGAAGAATTTAAAAGTTATGGAGATCACAAAAGAAAAAGTAATAGATGCTCTTAGAAATGTTGAGGAACCTGATCTAAAGAAAGATCTGGTTACACTAAACATGATTAGAGATGTTCAAGTAGATGGGAAAAATGTTTCTTTTACTGTTGTACTCACCACTCCTGCATGCCCTTTGAAGGATCTTATCCGCCGTGCATGTGAAAATGCAATCATTCATTTTGTGGATTCAGAAGCTAATGTAACAGTGAACCTGACTGCAGATGTTACATCAAAGAGGAACCCGGCTGAAATACTTCCCGGAGTAAAAAATATAATAGCAATAGCATCAGGGAAGGGGGGAGTAGGAAAATCAACTATCACCGCCAACCTGGCTGTTGCACTGGCAAGTACAGGCGCTAAGGTTGGTTTGATCGATGCTGATATTTTCGGACCATCCATGCCTATAATGTTCGGGGTGGAAAATGAACAACTTTCCGTTCTGGAAGAAGATGGTAAACAATACATGACCCCGGTAGAGAAGTATGGAGTTAAAATGCTTTCTATTGGCTTCATGGTAGATCCGTCTCAGGCAATTGTATGGCGTGGACCTATGGCATCAAAGGCACTGAAACAATTATTTACCGATGCAAAATGGGGTGAACTAGATTATCTCCTTATCGACCTGCCTCCTGGTACCAGTGATATACATCTCACTCTGGTTTCAGCAGTGCCGGTTACGGGTGCTGTTATAGTCTCTACACCACAAAAAGTAGCTTTGGCTGATGCACGTAAAGGAGTTGCAATGTTTCAAATGGATTCAATAAAAGTTCCAGTGTTAGGAATCATCGAAAATATGGCATGGTTCACACCTGCCGAGATGCCTGAAAATAAATATTACATTTTTGGAAAAGAAGGGGCATCTGAACTGGCCAAAAAACTCAATATCCCACTCCTTGGTCAAGTGCCGTTAGTGCAAGCTGTGAGGGAAGGGGGGGATTGCGGCCGACCGATAATTCTGGATGAAGAAAATCCGGCTGCAAAGTCACTTCTCCAGGCAGCTGCTGCACTGGCGCAACAAGTGGCAATACGAAATGCCCACTTAGCACCTACCGAACCTGTACAAACAATCGGGTATTAATTAACTAGATTTGCACTTCATGGCACCAAACAAAGACCCGAAATTAATAGAGCGTATTGAAAGTACGCTGGCAAGCTTAAGGCCCTACCTTGAAGCTGATAGTGGCGATGTTTCCTTTATTGAGATTACTGAGGACATGGTTGTAAAGCTTGAATTATTGGGCGCATGCTCATCTTGCTCCATGAGCACGATGACACTCAGAGCTGGCATTGAACAGTCCCTTTTGAAATCCATTCCGGAATTAAAGGGAGTTGAAGCGATCAATCAAGATATTTGATTGGCAACACTCAAAAAGTTTTCTGATTTACTTCTTATTCAGGAAGTTTGATATTTCCTCAAAGTATGTATTCTTATCAGTAGAGAAATTCTCTGAATTGGTAGGAGAGTTCTTAACAACATAAGTTGAGCTGACTCCTTTGATTGATTTTACCTCTGAAGGACCGATCAATTTATCCTGTTCAGAGATAATGACCAGCAACGATTTGGAAGGACCCTTATACTTATCAAAGGCATACGTTGGTTCATGATTCTTATCAAAGCCAAAAGGCATATTTACGTCTTTACCGGTAATTGCTTTGATCCTTGATTTCATGTCTTCCAGGTTGGTCCATGGTCCATCTGCAATTATCTTTTTTGTTTCTGGCCTATTAGCACCTACACCGATTGATAACCCTGCTCCAATACCTTTACCGTAAAGATTGAATTTTGTTATGGCTCTTGATTTTCTAAGATAGTCAAGCACGCTGTTAAGGTCAACAATAAACTGAGGGTAAATAAAAAGATCCGGATCGATCTTGAACTCGCTGCTGGCACCAAATCCACGATAGTCATAACAAACAACATTTTGACCGGTTGACAAGAACGAATTCACTATTTCAAGATCATCAGCCATATTACCCGACCCGCTTCCTGACATCACCACCCAATTTGTGGTTTTAGTAGAAGCTTCAAAAAACCAGGCATTCAAAATGGCTCCATCCTTTGATTTGATCTGTTCTTCTTTGTAGGTCATACCAAATTTATCAGGTGTAACCTTATATTCCTTAACAGGATCAAGTGCCAGAACATGAGCGGAAATAACAGTTATTAACAGCGTCAAGAGATACTTCATTCGATTGATCTATTTAGTTGGTTATTATGAGGCGAATTTAGTGTATCTGTGCAGAAATGAACAGAACTTTTTTCAACATTCATCCTATAATTATGTGCAAAACATAGCATTATCAGGGTTTAAAACACCTGTCAGGAACTTTTAAAAAGAATATTCGTAATAATTATCTTTATAGTAGAATAATTATTCAATAGATATAACAATGAACTTCAGGGTTTTATTTCTTGTTGGGGTAATAATATTTTCAATTTATTCAGACTCATTGAGTCAGGGGTCTGAAAAGCTGAATCTGGATCTGGCAACTAAGATCCGGGAAACCGGGACAGGACAAGCCTCTGATCAGTACCTTCTGGTACAGGGAGACATTGCAAAGATCAAAGCATTTGTTGAGGTTAGCCAGGGGGTAACCAACTATCATTACGGTGATATTGCAAATATCATGATACCCCGATATGCTATTGAAGAACTTTCAAAAAAATCATGGGTCAAAAGGATTGAATCTCCCAATAATAATTATGTTCTGATGAACGACTCTATGCGTTCACTGAATCATGTAAATGCAGTACATACAGGAGTTTCCCCTTTGATACAAGCATATAAAGGAAAAGATGTTATCCTAGGTATCATTGATTCCGGAGTTGATTTTACTCATGCCGATCTTCAGGATTCAACAGGCAAAACACGAATACTAAATCTATGGGATCAAAATCTTGCGGCATCTTCAAACACTCCTCAACCTTATGGTTACGGACAGGCCTGGACGGGTCCTGAGATAGATCTGGGATTAGCAGCAGCACATAATGATAAAGCCTACTTTGGACATGGCACTCATGTTACTGGCATTTCTGCAGGCAATGCACTTGCTAATGGATCCAACAGAGGTGTTGCTCCTCAGGCTGATATTATTGAAGTAGCTTTTAACTTTAATGATGATACTCATTTCACCTATTCAGATGCCGTTAATTACATATTTACAAAAGCTAATCTTGCAGGCAAGCCATGTGTTATCAATGCAAGTCTTGGAGACTATTACGGATCACATGATGGGAAGGACCTGCAGTCGCAACTGATCAGCAACATGCTTAACCAACAACCCGGCCGTGTGATGGTAGCTGCAGCGGGAAATGCGGGAACTATAAAATTTCATCTGGGTTACAACACAAATGCAGATACTAGCTGGACATGGTTATCGCACAATCCATCATTTCCATCACTATATTTTCAAGTTTGGGCAGATACATCAAATTTTAAGAATGTAAAGTTTAGCGTTGGAGCTGATGCCAACATAACTTCAGCTTCCTTTCGAGGCAAAATACCTTTCTCGGGCATAGCAAATCACCTTGGTATTTTTAAATCTGACACACTATTCAGTCCATCTGGTAACAGATTAGCAGTGATACAGAGTTATGGCAGCCTACAAGGACCTACCTACCTGATGGAATACAATATTATTCCTGATTCCACTTCATACAAATGGCGCTGGATGACGACAGGTACCGGAAAATTTGATATTTGGAAATTCTATGACGGATCAGGACAATCGGGTTTTTTTGTAAGCCCTTTACCTACAGCAACGGCAGTTCCGGATATAGTCTTTTACAAACTGCCTGATGATAACCAAACCATTGTAAGTGGATTTCAATGTCTTGAAAATGTAATCGCAGTTGGTAACTATGGTAACCGCAGTGAGTACCTTGATGTTAACGGTAACTTGTATTCAAATTCAACAGTAGTACCCGGAGAAATAGCACAGAGTTCTAGCTGGGGTCCTACAAGAGACGGAAGAATAAAACCCGATATAAGTGCATCAGGAGGAATTATGATCTCAAGTGGAGAACAATCATTATTAAATATCTGGGCAGCGTCAGCTCAGGCTGATAAAGTTGCATTTGGCGGAAAACACTTTAGAGATGGGGGCACATCAAGTTCATCACCCGTGGTAGCCGGCATAGCTGCACTTTATTTAGAAAAATACCCGTCAGCAACAGCTATGGATGTTAAAAATGCTATCATCAATTGCGCAATGCAGGACACATTCACAGGCAGCAATCTCCCAAATAATATTTATGGCTATGGAAAGGCAGTTGCTTATGAAACTTTGGTGAACTGCGGATTAACAAGCTTACTCGATGCTCCGGAATCAAATTTACAAAAAGCATATCCCAATCCTGTTATGAGAGGAACTGATATAACTCTTGAATCAACGGTTCCAACAAATATGCTTATTATTTATGATTTGGCTGGCCGACAGGTCAAAGAGCTCAAGCTCACAAACCATAACTCAGACATTGTTATAAATACTTCTGAATTGGAAAGCGGTATTTATTTCATTAAAGCTTATCAGGGTCAAAAGCAAACTAACTGTTATAAAGTTTGTGTCAGTGATAACAAATGATGTATTACGCAGAACAAATTTCAGCTAGTGTTTTTTCGTATTCTAATTTGATACTATCCACTATTTCCTGCAAAGGCAGCACCTGATCTATAAATTCCACAGACTGACCTGCACTCCAAACCTTATGCTTTGATTCAGTTTTCATGGAATCTTTTAATTGGCTTATCCCTCGTAACTGTAGGTAGAGTTTGTAATATTTCCTTAAGAATTTGTGTTCGTTGAAATACCTGCCTACAGGGCCCTGATTAAGTCCTGCTTTCACCAATTCAGGTGTTATAATTACTGAACTTGGCGTGCCGGAAAGCTTGTCAGTCATGACGATATCATAAAATCTGGCTTTAACCAAAGCTTCTTTGTAGGCATCAGAAACTTCTGCTTCATCACAGGCAATGAACCGTGTCCCTACCGAAACCCCTGCGGCACCAAGCGTCATCATAGCTGCTACAGATTTTCCATTTGAAATACCCCCGGCGGCAAGGACTGGTATCTCAGGAAACTGCTTCTGAAGAGCCGGAACAAGAATATGTGCCGGATATGGTCCGGCATGTCCGCCTGCACCGCTGCAAACTGCAATAAATCCATCACATCCTAAAGCAGCACATTTATCAGCATGCTTCATATTTGTTACATCACAATAAACCTTACCGCCGTACGATCTTGCTGCTTCAATTACAAATGCCGGATCTCCCAAGCTAGTGATATAAAAAGGCACCTTGTGTTCTGCACAAACAGAAAGATGTTTTTCTTTATAAATATTTGTTTTCTGGACAATCAGGTTTACGCCATAACTACCAGTTACACCTGTTTGCAGATGTTGATTTAGCTTGCTAAGGGTATCAGCAAGTAATTCAGGGGCTCTATAGTTCAAAGTTGGAAAAACACCCATCACTCCCGCATCCATGGCAGATTGCATCATTCTGACATTGGAAACCAAAAACATCGGTGCTACCACCAGTGGGAATTTAAGATTGAATGATTTCTGAAATCGCAGGTCCATATCAGTACAGTGTACTCAACGTTTTCCAAATTACGTTAAAATTGTCGTTATTTGTTTAAAGGATATCAATAATATGTCTGTACACCGAATATTCGATCTAATTCATCATCAGCTGGAAAATCATTCTCTGAAGGTAGCACTGGCAGGAAAAGTTGAAGGCAAGTGGATAAAATACAGCAGCAAGGATTTTCAAACCATGTCTGATAAAGTAAGCTATGGATTACTTTCAATAGGTATGGAGAGTGGTGACCGCATTGCCATCATTTCAAATAACAGACCAGAATGGAATTTCGTGGATATCGGCACCTTACAAGTTGGTTGTGCTGATGTGCCAATCTATCCTACCATAAGTGACCATGACCTATCTTTCATTTTAGAAGATGCTGATGTAAGATTGATATTTGTATCGGGAAAAGAGCTTTTTGAGAAGGCAAAAAAAGCGTCTGGAAATTGCAAAAAACTCAAAGGCATATACACATTTGATGAAGTTGATGGTGCAGAGAATTGGGAGTCTCTTTTAAAAAAAGGAGAACTCTTTCAAAAAAAAGAATTGCTTATAGAACGTAAGGATAAAGTTCAACATCATTCATTGGCTACTATCTTATACACTTCTGGAACAACAGGAACACCCAAAGGTGTAATGCTGTCACATAATAACCTGGTAAGCAATTTCATCGCTGTAAGGGAGCTGCCTCCCACCAAACCAGGTGACCTTGCCTTAAGCTTTCTTCCTTTGAATCATATATATGAACGAATGTTGACATACATGTACATGTATATATATGTTTCAATTTACTATGCCGAAAGTATAGATACAATTGGTGATAACTTAAAAGAGATCAAACCACAGGTATTTTCTGCAGTGCCAAGACTGTTGGAAAAAGTATATGATAAAATAGTTGCAAAAGGAAGTGAACTTACCGGATTTAAAAGAGGGTTATTCTTTTGGGCACTCAAACTTGGTGAAAAATATGATCCTAATAAATCAGGAGGTTTTATTTACAACTTTTCTCTCGGCATAGCACGCAAACTGGTTTTCAGTAAATGGAAAGATGCACTTGGAGGCAATGTAAAAGCTATCGTTTCCGGAGGGGCAGCACTTAACCCAAGACTGGCAAGAATTTACTGGGCTGCTGGAATCAGAGTCCTTGAGGGATATGGATGCACTGAAACATCACCGGTAATTGCTGTGAACAACCTTGAGCCTAACGGTATGAAAATAGGTACTGTTGGCACAGTGATACAGGGAGTTTCTGTAAAAATTGCAGATGATGGCGAGATATTGTGTAAGGGACCGAATGTAATGATGGGTTATTTCAACCGACCCGATCTTACTTCAGAAGTTATTGATGAAAATGGCTGGTACCATACAGGAGATATTGGAATATTGGAAGAAGGAAGATATCTAAAGATCACTGACCGAAAAAAAGAGATCTTCAAAACTTCGGGAGGAAAATATATTGCTCCTCAAATGATCGAGAATAAATTAAAAGAATCCAGATTCATTGAACAGGCAATTGTAATAGGTGAAAATAAAAAGTTTGCATCCGCACTTATTGTGCCGGCTTTTAATTTCATTCGTGAGTGGGCAAAACAGAAATCTATCGACCTTGAGGATGGCTCAAATGAAAATATCATTGCCAAACCCGAAGTGAAGAAAAGGATTATGAAGGATATTGCCGAGATCAACAAAACCCTGGGACATTTCGAAACCATAAAACGAATTGAGCTAATTCCAAGAGAATTCACCATTGACCGCGGGGAAATAACTCCAAAACTAAGCTTGAAGAGGAAAATAATTCAAGAAACATTTAAGGAAAAAATCGACAAGATCTATGGTGAAGAGAATTGATAACATGACAATTGTCGTGTTATTATTTGATCGAACTTGATATTTTTACTCATATAAAAAGAGCAGATAAACTATGAAGATATTAGTGCCCACCGACTTTTCAGACCTTTCCAATGTAGCATTGAATTATGCGGTCTCGCTTGCTAAACAATCAGGTGCGTCTATTCATCTGCATTATAATGCCAAGTATGAAGGCCCTCCCAGGGCTGGTTTATTCATTGACCTCGCTGAAAAAGTGGCTCAAAATGCCTCCGTAGATCTGAACAGGTTTGCTAAGGACCTGAGAGAAAAGGTGGGTCACTCAATTGACATTTCATGGGAAGTTACTTCATTGCCTGACCACTCAAGAGCAATAATTCATACTGCCGAATCTTCAGGATCATCTGTTATCATTATGGGTTCTAAGGGTAAATCAGGAGTTCAGGGAGCATTTGTTGGACAAGTTGCATATCAAACATTGATAACTACTACTACACCTGTAATTGTTGTACCACCGCAATGTGAATTTAAAAAGGAGGGGAACGCACTAATGGCTGTTGATGTAGACAACACTCCTGAAACAAGCAGCCTTAATGCCTTGCACAGAGTTTTGCAATTGTTGAAATTTGATCTTGACCTTTTGTTTGCTGATGTAAAAGGCGATAATGATACCATATATCAAATACGGAAAGACATAGAAACTGCCTGCAGCGATGTTAAAGTAGATGCTTATTTTGAAGAGGAATCAAATGTTGTAAATGCCATTGAAAATTTTCTGGATAGCCATCAATCCAGAATGCTTGTTTTGAGGCCGGGAATCCATTCTTTCTTCGATAATATTATGGGCAAAAGTGTCACAAAAAAATTGTTGAGCCATTCTCATATCCCGGTATTGGGCCTGCCATAGAATAATTAACCTTCCCCTCCATTGTTTTTATTATTACTTACTTTTGGGAGGTTATCAATACTTTTCCTTTTATGAATCGCATAGTCAGAAAAATAGCTGTACTTGGATCCGGTATTATGGGCTCACGCATAGCCTGCCACCTTGCCAATGCCGGCTATCAGGTGCTTTTGTTGGATATAATCCCCCGTGAACTTTCGGAGGAAGATAAAAAGAAGGGCCTCACAGAACAATCACACATTTTCAGAAATAAAATTGTCAACGCTTCTCTGGAAAGTGCGATCAGGTCGAAACCTTCACCCTTATTTAAAAACTCACTCAGAAAAAATATCACAACCGGCAATTATGAAGATGACCTTTCAAAGCTTGGAGATCAGGACTGGATCATTGAAGCCATTGTTGAAAGGTTAGACATAAAGCAATCGTTGTATGAAAAAGTAGAAAAAGTAAGGCGTAAAGGAAGTCTAATAACAACAAATACATCCGGAATACCCATTCATTTATTAATAGAGGGCAGATCGGATGATTTTCGTAAACATTTTTGCGGCACACATTTTTTTAACCCTCCTCGATATCTAAGGTTACTAGAGATCATTCCCACTAAAGAAACTTCGCAAGAGGTTACTTCCTTCCTTGTTGAATTGGGTGATAAGATGCTGGGCAAAACCACCATCCTTTGCAAGGACACACCGGCATTTATTGCCAACAGGATAGGAGTGTTTTCCATTATGGCACTACTGCACACCGTTAAAAAAATGAACCTTACGGTTGAAGAGATCGATAAGTTAACAGGGCCAGCTCTGGGACGACCCAAGTCGGCAACACTGAGAACTTCTGATGTGGTTGGTTTGGATACGATGATTCATGTAGCAAATGGGCTCTACAAAAACTGTCCGCAAGATGCAGCTAAAGAATTCTTCATATTACCTGACTTTGTTCAGAAAATGGCTGATAATAATTGGCTTGGCGATAAAACCGGACAAGGGTTTTATAAAAAAATAAAAGATGAAAAAGGTAAAACGCAAATACTTGCCCTAAACCTGGAATCATTTGAATACGCTCCGGTACAAAAAGTAAAGTTTGGCACTCTTGAAAATGCTAAAGCTGTTGAAAATATTAAAGCAAGAACAAAATTACTTTTCGAAGGAAAAGATAAGGCAGGTGAGTTCTACCGTCATATGTTTTTAAATCTATTTGATTATGTTTCCAAAAGGATTCCTGAGATAACGGATGATATATATAAGATCGACCTTGCAATGAAGGCCGGATTTGGATGGGAGCTGGGTCCATTTGAAGCATGGGATGCAATAGGTTTTGATCTTGTTATAGATGCACTGCAAAAGAATTCGGTTGAAGTTGCTCCCTGGATATTGGAACTTAAAAAGAATGGCATCAAATCATTCTATGAATTAAAAGATGGTAACAGACATTTTATTGATGCTACTTCCAAATCTTATAATATCATCCCGGGTTCATCGGAACTGATCATCCTTTCGGACCTCAAACAAAATAAAACACTTTGGAAGAACAGTGGGTGTTCCATCATTGATCTGGGTGATGGAGTTATTAATCTGGAATTTCACACCAAAATGAATACCATCGGTGGTGAAATATTACAAGGTTTGCATAAAGCCATTGACATGGCATCTGAGAATTTCAGAGGTGTGGTAATTGGTAATGAAGCTGCGAATTTTTCTGCAGGTGCCAATCTGGGGCTAGTATTCATGTTTGCCGTTGAGCAGGAGTGGGACGAAATTGATTTTGCCATCAGGGCTTTCCAAAAAGCGAGTATGAGGATCCGTTATTCGCCAGTCCCGGTAGTTTTGGCCTCACATGGGCTTACTCTGGGAGGAGGTTGTGAAATGTCACTACATGCTGACAAGGTAAGAGCTGCTGCCGAAACTTATACAGGATTGGTAGAATTTGGAGTAGGCCTGATACCCGGAGGTGGCGGGTCAAAAGAATTCACTAAACGTTTCTCAGATTCCTTAGAAGATGGAGATATCGAACTTAACTCATTGAGAAACAGATTTTTAACAATTGCTCAAGCAAAAGTATCCACTTCTGCTGCTGAAGCATTCGATCTGGGCATTTACCGCCGCGGAATAGACGTAGTAACCATGAATAAGGACAGACTCATCGCAGATGCTAAATCTGACGTTATATCACTGGCTGATGCGGGCTATAATGAACCGGTGCCATCTTCCAGTATTAGGGTATTAGGCAAGTCCGCACTGGGTATGATATATGCAGGAACGAACAGCATGTTGGCCGGACACTACATTTCTGAACACGATCAACTTATTTCCAAAAAACTTGGATGGGTAATGTGCGGAGGTGACCTTTCTGCTCCTTCACTGGTTTCAGAGCAATACCTGCTTGATCTGGAGAGAGAGGCCTTTTTATCGCTTTGTGGTGAAAAAAAGACTCTTGAAAGAATTCAGAGCATTTTGACCACAGGAAAACCTCTAAGAAATTAAATTTGATTTGTACCTTTAGGCCCGGTTAAATTCCATTTAAAGCCTATAAAATCAATTAGATGAAGCGCATTGTATTGTTGTTTTGCTTGGTAACTACCATGATTTCTGGAATCATGGCCCAAACTGAGGAAAGGCCTAAATATGCTCCTAAGAAAGAGAAACATCGGAATAAAACTGATGAGATCGGCCAGAGGCAAGGAGTTTGGAAATTTTACAATTCCAATGGCGACATAATCAATGAAATAGAATATGTGAATGATGCCCGCCACGGCATCAGCAAACGCTTTTACCCCTACTCCAAAATAATGGAGGAACTTGAGTATCAGAATGGAATAAAAGAAGGTACTTACATCAGATATTATTATTCAGGAAATGTTAAGATTGAGGGTGAATATCTTGATGGCAAGAAGAACGGTAAATGGATGAAGTATTTTGAATCTGGCGACGTACGAACTGAAACCGGATATAACCGCGGACTCAGAGATGGTGTATGGAAGATCTATAACCGCAGAGGTGAGCTTGTAAGTCAAAACACATATAAGGATGGAGTGGATGTAGAGGCTCAACTTGCTGCTGAGAAGAAAGCTGAAGAAGAAAAAAAGGCTGCCGAAGCAAAAAAAGCTGCGCAAAAGAAGGCCACTCAAGGTAATAAAGTGCCACCTCCGGGTACAAAGGATCCTGCCGCACCAAAATTAGCTCCAGCCGAAGCCCCTAAATAATTCAAATCATATACTTTGGAAGTATATCTAGTTGCCGGATACAGAAGTGCTGTAGGAAAAGCCCCCAAAGGTGTTTTCCGTTTTACCCGTGCTGATGATCTCGCCTCCCATATTGTTACCCACCTTATCAAGTCACTCGGCGATTTTGATACCGAACTGATTGACGATGTAATTGTTGGGAACGCCACACCTGAAGCTGAACAAGGGCTTAACATCGGCAGAATGATATCCTTAATGGGGTTGAATACCGTTAAGGTTCCTGGTATGACAGTGAACCGATATTGTTCAAGTGGACTTGAAACCATTGCAATAGCTGCAAGCAAGATAAACACCGGTTTGGCAGATTGTATCATTGCAGGAGGGGTTGAAACCATGTCACCAATACCTTTTGGGGGATGGCGAATAATTCCGAATGAAAAAATAGCTGCTTCACATCCTGAATGGTATTGGGGTATGGGCTTAACGGCCGAAGCAGTCGCAAGAGAATACAAAGTGTCGCGTGAAGATCAGGATGAGTTTGCTTACAACTCACACATGAAAGCATTGTCGGCTATCAAGGAAGGAAAATTCAGCGATCAGATAGTACCATTTCCTATTGAAGAGATATTCCTTGATGAAAAAGAAAATAGGCAAACAAGGAGTTTTTCGGTAGATACGGATGAAGGTCCACGCGCCGACACCAACCTTTCCAAGCTTGCTTCCTTAAAACCGGTTTTTGATGCCAAAGGAACGGTAACTGCTGGTAATTCATCTCAAACCAGTGATGGGTCTGCTTTTGTTATGGTAGTATCTGAAAAATTCCTAAAAGAACATAACCTAACTCCAATTGCACGCTTTGTAACCTACGCAGTTGCAGGAGTTGAACCAAGAATAATGGGAATTGGACCTATTGAAGCAATTCCAATGGCACTGAAGAGAGCCGGATTAAGCTTGAAGGATTTAGACCTAATTGAGTTGAATGAAGCTTTTGCCTCTCAATCGCTTGCCGTAATAAGAGAATTGGGTCTAAACAACGAAATAACCAATGTTAACGGAGGGGCAATTGCATTAGGCCATCCCTTAGGGTGCACTGGCGCCAAACTAACGGTACAGGTGCTTGACGAACTCTCAAGGCGTAATGGAAAATACGGCATGGTTACTATGTGTGTTGGAACCGGGCAAGGTGCTGCCGGAATTTTTGAAAGACTCTGATTTATAACTTTTCAATGTTGATAATTATCAGCTTTTAACTCATTGAAATCCTGTTAATTTGAAAATCTATTTTAACCTTTGCAGCGTAACATTTAAACTAATACTAAAACTATAATTAAACATCACTACTATGAAAACTCAAGTATTTAAAGCCATTGCCATTGCAGCAATTGGATTGCTGTCATTCAGTACTGCAAATGCTCAACTTAAACATGGACCAGTTGCAGGTATAAGCCTAGCTAACCAGTCAGGAGATGTTGAAAACAACAAGATGCTCTTCGCATTCCATGCAGGTTGGTTTGTAAACTTTGACGTTACTGATAACATTTCTATTGCTCCACAATTGCTTTATTCTGCTAAAGGATGTAAGATCGATCCTGATCAGGGAGATGCATTTAACATCAACTTGAACTATATTGAAATACCGATTTGGGGTCGTTATAATCTTGAGAGCGGGCTTCACATCGACTTTGGTCCATATATCGGATTCCTAATGAGCGCAAAATGGGATGGTGAAGATAAATTTGGTGATACAGACATTAAAGATTTTTACACCGGTACCGATTTCGGTCTAGGATTCGGTCTGGGTTATGAATTGGAAAGCGGCCTTGGCTTTGCTGCCAATTATAATCTTGGTCTTTCAAATATCGCTGATAGTGATGATGGTGACCTAAAAAATCAGGTTATCAAAGTTTCGTTAAGCTATACTTTGGGACAATAAAAAAGTCGCTAAAAACTGAACCCCGGTCAATACCGGGGTTTTTTTGTGCTTAATAATTCTGGAATATTCAATCCTTATTTCACTACTATACTATTTTAGTAATGGTTAACTTTGATTCAAATACCTAATGTCATGATTGATACTAAACAAAAAAGCCTTAAAGGAGGTGAATTTATCATCCGCGAAAGCGACCCCACATCTGTATTTATCCCTGAGGAATACACCGAAGAGCATAAAATGATGGCTTCTATGGCCGATGATTTTCTGGATGCAGAAGTACTCCCCTATCTTGACAGAATAGATTCAATGGAAGAAGGGTTGATGAAGTCTATCATGGATAAGGCAGGAGAATTGGGCCTTTTAGGTATTTCCGTTCCTGAAGAATATGGTGGCTTTGGAAAAGATTTTATTACAGCAATGCTCATGACTGAGAAAATGGGTGCAGGTCACTCATTTGCTGTGGCAATGTCAGCACATACCGGAATAGGTACATTACCCATCCTTTATTTTGGAACTGCAGAACAAAAAAGTAAATATCTGCCTAAGCTTGCCACCGGAGAATTAAAAGCCTCCTATTGTCTTACTGAACCCGGTTCCGGTTCAGACGCTCTGGCAGCTAAAACAAAAGCCATATTAAGTAGTGATGGCAAACATTATATTCTGAATGGTCAGAAAATGTGGATCACAAATGCAGGGTTTGCAGATCTCTTCATAGTATTTGCACAGATTGACGGCGATAAATTCACCGGATTCATAGTTGAGAAAAATACCGCCGGATTATCATTAGGTGAAGAAGAACATAAAATGGGTATCAAAGGCTCTTCAACTCGTCAGGTTTTCTTTGCTGACTGTAATGTACCTGTAGAAAATGTTTTGGGAGATATCGGCAAAGGACACCTTATAGCATTTAATATTCTTAACATAGGAAGGGCCAAACTTGCAGGAGCCGCATTGGGTGGAGCCAAGAGAGCGATCGGACTTTCTGTTTCCTATGCCAATGAGAGACAACAATTCAAACTTCCCATTTCAAAGTTTGGAGCTATCAAACATAAGCTTGCTGAACAGGCTATTAAAACATTTACACTTGAATCAGCATTATATCGGGCGAGTGATCAGATTGATGAAATGGAAAAAGAATTATTGGCAAAAGGATTAAATCCTGCTGATTCTCTTTTAGGAGCTGCTGAAGAATTTGCGGTAGAATGCGCAATATTAAAAGTATTTGGTTCTGAAGTATTGGATTATGTGGTTGATGAAGGTGTGCAGATCTATGGAGGATATGGATTTTCAAGCGACTATCCAATGGATCGCGCATACAGAGATTCAAGAATTAACAGGATTTTTGAAGGTACCAATGAGATCAACCGGATGTTGATTGTTGATATGCTTCTGAAACGCGCTATGAAAGGCTCTCTTGATCTTATGACCCCAGCTCAGAATATTCAGAAAGAACTAATGGGCATACCTGATTTTGGAAATGGAGAAGAAACTCCATTCAGCGAATGTTTAACAGCAGTATCAAACATGAAAAAAGCCATTCTTATGGTTGCGGGTGCGGCAGTTCAGAAATACATGATGACATTGGCTAAAGAACAAGAGATCATTATGAATATTTCCGATATGATCATAGAAACTTATACAAGTGAATCTATACTACTGAGGGTACAGAAATTATCTACCACCAAAGGTTCGGATGAATTAACAGTTTATATTGATATGATGCACACTTTCATATATGAAAGTGCTGATCGAGTAAATCATGCAGGGAAAAGTGCTATATGTTCAATGGCCGACGGAGATGAATTAAGAATGATGTTACTTGGATTGAAGCGATTTACTAAGATGCATCCATACAACACCAAAGATTCAAGACGAAGGATCGCCAATGTGTTGATAGATAAAAATACATACCCATTCTGATATTCAGAATTGGCAATATCTTGGTAACTGCAGAACCATATCCGGTGAATAGCAATGACTGAACAACGTAAGGATCATTATTTTCATCTTGCTGCCGCAATCAGCGCGTTTCTTCTTCCACTTATACTCTACATTGTTAACGCACCTCCTTCGCTGGGATTTGCAGACGCAGCGGAATTTGCACTTGTAGCTAAAATAAACTCCATTGCACATCCGCCAGGGTTTCCTGCATATACATACCTGGCACATCTGTGGGACAGCTTTGGTTCAAACATTTTTTCAAATACCTTCATTTCATTAACCTGGTTTTCTGCTGTTTCAGCATCTGCAGCAATATTGATGCTATACTATGCTTGTTACCATCTGCTAATATTGGAATCAAAAAAGGGAGCAGCAGTTTCGGCATGGTTTGCAACAATCTCTATTGCGACTGGTGTTACCTACTGGCATTGGTCACATAATATTGAAGTTTACGCCTTCCATGCATTTGCATTTTCTCTGCTTTTATATGGTTTGGTTAAAATGCAGATCACGAAAAAGATCGGATATGCATTAGCAGCAGGAGCCGGACTGGGAATGTGCCTTGCAAATCATCATTTAACAGTTGTGCTGTTTATTCCTTTCATTATAGTTGGCTTGTTTTATCATTCATTCAGCGTTAGAACTACCCGGCCTAAGGGTGGATTAAAGACGATGATCTTCAACAAATGTAATATAGCTCTGGTTGCTTCGTCGGCATTTTTCATGGTTATGTTCTACTTGTATATGTATTTCAGAGCTGGTGAAGAGTTGTCATTTAAGTTCGGAAATCCTGATAGTTGGGACAGACTGATCTACCATCTTTCAGGAGGAGCATGGATTAAAAATACTACTACTGAGGTAAGCGGCCTCATAAGTCTGCGTTTTCCATACTTTATGACATTACTTTATGAGCAGGTGTTTTTGTTTATCCCATTTCTCCTTGCCGGGATATATGTTATGCGAAAACGAATAAGTCTCCTGTTCATAATTGTGGGTTATTTTCTGGTAGTACTGATCTATCAGCTCAGAATTGATCAGACTTCAGATACGGATGCATACATGATACTTCCTTTCATGTTGCTATCTATCATCATAGCGTGGGGCATACGATATGCCATGAACAGATTCAGAGTTTTGATTTATATTATACCGGCCATGACACTGATTCAAATTGGTGTTAATTTTCAAAAGACGAATGCTAAAGATTTTGATGTAAGCACGTCCCTTATGAATGTGCTGAATGAGTCGGCCCCTGAGGGCGCAGTTATACTTATTTCAGACTGGACACTGGTTTCACAATATCACTATTACAGGATCGTTGAAAATTTCAGGCCTGATCTGGTTGTATTAAATTATGATCTGAAATTTACAAATTACAGGATTCTCCCCAACCTCTATCCCGCTTTCTACGATAGTGTTTCAGTATCTTACAACAGTTTCATCAAAAAACTCGGAAAATCACACCCACAGGAGATATACAATACCGGATGCACTCTGGATACTCCGGAGCTGATGCAAAGTTACATTGACGTTGTAAATAGGATCAAACAATATTGTGAGAATAATAATAAGGTATTCATGACCGACCCAAAGGCATTTGTATTCATGCTACAAAACAAAATCATGACAACATCGTCACACGTGTCCGGTAGTTTTGTAAGCAGCAAAGCCACTGGAATGGGTACTGCCTTCATTGACCTTCCATTTAAATGGCTTGACAGCCCATTGTTGATGAGACAACCTGCTGCCACAGATAAGATAGTTGACTTTGAAGCCATGCTTGATTTTCACAGAAACTACTACAGATCAACACAGAATGATGAGTTGTATCTGAGAGCTGATAATTCTTATAATCGGATCAAAAGCCTCCAACGGAAGATCAAAAAACATATGCCATTTGTATACAGGCCTAAAGGGCAATGAAAACTTTTATCAAATACTCACTTTTCACACTTGTAATCCTTGGTATTGGCTACATTTTACTGAATCGCAAGCTAGTAATCTATGGTGTTGGCCAGTTGAGAGGCCAAATGCACATCATTAATAACTCAGTAAATATTGAGGATGCTATTGAAGATAAATTATTTGATCAGGAAAAAACCAGAAAGCTACAGCTGATACAGGAGATAAAAAAATTTGCAATTGATTCACTCGGTTTGGAAGATAATGGCAACTACTCAACAGTATACGATCAGAAAAACAAACCTGTACTATGGGTGGTCACCGCTAGCCAACCATTTTTCCTAGAACCATTTGAATGGAAATTCCCATATCTGGGAAGCGTGCCTTATAAAGGCTTTTTTGAACAATCGAAAGCACTGGAGGAAGAGATCAAACTGCGATCATCTGGATATGATACCGATATTTCAAATGTAAGCGCATGGTCAACATTGGGATTTCTGCACGACCCGATTTTATCCAATATGCTCAACAGAGGCGATGGTAGTCTGGCAGAACTGATCATTCATGAAATGACTCATGCGACAATATTCATTAAATCAGATGTAACCTACAATGAAAACCTGGCAACTTTTATAGGAGAACGGGGTGCTGTGAAATTTCTTGAACACAAATATGGTATCAACAGCGAAAAGATCATAAAATACGAGCAACAACTAAGTGATGATGATCTCATCGGGTCTTATATGTTACTTTCAGCAAACAAACTTGACAGTCTGTACAAAGCACTTGATGACAAAAAATCGGTTGAACTGAAAGCGTCAATCAAATACGAGTTTATTGCACAAATAATGATGGGCATGAACAGGCTGCCATTGAATATACCCAAAAGATATAAATTTGATCCCAGATCTGACAAACTACCAAACAATACTTTCTTCATGTCATATCTCAGATACCGTGAAAGACAGGACTTGATGCAAGAAGAGTATGACAAAGATTTTAATGGAAGCCTGAAGCTGTTTATTGAAAAGATGAAAGCTAAGGGTTCTTAAGAAATATGCCCTGTCATCAGCAAGTATAAAAATACAAATGGTGCTGAAATAAACAGTGAATCAAAGCGATCCAGAACGCCTCCATGTCCCGGTAGTATCTTACCACTATCTTTTACACCTGCACTACGCTTGAACATTGATTCTACAAGGTCGCCTGCAGTTCCTGCAAATACAATTATAACTGCAATGATCAACCAGTCTGTCAACAATAATAACTCTGTTAATCGTGATATTACAAAACCAGAAATCAATGCTAGAATAAGCCCACCAAACAGTCCTTCCCAGGTCTTTTTTGGAGAAATACGTTCAAACAATTTATGCTTACCCAACCAAACTCCTGAAAAATATGCACCGGTATCACTACACCAGATCATGGCAATATATCCGAACAGAAAACTGCTACTTGCATCTTGACCGTAGTTATCTGAAAACGATTTTGCACTCCACAGCCAAAGTATCAAGGGTGTGACAAGATACAGCCAACCTAAAATGGTTACAGCAACGTTGCCCAACGGGTTTTCCTGATCTCTGTAAAGCTCAGTGATTAGAACAGCTGCCGGAAGTATGAGCAATATCGGTAGGTAGGTTGCAGCAACCAGATGGTTAAAATACCCTAACATGATGATCAATGCCAACATCCCTCCTGCTACTCCAAGAAATATCGAATTTTTATACTTTACAAGCCGGGCGATTTTGTAAAGTTCATATAACCCGATCGAGCCTATGAGCAACAATAAAACTGAAAATGTGTGAATACCAAGGTATATAGATCCCAGTACAAAAAGACCGAAAAATATAGCAGTAATGATCCTTTTTGGTAATTCTTTCACAATTGGTTTTCCTTGATCAAAAACTGAGCTAATGTTACATCTTGGGGATTAACATATAATTCTATTTCACCAATCATAGTATATGATGAATCTTTTTTACTCAGGTCGATGGCCTTGATCCCGTTATCTTCAAGAACTGCTTTGGCAATATTGATCTTATGTGCCTGAGTACTGGTATATACAACTACCCATTCCTTGTTCATCATCCAAATTTAATCAAAGAGGTTTATCTATCATAAAGAAAAATAGATCTTCAGGGCCCTGTGCCCCCACCACTACTTCATTACCAATATCTGCGGTCCTTGACGGTCCTGTTATTATTGTCATTGATGAAGGCAGGTCACTGTTGTATCTTTTTTTCATCAGGTTAAAAGCATCACTAATATCATCAACCAATTGATGAGTAAACCCAACAACAACATGAGCTTTCGATAGTGCAGGAAGCCCCCTGCCTGTTTCAAGTCCAGATGAGATCATCATACTTCCAGTTCGGGCAATGAGACATTCACTAAGTGATACGGCTACAGAATTATCAGTTACCAATGATTTATCACCCGCCAAAGGGAATTCGCACTGTATTAAAAAGGTTTTGAGATCGGAATCGTAACAATGTAACTGCTTCCACTTTTTAGATTGAACAAGATTTAAAAAGGAGTCCGCAAACTCAAGCATATCCTCACAAAAAATAAAATGGCCACCTGCTTCCCTAAATGTTTTTGCAAAAATGAGCTCAGGGGCATCATCATTCATTTCAAATACACTGGATGTGGTATCAAGATCCGGATAAGGGTTTGCAGTCTTACCTATGAGAGCCTTGCGTATTCGTTTTAATACTTTTTCTCTGGAGGTACTTTCCTGCATACAATTAGTCTTTATGAACCGGAACCGGGCAATTCTTCACTCCCTGTCTTCTTTACTTGTTCAGGGTCATGAGAATGCTCTCCGTTACCATTTACACTCTTCTGTGCTTTGTCATTAAGGTTAGCCTGTCCTGGAGGAGGCTGCAATGAATCTTCAAGATCTGACTTAATATCCGGTGCCGGATTCCCATTGTCATCATACGGCCGCTTTCCAAAAATAAGCTCCAGATCTTCTTTAAAGATCACCTCTTTTTCAAGTAATGCCTTGGCAAGCTGATCCAATTTATCCTTATGCTTCATAAGAATATCCATGGTACGTTCATAGCAAACATCGATAAGCTTCTTAACTTCCTCATCAATTACTTCCGCTGTTTTTTCAGAATAAGGCTTGGTGAAATTATAATCCTGATTGCCACTGGAATCGTAAAACGAAACATTACCTATCTTATCATTCAATCCAAATATTGAAACCATAGCATACGCCTGCTTGGTTATTTTTTCCAGATCACTCAAAGCACCTGTAGATACTGAGCCAAACACAACCTGTTCAGCAGCTCTTCCACCTAGTGCAGCGCATATCTCATCCATGATCTGTTCCTTTGTAGTGATCTGTCTTTCTTCGGGCAAGTACCAGGCAGCACCCAGGGAACTCCCCCTTGGAACAATAGAAACCTTAACTAATGGATGGGCATATTGCAACAACCAGCTAACAGCGGCATGACCAGACTCATGATAAGCAATAACTTTTTTCTCGTGTTGGGTGATTATTTTGTTCTTCTTTTCGAGTCCACCAATTACTCTGTCCACCGCATCCATGAAGTCTTGTTTATCAACCTGCGATTTATTTCTGCGGGCTGCAATCAGCGCTGCTTCATTACACAAGTTAGCTATATCAGCTCCTGAGAAACCGGGTGTTTGCCTTGCAAGAAAATCAATATCTACACTTTTATCTGTCTTGATAGGTTGAAGGTGAACTTTAAATATTTCATTCCTACCATTCAGATCAGGTAATTCAACATAAATCTGACGGTCGAAACGTCCGGGTCTTAACAATGCCCTATCCAACACATCTGCACGGTTGGTTGCAGCAAGTATGATAACCCCGGTGTTACTTCCAAAACCATCCATTTCGGTGAGCAGCTGATTCAATGTGCTTTCACGTTCATCATTTGCGCTGAAAGAGGGTGCTTTACCACGTGCCCTACCAATGGCATCGATCTCATCAATGAAAATAATGGCAGGTGCTTTTTCTTTAGCTTGCCTGAACAGGTCTCTTACCCTTGAAGCACCAACTCCAACAAACATTTCAACAAAATCGGAACCAGAAAGTGAGAAGAATGGAACCTGTGCTTCACCTGCAACGGCTTTTGCCAATAGTGTTTTACCGGTTCCAGGAGGGCCAACAAGCAGCGCACCTCTCGGTATTTTACCTCCTAAGGACGTATACTTCTTCGGATTCTTGAGAAAATCAACGATCTCCATGACCTCTACCTTTGCTTCCTCCAAACCGGCCACATCGTTAAAAGTGACCTTTACATGCATGTCTTTGTCGAACAGGGTAGCTTTTGACTTTCCTATATTAAATATTTGCGACCCGCCGGCTCCGCCCCCCATTCTCCTCATGAGAAAAACCCAGATCAAAAT
The DNA here is from genome assembly GCA_024643795.1 of Bacteroidota bacterium. Lineage (GTDB taxonomy): Bacteria > Bacteroidota > Bacteroidia > AKYH767-A > OLB10 > JAHEMF01. Next base: position 34,507 of record JAHEMF010000003.1, on the reverse strand, counting down.
AAATATTGCAATGGGAAGGAACCAGGTTAAAATTACATCCCAGTAACTTCTGTCATTATTATTATAACTGATGCTTACTTTTTGATCAGGGGTGAAGTCAGCCTGAGCTTCTTCCATTTTCTTTTCGAATGTTCCCACATCACCAATTGTAAAATAATAATGAGGACCTTCATTTGGAGAGTTACTCAAGGCTTTACTGGCAACCGCTTTATATTTTTCTTCTCCTAGCTTTTCTTTAAGAATGTAAACGTTAACTCTCTCCTTATTGATAACCTCTACTTTATCTACATCGTGAGCATTCAGCATCTCCTTTTGAAAACTCATCCAGGTTGTTTCACGGGCCTTGCTGCCCCAATCCATGGCTTGAACCACAAAAATGAGAATGAATATGGCTATGTAGATCCAATAAAAATTAAAATTGAATTTTGGGGAATTCTTGGGCAACTTACTAAGTGGGTTGTTACTTTTCTTACCCTTTTTTTGTGTTCCCTGTTCTTGATTTTCCGACATCTCTGTTCTTCTGATACTATATAAAATATGGAATTAAATATTAACTATGGCTTTAACAACAAATACCAACTTTGGTTTTCAAGCATGTAAATCAAGCCGCATCTGTAGGATAACTGAATTCAGCGTCAGCCCAAAACTGCTCTATCCCGTAATAATCTCTTTGCTCTTTTCTGAAAATGTGCACAATAACGTTGATATAGTCAAGTAATATCCATTCTGCATTTTCAAAACCTTCCTTGAAGACCGGGTTTTCACCCAGGTCTTCTTTGATCTGATCAATGACAGATTCCGCAATTGCCTCTACCTGTGTATCTGAATCACCATGACAAATGATGAACAGATCTGCCATTGTATTTTTGAGATTACGAAGATCCAAAATCACCGGATCATGCCCTTTTTTTTCAAAAATCCCTTTAATAGCAGAATCCGCAATCTGGTCTGCTTCTGACCTTAAGGACTCAGTAACGCTGAGTCGCTTTGTTTTCACCATTCGCAACTGTTTACTTATACTTGTACAAAAGTACGATTTTTTGATCGTTTTGAGACACCCCGTACAAAATCCCCAATATCACAAATAGTTAAATATCAATATGTTCAGTGTTTCATTCATAGGTGAGCAACGTATAGATCTAACAAAGGTAGATTCAACCAATTCATACGCACAGAAACTGATTGAAAAGGGTGAGGCATTTAACGGACAATTAATATCCACTAGCTATCAATCGGGAGGCAAAGGGCAAAGGGGTAAGACCTGGGAAAGCGAAGCTTCAAAAAATGTATTGCTTTCAGTTATTCTAAAGCCAGTGCTACTTCCAATTTCATCGCAATTCATTCTCAATAAATTCCTGACTTTGGCCATTTATGACACGGTTCGAGAACTATTACCACAACAAAAGGTGAGTATAAAATGGCCAAACGATATTTTGGTGGATTCAAAAAAAATTGCTGGATTACTGGTTGAGAACCTTATCCGTATTGACAAAATAGAATGGAGCATCTCCGGGATAGGCATCAATGTGAATCAACATACATTCAAACATTACTCACCGGCAGCAACTTCTATACTGCTGGAAACCGGAATTGAACATGAAGTTGAGGATATTATAAAAATCCTAATTAAAAACCTTAACAACTGGCAGGTGATTTTTACAATTGGAAAATACAACACCATAAACAATACATTTGACCAGGCACTCTTAGGATTTGGCAAATACCGTATGTATGAAGTGAAAGATGGATGTATTGAAGGAAAGATAGCAGGCACCGATGAAATTGGCAACCTGATTATACAATTACAAAGTGGTGAAACAATCAACTTTTCACATGGAGATGTGAAGTTTATTTTTGAGTGAAGGATCCAAGATCATTTGCATTACAGAGCTCTGCAAATTTATCGGTAAGCATATTGAGGAAATTAGTAAGTGGCTTCTCGGCCATCATTTTAAGCAATGGATTGAGGTCGGCATCAAACACAAGCTGGACACGGGATTGATCACCTTCATCAGTAATATGACAATTAAGAAAAAAGTCAAAAGGAGCTTTCCCATCTTTTCGTATGCGCAATAGGTTAGGTTTTACCTTTTCTTCATATGCCATTCCCAAGGTAGCCATTCCTTTGATATCAAAGCTGCACTTTTCATTATCAGAACTCCAATTGATGACCTGTTCCGGCATCAGCTTTTCGAAATTATTAAAGTTGCTCAGAAAATCAAATACCTCATTGCTACCCTGAGGTACAGTCACTGTTTTACTTTCAATTCTTGTCATGGAAAAATTTATTTCTGCCTCCAGACGGAAGGATTAGATCGCCATTCGATCAAACTCTCTTCATCATCTTTACGAATATATCCTTGCTTGATGGCTTCCTGAATGAGGATATCATAATTGCTCAATGAATATAACGGGCAGTTTGCATGCCTGAAGTTGTCCAATGCTTCATCAAAACCATAGTTGAAGATACTTACCATACCTTTTACTATCAACCCTTTATCACGTAATGCTTTTACTGCGGCTAGACTGCTCTTTCCTGTAGAAATCAGATCTTCAATCACCACACAGGATTGCGTTTCCTTCACCTCACCTTCAATAAGGTTCTGCCTGCCATGATCTTTGGCTGATGATCTTACATAAACAAAGGGTAAGCCCATGGCTTCAGCAACCAGCACCCCATGAGCAATAGCCCCTGTAGCTACCCCTGCAATAACATCAGGAGGCCCAAAACTATCATCGATAATCTTTACCAATTCCTGCCGTATGTATGTTCTAATTCTGGGGTGGGAAAGGGTGATCCGGTTGTCGCAATATATAGGCGATTTCCATCCGGATGCCCAGGTAAATGGGTTATCAGGTTGTAATTTCACAGCTTTAATCTGCAAAAGAAATTCGGCTATATTTGATGCGGTCGTTTCCATTCCAACTGACTCGAACAAATGTACAAAGTTTTTATAAACGACTTGTGCCTCATAATCTTAAGCAAGTCTGAATCAGATTACAAACTACTCTGGCCTAATGCAAGGTTCATAGATGGCGCTGAGATAGACCCAAAAACCCTGCTATCAGAAGCCGAGACCTCAACCATATCCCATTTGGTAGTAGTAACTGCCAATGCAGAGAAATTTTTTGATTCTTTTTGTCGGTTATTCACTATTGTTGAGGCTGCAGGAGGCATTGTGAATCTGGATAACAGGAAGGGGCCTTTCTTATTGATATACCGAAGAGGTAAATGGGACCTCCCCAAAGGGAAGATAGACGCAGGAGAGTCGCATGAAGAAGCTGCCTTAAGAGAGGTGACTGAAGAATGTGGGATAAATAAATTAGTTATCCGAAGCCGTTATGATACCTTATACCATACCTACTCACAAAAAGGAATAAAGTATTTGAAAATCACCTACTGGTTCCACATGATTTCAACGGATCAGAATGAACCAAAACCGCAAAATGAAGAAGGAATTGAAAAAGTCAAGTGGGCTAATAATGAAGAATTGCCATTTTTACTAAAAGACAGCTACCACTCTATCCGTGACCTGATGGCTCCATTAATTAACGGATGATCTACTTTCTTCGGGTGCAGGAATGACTCTACCGGGATATGCCTCCAAACCAGCTTTCAAACATTCCATTGCGGACCTAAGTGATTCCAAATTCAAAACATACGCAATACGAACCTGGTTTTTTCCAAATCCGGGAGACGAATAAAAGCCACTTGCAGGTGCCATCATTACTGTTTGATCATTATGACTGAATGATTCAAGCATCCACTGGCAAAACTTATCTGAATCATCAACCGGGAGTTGGGCAATTACATAAAATGCACCACTAGGCTTAGGACAGATCACACCTTCCATGGTATTGAGGGCATCAACAATAAAATCTCTCCGGGCTTTGTACTCATTATTGACCTTCTTAAAATACTCACTAGTGGTTTGAATAGCTGCTTCACTTGCAATTTGGCCAAATGTTGGAGGACTCAGCCTTGCTTGAGCAAATTTTAAAGCAGTTGCCATTAGCTCCTTATTTCTTGAAACAAGCGCTCCCACCCGAACACCACAGGCACTGTAACGCTTCGAAACAGAATCTATCATAACTGCATTGTTCTCAACACCCTCAAGGTTTAGAACAGAGAAAGATTGCTTTCCATCGTAACAAAACTCCCGGTATACTTCATCCGAAAAAAGATAAAGGTCATATTTCAATACAAGATTTCGTAGTGCTTCCAATTCTTCCCGGCTATATAAATAGCCTGTTGGGTTAGACGGATTACAAATCATAATGGCCTTGGTTTTTGGGCCAATAATTTTCTCAAATTCAGATATAGGTGGTAAGGCAAAGCCATCTTCAATTGACGAAATAATTGGTTTTATTGTAACTCCGGCCTGTGTGCCAAATCCAATATAATTGGCATAAAATGGCTCAGGTATTATTATCTCATCGCCTTCATTAAGACAAGTCATCATTGCTATTTCGATAGCTTCCGAACCACCGGTGGTGATCATTATATCTGTATAATCTACACTGATCTGGTACCTTGAATAGTAATTGACTAACTTTCTTCGATATGATTCCATTCCTGCTGAGTGGCTATATTCAATGACTTTAAGATCATTATTTTTAATAGCATCCAACACCACTTTTGGAGTCTCAATGTCAGGTTGACCTATATTTAAATGGAAAATATGCACCCCCTTGTCTCGTGCTTTTTCAGCATAGGGGATTAGCTTCCTTATGGGGGAAGCGGGCATTTGAATACCTTTATTTGAAATTGCCGGCATAATTCTATGATATAAGAAACCCCTTCCGCAGTGGCGGAAGGGGTACAAACTTAATAAATTACCTGTTACGACTTATTTTGAGGGTTCGGAAATAGGTTCCGATTGCCCTTTATTTACTGGTTTTGCCTCTACATTACCCTTCATATGAAGGTATAACGGACTATTAACTGCATTTGAGTTGATAGTAACCGTTTTATCCTGTAAGCCCATTTTACCAGCAGAGTTAAACGTGACCTTTATTTCACCTGACTCACCTTTCATGATTGGTTCTTTGGGCCACTCAGGAACAGTACAACCGCATGATCCATGAGCTTCATTGATAATGATTGGTTGAGTGCCAGTATTTGTGAATTTGAATACATAAGTAGCAGATTCACCTTGTTCGATCTTTCCAAAGTTGTACTCCAACTTCACGAAGGTCATTTCCGGCCCTTCAACAACCTTGTCTGTTTGAGCAAGTGTAGCTGCAAAAGGCATCAAAGTCACCAAAATTGCAATTAGTGTTAATTTCATAACAGGAGCTGTTTTACTGATCAATGACCATGGTCTTCAACAGGAGCACCAGCATCCTTTTTTACAGGAGTTTGTGGCTCATTACTTTCCGCAGGCTTCACAGTTCCCTTAATAGTAATAACCTTGCTCGGCTCTGTTGCATTCGAAGAAATGGTCACAGTTTTAGTAAATGGACCAGGTCTTTTTGTGTCATACTGGACATTGATCACGTTTGATTGACCCTTTCCGATCGGCTCCTTTGGCCATTTTGGAACGGTACATCCACAGGATCCACGGGCATTTGAAATGATCAATGGAGTCTTTCCAGTGTTAGTGAATTTAAAGTCATATGTTCCGTCACCACCATATTCAATGGTTCCGAAATCATGAACATCTGTTTCAAATTTCATTACAGGTGCATTTGGATCAGTGCTTTCGGCAGCGTCCTGTGCGATAGCCGCTGTCCCGAAAAATGCCATCAGGACCAAGGCAAAAATTGTTTTTTTCATAATAATTGAATTGAGTATTTAGTGAATTGAGATATTTTAGCTAATTAAGGAAACAAAGTTATTTTTTCAATATGAATTTTGAATGAATGAGTTATAATTATCAATGGATTAAAAAGTATTATCACCAGCCAAAATCCATGCCAATCAGATGTCAGAAATTAGAATTTGATGCAAAATAACATCCGAATAATGATTTACTGTTGAAGTATATCAGATTTTCCAATGCTACACAAAGGTATTCTTGACGTTAATTTATTTCGGAAAATGCTTGAAATGAACACAATAGCACTGGAAAAGCAGGGGTAATCCGTTATAAATTCTGATATTTGCACACCATACCCGAATTGACCATGACCGACATCCCTAAAACATATGACCCCTCTACCACTGAGGACATCTGGTATCAAAAATGGCTGGAAAACAAGTATTTCCACTCTATTCCCGATGACCGTGAGCCATATACGATAGTAATACCCCCACCTAACGTTACCGGAGTACTCCATATGGGGCATATGCTAAACAATACCATACAGGATGTACTGATCCGCCGAGCCCGGATGATGGGGAAAAACGCCTGCTGGGTTCCGGGAACCGATCATGCTTCCATTGCCACTGAAGCAAAAGTTGTTGCTATGCTCAGAGAGAAAGGTATCAGCAAAAGTGATCTTACCAGAGATGAATTTTTGAAATACGCATGGGAATGGAACAATAAATATGGAGGGATCATACTTGAACAGCTTAAAAAACTAGGAGCCTCTTGCGACTGGGATCGTACCAGATTCACGATGGAACCCGATCTGTACGATGCTGTAATAGATGTGTTTATTGATCTTCATAAAAAAGGTCAGATCTATCGTGGACTCAGAATGGTAAATTGGGATCCGGCAGGCATGACTGCTGTTTCTGATGAAGAAGTTATTCATAAGGAAATAGACTCCAGTCTATACTTTGTAAAATATCAGATTAAAGGAAGCCAGGATTTTGTGACCATAGCAACAACCCGACCTGAGACAATTTTGGGAGATACCGCTGTGTGCGTCAACCCTGAAGATGAAAGATACAAGCATCTGCATGGTAAGAATGTTATAGTACCCATGGTAAACAGAGCTGTTCCTGTTATCACAGATGAATATGTAACAATGGATTTTGGAACCGGTGCGTTAAAGGTAACCCCAGCCCATGATGTTAATGACTACAATCTCGGTGTTAAGCATAAACTTGAAACGATTGATATTCTCACTCCTGAAGGAAAAATGAGTGATGCCGCAGAGTTTTACATTGGGATGGACAGGTTCGACACACGTAAGGCAATTGTTAAAGACCTGGATAAGGCAGGTCTGCTCTTAAAGACAGAGCCATATAAAAGCAGTGTGGGTTTTTCTGAACGAACCAATGCCGTAATTGAACCGCGACTTTCTCAGCAATGGTTTTTAAAGATGAAAGAACTTTCAAAGCCTGCGCTTGATAATGTTATGAATGATAACGTTCAACTTGTACCTGATAAGTTCAAGAACACCTATCGCCACTGGATGGAAAATGTTCACGACTGGTGCATTTCAAGACAATTGTGGTGGGGTCACCGTATCCCGGCATGGTATGCCAAATCAGGTGAATATGTGGTTGCAAAAACTGAATCTGAGGCTAAGCAAGAGTTCATTAAGATCAACAACGAAAGTGCGGCTGCCGGCAAGAAAGAGATCGATCATTCAACCATCATGCAGGATGAAGATGTGATGGATACTTGGTTCTCATCCTGGCTTTGGCCGATATCTGTTTTCGACGGGTTCAAGGATCCTGAAAACGAGGATATTAAATACTATTACCCGACCAATGACTTAGTAACTGCCCCTGAAATACTTTTCTTTTGGGTTGCCCGGATGATCATTGCAGGTTATGAATATCGTAGTGAGAAACCATTTAGCAATGTATACCTTACGGGGATAGTTAGAGATAAGCAAGGCAGAAAAATGTCGAAGTCGTTAGGCAACTCTCCTGAGCCTCTTGAATTAATTGCAAAATATGGTGCTGATGGCGTACGGGTTGGCATGCTTCTATCATCACCTGCCGGCAACGACCTCTTGTTTGACGAAGGGCTATGTGAGCAGGGAAGAAACTTTAGCAATAAGATATGGAATGCTTTCCGTTTAATAAACACATGGGAACAGCAATCAGATACCGGTCAACCGGATTCAAGAGATCTAAGCTCTGTTATAAAGTGGATGAACAACAAGATCGATCATGATATATTAGTATTGGACGATTTCTATGGCAAGTACAGGATCTCAGACGCACTCATGACCACATATAAGCTGGTATGGGATGACTTTTGTGCCTGGTATCTTGAGTTGGTCAAGCCACCTGTAGGCCACAGTATATCACCAAATGTTCTGAGTGAGACCAAGAATATCTTTGCCCGACTATTGAAGATACTTCATCCATTTATGCCATTTATAAGTGAAGATATCTGGCAAAGACTGGAATCAAGAGATGCAAATAATTTTTTAATAGTTTCTTCATGGCCTTCAGCAGGCGATGTAAACGAAGAACTATTGAATGAATTTGAAATGTTCAGATCTCTGGTCACTGAGATCCGTAACCTCCGGAATGGTGCAGGCATACCATTGAAACAAAACTTTAAAGTTTCTTATAAAAGTGGTCAGGGTATAAATGCTGAGAAATTTCATGAGATGGCTGAGAAGCTGTGTAACGTAGAAAAAATTGATGAAGTTGATCAAAAGCCCGAGAATACAGTTTCGATAATTGTTGCAAAGCATGAATACTTTGCTCACACCCTTTCATTGATAGACAAAGGCGAAGAAAAGAAAAAGATAGAAGTTGAATTGGATCGCACACGGGGGTTTTTAAATTCAGTTATGAAAAAGCTTAGTAACGAAAAATTCATTTCAAATGCTAAGCCTGAAATAATTGCATTGGAACAAAAGAAAAAGCAGGATGCTGAAGACCGCATTAAAATGCTGGAAAAAAATCTTCAGGAAATATAATTTTTTGCTGACCTGCTATCGATTATTGATACCTACAATCACTTCCTGAGTGATATCAAGTGAATCATTAGCCAAAAGGATACCACTTCCACGCTGATATCCTAATATAAAAAGGTAGTTACGCTCCTTATTCAATTCCTTCAAATAGTTCGTGAGATTTGAATGGATGCTATCATTCATTCTTGTTTCTTCATTCTGAAGATAGTCTAGCAATTTATCTTTAAGACTAATGGCTGATTCCTGCTTCTTCATAAGTCCTTCTTCCGTTTTCATGCGTGCAGCATCAGTCATTCCGGGAGCTTTTTGTTGATATTCCATGATCTCCTTTTCAAGTGAAGATGCTTTTGATTGAAGTAATCTGTCTATACTATCACGCTTACTCTCCATCTGAGATTTTAACTCATTGAAATACTCATAGTTATCAAGTAGAGAATCTGAATTTACAAATACGATGCGGTCAGACATCGGATCCTGAGGTTGGGTCCTTTTAGTTTCAGAAGATGATAATATTTGCTCTGGTTGGGAATATACTTTGTAAAATAAAAAAGCAACAGCAACCACAAGCACTAAATTGAGCAATAGACTTAAATTTTTCACGATCGATTATTTTTTACAAAGATAGCTTTAGTTTACCAATGTCTTAAGTTGGAATATTATATGTACCCCATGATTTTGTAAATAAGGCAACCAAACCATTCATGAAACAGCATTTCCCATGTTACAAAATATACTGCAGAAGGCACAATGATACGGTCAGGGGTGAGCGCTCCTCCACCGGAACGTTCATCTACTGAAAATGGCACCACCTCCAGTCCGGCCTTATCAAAGCAAGCCATTGAACGACGCATGTGCCATGCCGAGGTAACCAGAAGATATGAGTTGAATGAATGCTGCTTTAATATTTTGGTTGAAAATAAAGCATTTTGCCATGTGTTCCTTGATTCTGTTTCCAATAAAATGTCGTTGGCATTAACACCCGATCTTAGAAGGACCTCCTGAATAACTAATGATTCTTTTTCTTCAGGATAAATCACCCTCCCCGAACCACCGGATAATAATATCTTTTTCACTTTACCGCGCTGGTACAGTTCAATGGTCTGCAATAATCTGTCTACACTTAAACTATATACAGGCCGCTTCAGTTCATAGTTATAGTACCGCATACTACCTCCCAACAAGATGGCAACATCATATGGTTCATCAATTTTTTGAATGTTGAACGCCGGAACTTCCCAACTTTCGGTTGCCAGGTTTGCAATAAAGGGGTTAGTAAAGAATACCAAAAGGGCAAAAGATGCGATCAGATATTTCTTACCTCTTTTCGATGAGAACCGGATAAGTCCTAAACCAAATAAGATCAAAATCCACGTAAGTGGGAGCAAAAGGAATTCGAAGATTTTTGACAGGTAAAAAAACATTCCGTTCAGCAGGTTAATTTACATATGGTTCAGCAGCAAAAGTACTATTTGGACCTCAGAACACCATAATTCATATATAATTGATATTTAGTTACTTACAGGAAGATGGTACTGCTTCATTTTTATTAATTTTGTAATCCTTCAAAACATGTAAATGGTAACAGAAAAATACGTCCCCAAAAATAAGATCAGAGTTGTAACAGCCGCCAGTTTATTTGACGGTCACGATGCTTCCATCAATATAATGCGCAGAATCATCCAAGCCAGTGGAGCTGAAGTAATTCACCTGGGACATGACAGAAGCGCAAACGAAGTAGTAGATACCGCTATCCAGGAGGATGCCAATGCAATTGCTCTAACCAGCTATCAGGGTGGTCATATGGAGTATTTCAAGTATATGTATGATCTGCTCAAAGAAAAAGGATGTTCACATATCAAGATATTTGGTGGCGGTGGAGGAGTAATACTTCCGGAAGAAATCAAAGAGTTGCAGGATTACGGTATTGAACGGATCTATTCTCCTGATGACGGTCGTGAAATGGGTTTACAGGGAATGATCAATGACATGCTTGAACGCTGTGATTTCCCTGTAGGAGTAAATCTGAATGGCGAAATAAATATGTTGGGTGAAAAAGACCCTCATGTTGTGGCCCGGCTTATATCAACAGCTGAAAATGATCCTGAAGCATTCAGTAAACTTTATGATCAGATCACAACAAAGACCAAAGAAAAAATTACACCGGTCCTGGGAATAACAGGTACAGGTGGTGCCGGTAAATCATCCCTGGTTGATGAACTTGTAAGAAGGTTTTTAATCGAGTTCAAGGATAAAACAATTGCCATTATCTCTGTTGACCCATCTAAAAGGAAAACAGGTGGCGCACTACTCGGTGATCGGATCAGAATGAATTCCATTCAGAATGACAGGGTTTATATGCGATCGCTTGCAACCCGCCAGAGTAACCTGGCACTTTCCCGACATGTGAAAGAAGCCATTGACATTGTGAAAGCATCCGGATATGATATGATCATTCTGGAAACATCCGGTATTGGACAGTCGGATACTGAAATAATTGACCACAGTAATGTATCGCTATATGTTATGACACCGGAGTATGGTGCAGCAACTCAACTGGAAAAAATAGACATGCTGGACTTTGCTGACATCATTGCATTAAACAAGTTTGATAAACGTGGCGCCCTGGATGCATTGCGTGATGTTAAAAAGCAATATAAGCGTAACCACCAGTTGTGGGATATAAATGATGATGATATTCCTGTATTTGGCACTATTGCTTCTCAATTCAATGATCCGGGGATGAATCGTTTGTACAGAACTGTTATGAATACCATAACAGAACGTACCGGCGCACAACTAAAATCTGATTACCTGGTATCAGAAGAATTAAGTGAAAAGATCTATATCATTCCTCCTAACAGAACCAGGTACTTAAGCGAGATAGCAGAGAACAACAGAAGTTATGATGAATGGGTGAGAGAACAATGCGACATTGCCCAACACCTTTATGCACTTGATCTTACAATTCATTCTATTAAAGACGAGTCCGGACAAAATAACACTGATATCCTTTCTGCACTTGAGGTAAGATTTGAAGATCTGAAATTAAAGCTTGATGGAAGAAATTTGAAAATGCTTCAGGAGTTTCCTGAAAAAGCTGAATTATATCGTCAGGATTTTTATGAATTTAAAGTCAGAGAAAAGATACTTCGTATCAAAACATTTTCTGAATCTTTATCAAGACAAAGAATTCCAAAAGTTGCATTACCTAAGTTTAAAGCCTGGGGCGATCTACTGAAATGGATACTGCAGGAAAATGTTCCGGGAGAATTTCCCTACACTGCCGGAGTGTTCAGGTTCAAAAGAGAAAATGAAGATCCTACACGCATGTTTGCCGGCGAAGGATGCCCTGAACGGACCAACAAGCGATTTCACTATGTTTCAATTGGCATGCCCGCCAAAAGGCTTTCAACAGCATTTGATTCCGTAACGTTATACGGACAGGACCCAGATTACAGGCCAGATATATATGGTAAGATAGGTAACTCAGGTGTATCAGTATGCTGCCTGGATGATGCCAAAAAGCTTTATTCAGGATTCGACCTGTGTAATGCATCCACCTCTGTATCTATGACCATTAATGGTCCGGCCTCTATTATAGCAGCTTATTTTATGAATGCTGCAATTGATCAGCAATGTGAAAAGTATATCCATGAAAATGGTCTGGAAGAAGAGGTTGCCAAAAAGATCAAAGAGCTTTACAGCGGTGCTGAAAGACCGGCATACAATTACGAGATTCCGAAAGGAAATGACGGACTTGGCCTATTCCTTTTGGGAGTGACCGGCGATCAGGTGCTACCGCAAGGTATTTATCAAAAGATAAAAAAAGAAACGCTGGCAGTTGTAAGAGGAACCGTGCAGGCTGATATACTTAAAGAAGACCAGGCCCAGAACACATGTATTTTCTCAACTGAATTTTCATTACGCTTGATGGGAGACATGCAACAATATTTTATTGAGAATAAGATCCGAAATTTTTATTCGGTATCCATTTCCGGATATCATATCGCGGAGGCCGGCGCTAACCCCATTACTCAGCTTGCATTTACGTTATCAAACGGATTTACCTATGTAGAATACTACTCAAGCAGAGGAATGAGTGTGGATGATTTTGCACCAAACCTTTCGTTCTTCTTTTCAAATGGGCTTGATCCCGAGTATTCTGTAATTGGTAGAGTGGCCAGAAGGATATGGTCAAAAGCAATGAAACTCAAGTATAAAGCAAATGAGCGTTCTCAGATGCTTAAGTATCATATACAAACGTCAGGAAGGTCTTTGCACGCACAGGAGATCGATTTTAATGATATCAGAACAACATTGCAGGCGCTGTATGCTATCTATGATAATTGCAATTCGTTGCATACAAATGCTTATGATGAAGCTATCACCACTCCTACAGAAGAAAGCGTAAGAAGGGCTATGGCTATCCAGCTTATTATAAATCGTGAACTTGGACAAGCAAAGAACGAAAACAGTTTACAAGGCTCCTTTATTATTGAAGAACTTACAGACCTGGTAGAGGAAGCAGTATTGATGGAGTTTGACAGAATAACTGAACGCGGAGGTGTTTTAGGAGCTATGGAAACAATGTACCAGCGTGGCAAGATCCAGGAAGAGTCGTTATACTATGAAACACTGAAACATACCGGTGAACTTCCGATCATTGGTGTAAACACTTTTCTGTCGTCTAAAGGTTCACCAACAGTTACGCCCGGTGAAGTGATAAGAGCCACAACTGAAGAAAAAGAGCAACAGATAAAAACACTTAACCTGTTACATTCCCGCAAAACTGATACACGGTCAAAACTATTGACCGAATTACAACATGCAGCTATTCATAATGAGAACATGTTTGAAAAGATCATGGAAGTTGCAAAGTTCTGTTCATTAGGAGAGATCACAGGTTCATTGTTTGAAGTAGGCGGACAATATCGAAGAAATATGTAACGTTCAATAATTTAATATAATCGTCAAATTTAATTTCAATGAAAAAATCAATTTTAGTATTATCTGCATTAGCAGTACCCGCAATCATGATCTTTAGTTCATGTGGAGGAAGCACAGAACAAGAAGCTCAAACTGAGGAGTCGGCAACTGAGGCCACTACAGAAACTGTTGCCATGGTTGACACTGTACATGCTTACATCTGCCCAATGGATTGCGAGAACAGTGCTGGAATGGAACCAGGACCCTGCCCTGTATGTGGTATGGACCTTGTTGCTAACTCCAATTATGTTGGAACCACAACTCAGGAGCCTGCAATGGAAGAAGGAACAGAGATGATGGATGAAGGTACAATGGAAGAGGGTCATGAAGACCATGATCATTCGTGATCAACCATTTAAAAATAAAAAAGGCGGACAATTGTCCGCCTTTTTTTGCTCAATTCAATTTTTAATATTCCCAAAGATCGTGTTCCATATTCACGATCTCCATTTTTATTCGGTCCGCTTCAATAAGCGCATCCATACCTTGTTTGTAGTCTTCAATTCTACGGTCATATACATTATTTTCTTTGTATATATATGAAGAGAACATTCGCTTAAGGAATATATCATCCCAAGTTCTACGATCGGAATCGTTTCCTCTTATGTATACTTCCTGATTTGCAAATATTTTCCTTGCCTCTGGATAATATATCCAGAAAATCGGAATTTTAAGATCCCCTTCACGACGGTTACCCTGATCATCAACAGCATAAATAAGCGGAGCCAAGCCAATGATACGAACATCCATTACAGATCGTTGTTTATCGAAGAACCACTCTTCCTTTACGCGGTAGGCTACAATATTTGCTGTAGAGAATTCACGAACAATCACTGTATCCCTTTCCAAATATGGTGGATCAGGATCAACAATTGAGGTAGTATCAACACCTGCACCTCCTACTTTCTGAAATTCTTCGAGAGTCATAGGGTAGGTGAACTCCTCATCCTTATAAGCTGTTAGCGTACCTTCTTTGACGGCATAATAAACGATATCATTAAGGCTTCTTCTGTCATTGATCTTTTCTGTTGGCCAGTAGAACGCAAGGTTCATTTTTTCCCTAAGATCGATGATCCTCCAGATCTTTTTAGACCACATAACATCAGCTTCTCTGAGATAGGAAAGTTGTGGTGGAACTTTTGTAGGACTATGTTCACGTACATAAACCCCATCCAAAACATTTTGCGCTAACGACGGTAAAGTCATTGCTGCAAAACATACTGCTATGATTAAGATCCTTTTCATTATACCTTCCTTATTAAGTTATATGCCTGGCTGATTACTGGAGTACAAAGTTCACTGAACTCAGTGAGCGGGTTGTACCATCAGGTCCTTTTGCCTTTATATATTCAAAGTAAACTTTTGATCCTGGTCCGGCACCTGCAATGGCGCGTTTCATATCAGCAGTTATCCTACTGTCTTTACTATCCATCTCAACCGGGTCTTTACCTCTTCTGATCAAAGTCATTCTGAACGACGTCACTTTAAAGTAAAGCTCAAAATCAAAGTTCTCCATGATTGAGTTTACAGATGACTGTGCAGCAAGAACGGACTTATTGATCGATCCACCCTTTTTACCACCTATCATCGCAACCGGATCAGGAACTCTCTTGATACGGAACTCAAATGCTCCCATTGGCATGGATTTATCTTCAAACTTGGCTCCTACCGATATTTTAGCAATACCCTGGGCTTTAGCATTTGCGATGTATTTACCTGCACCACCTTTAGGATCTTTCTTGAGAGTAAGACCTGAACCTGATGGTGTTGCAGTAACATTGTTATCTGCCACACCAGGTACAGAAATAGAGATCGGATTATCAACTCCGATATAGATCACATTCATTTTATCAGGTGATACAACTGCAGCCGGTCTGGATGCAATATATTCCTGCTGGAACGGATATTCTTCATAAGTATTATCAGGCTTTTTAACCTTGATAACACCACCCCATTTCTTTACTCCTTCTGAAGTAGGCTTAACAATATATCGTCCCATTCCACCTTCAACAGGAACAGATTGTCCACCTTCAAGTGTTATTTCAGGATTAGAAGTTGTACTGTATGCAGCCAAGAAAACGTCAGCCTTATATTCTTGTCCAAGCAACACATAGCTGGTTGGAGCAATTACTCTGGCCTGTAATGCATCAAACTTAAAGTTTTCAGCATCAATAGAGCTGAGAAGGTGATTCACCAACTCTGACTCAACGTTTCTTACGTCTGATTGAAATTTAGTCAACAATGCTACTGATGCGACTATTGGATTATGGTAAAATGTTGCCATTTCCCAAGTACGTTTATCATCCCTAACTTTTTCAGGAGCCGGGTCATCTGTAGATATGATCTGATTCAACTTACTTTCAAACAGTTTCTTATCTTCTGGTGATAAAGTTTTCAGAATATTAGACTTAAAGTCATTCATCTTACCTTTCAGCTCTGTAGCTTTATGGCCTGTGCCATCAGCTTTATCGCCACACATGATATTTGTAGGAATATCATAGTCATCTTTACGGCCGATATCAGCAACTTCGGGTACTGCCGCACCTTCTTCAAGCCCTTCAACTTTAAGTATCAATTCTGTTTTCACACCTTCTATGTAGTCGTTCACTTCTTGTGCGTACTTCTTTATAGATTGTGCTTTATCATTAAACGGTTTTGTTTTTACGGGGTCATTTTTCATTGCCCTGTCAAACATGTCGTACAAACCTGTATTACGCACTATCGCATTCTCTTTTGAAGTTTGCAGACTGTCGTTTACAGTTACGAAGGCATTGATGATTTCTTTGGAAATATTGAGGGCCAGAAGTGCCGTCAATACCAAATACATCATTCCGATCATCTTCTGCCGGGGAGATAGCTTTTGTCCTGCCATTTCTTAAATCTCTCTTTTTTAGGTTAGAATTAGATTTTCAATTACGATCAATTATTCTTGTTTATGTTCATAGCCGAAAGCATATTTCCATAAACTGTATTGAGAGAAGTAAGATTTTTAGCAAGTTTTTGCACCTCGTCTTTATATTTCCTGGTGTCTTCAACAGATTCATTCAAACTTGACATGAGTGAGTTGATACCATCATAGAATTTAGAAGTAGCCTGGAGGTGTTTATTTGAATCCTGAAGCTGTAACTCATATACTGCATTGAGGGCTCCCAGATTTTTCCCTGCACTACTAACCTGCTCGCTGTATGCTTTAACATCTTCAGAAGATGTAGAAAGGTTGTTCATAGCATCAGTAGCTTTAGCATATGCTTGTGATAAACCACCAACTGATTGAGCAGCAGACTCAACATTTTTTACATATTTATCTGTTGCAACAGTTGCGTTAGACAAATCTGAAAGTTGAGTAGTGCTTTCACCTAAAGAACGCAAACCGGTTCCGAGACTTTGGATAAGATCCGGACCGATCTTAGCTTCCGCCATCAATCTGTCAAGTTCCTGAGCAACCGGATCTATTTTTTTCTTCTTACGATCTGCACCTGGCTCATGGATTCCTGCTAATTCAGGATAAACCAACGACCAATCAACCTCCTCGTGTGGTGGTTCAAATGCAGAAAAGAAGAATATCACGGCCTCTGTTAAAAGACCAACTGTAAGCATTAATCCGGCACCTTCCCAGTGCTGAATCTTAAACAGTGCTCCAAGTATAACGACAGACGCTCCCCAGCCATATAGTTTTGCCATGAAGCCTTTGAATTTTTTACCTTGGGTGAATTGAGCTAATCCCATAGTGTTTTTAGTGTTTTAAAGTTGTTATTAGAAGGTTAGTATTAAATTTTTCCCGGGCTGATGAATAAACAATTCATCAGAAATCAGACTTATCACGACCCATAAAGTCCATCACACACCTGAATCCAACATAACATTTGGCAGTGTCTTGATATTCATATGAACGTGTTCCTGTCTGTAAATAGTATCCAACATCTTTCCATGATCCACCACGAATCACTTTTCTCTTGAGTGCAGGAGGATCTGACTCCTTAGCCTCATAGGTATAATCAGGGTTAAGATCGTGTGTGAAATTGTATGCAGATTCATCATAAGAGTTGCTGGTCCACTCAGATACATTACCCGCCATGCAATATAAGCCATAGTCATTTGGCCAGTATGAAGTTACCTTAACAGAGTAGAATCCACCATCATCAAGGTAATTACCTCTCATTGGTTTGAAGTTTCCAAGGAAACAACCGCGACTATTACGGATATAAGGGCCTCCCCAAGGATATGGTGAATGCTCCAGACCACCTCTTGCGGCATATTCCCATTCTGATTCAGTTGGCAGGCGGAAATCCTGAACAAAGGTTTCCCCACCTTCCATAAGATAACTATTGAGAAGCTGTGTTCTCCAGATACAGAATGCTCTTGCTTGTTTCCATGTTACTCCTACAACAGGATATTCATCATAGGCAGGATGCCAGAAATACATGTTTGTAATAGGATCATTAAAAGAGTAGGTATAATCATGAATCCATGCCAAAGTATCAGGATAAACGTTGATAACATCCCTTTTTATGAATACTGAACGGTCTACTTTTCCTTGTTCACGATTCTCTCTTTGAGCGGCTTCATGCAGATCAACCCAGTAGTATTCAAAGTTCATTTTTCTTGAATCGAACTCCTTACGGCGATAAAACCTCTCAGCTTCAGGCAGATACAATTCAGAAAGAATTTCAATATTCTCTTCATCATCATAATCTATCCTTTCACGCCAGTTGATACGCTCACCATACTCACCCTCATCTATCAGGTGATCACCACCTATTAGCCTGTGAGCCAGTGAGTCACGTACCCAGTGTACAAATTGTCTGTACTCATTGTTGGTGATCTCGGTGTTATCCATGTAAAAAGCATGAACGGAAACCGAACGGCCCTGAGCCGTAACAGCATAAGGTACGTCCTGGTCACTAGGACCCATGACGAAAGAGCCCGAAGGGATAAATACCATCCCATAAGGATCTGGCTGGTACCAATTCTCTCTTTTCTGAACTCCCACCAACTGCCCCCTGTTGCCACCACCACAACTGCTCAGAAACAGTATCACTGCAGAGAATACGATCAGTCTTTTCATTTTCTGCCTTTTAATTTAGGTTATATTACACACACCCAACTAATTATCCTGAAACGCCTCAATATCGTTATTATTATAATTAATTGATTTGTTCTTGTTTTAAGCTAAGTAGCTGATAACGAACAAACCAAAAATAGGTTACTATTTGGTATAATAAATGACAAATATCAGAGGAATCTTACGTTTCTGAGAATAGGTGTAACTTTTGGTTTGAAATAATAACAATATCCCAACATAATCTCATGGGTTCCATCATTAGAATCCTTAAGATCAGAAGTTGTAATATCATATGAGTATCCTAAGCGGAGATTGGGGGTGATATTGATGCCGGCCATTACTATGATGGCATCCTCCAGTCTGTAGGATCCTCCGATCCAAAATCTATCCTTGATCATCAAGTTTGCATTTGCATCAACCTGAGTTTCGCTTTTCACATTTTTTACAAACACAGAAGGGGTCAATCCAAGTGATGGAGAGATATCTATTCTGTATCCGATCATTCCATAATAGTGTCTTGCAAGTTCTGATTTGAAATCACCAAAGTCGATCGTGCCTTCTCCAATGTGTGACATTGAAGCACCAACATAGAGTTTATCAGAGTTATAATATAACCCGGCACCCATATCAGGAATTGCACTTCCTGAAACTGATCCTGTTGGAATTACGTTATCATTCGGGTCGTTATATTTGAAATCACCATCAAGTGATTTTTGTATGAAAGCCGCGTCAACACCTATTGCCAACTGACCAGTAGCTAATGGAAACCTGTAGGCATACGCCAACTTAACCATCAAAGTATTTTCAAATCCTAATTCATCCAGCCCCATAACGGTCAGGCCTAAACCCCCGTGTAATGGTCTTACTGCTGCATCAACGGATAATAATCCTGTTTTAGGTGCTCCTTCAAAACCTGTCCACTGATTACGATATAACAGGGTACCACATAGGCCGCCGTTACTTCCTGCTACTGCCGGATTAACAAACAGCTTGTTGTACATATTCTGCGAAAACTGAGGATCCTGTTGGCCAAACAGGCTACCAACCGCTGCAGAGAACACCAGCGTTAGTGTCAAAAGTCTTTTCATAAAATACGGCGTTAGGTTAACTTTCTGGGTTGTTGATAAATGGGTTGAATGTATTGGTTTGCAATAAATCAGGGGGCTAAAGTAACTAAAATTATTGTTGATATGCAAAAACTAAATATTTTGAAATTAAAGTTGATTCCACGCTGAAAACCAAACTGATTCTATGAATTAAACAGCTGATTATCAATACATTTTGTGAATTGCCTGCCACCAGCGCTCGGGCACTTCATCTTTACACGCCTGTTGATAGTCTTTCAGGGAGCATGGAAGGTAGTGGTGACGGCTGAATTTCTTGTTTTTTCCCTCAACCGGTAACTCCATCCACCATCGGCCCGAAAGCTTGTTTTTGAGGAAAGTGATCTCTTCATCTCTCTCCGGAACTGTAACTCTGAAAGTTAAGAATCCAGTGTGTTCTGCATTTGGGAAATCATCACGGCGCAATGATACTCCTTCGGTAAAATACCAAACCATCTGTGCCATCAGATGAGCGGTCTGACCTGTAACATCGCTGATACTATCGTATTCAAAAACCCCAAGACTGCTGACTCTTTCACTCATCCCGGCATACATGAATGCCTGACAGATCTCATCTCCGGTGAAACCATTAGGACTTGGCTTTGTAGTACCGGGAGCATCAGCCTGCTTAACGGCTGAAAGGTCCACTGTAAGTATGTCTGCTGCTCTTAAGGTAGGTTCCATTTCTGCTATATCCGACCTCACTATCCCTAATCTTATGGTATCAAAGTACATTTTATCCATAAGGTTAATTAGTTCATTTCCAACAAAGTAGCTTTGATATCCCAAGTTACTGCAATTAAAAAGAAAATTAGGTTGCTTCAATACTATGTGACCTAACCATGATGAAGGATTGAGAGGGTCTTCGGGCCCACCCAGGTCAAACCTGGAGTCTATACTTACCAGATTGATAACTTGCTCCCTGATCGCATATGAGTTATATATAGAGTAAGTAAGATCCTGACCACCTCCTATGAAAACAGGTATGACCAGTGCTTTAGATAATTCAGCAGCAATATTGGTCATCAAGTGGTAAGTGTCTTGTAGAGTTGATCCCGGAATTATGTCACCAAAATCTGCAATTCCCACTTTACCACTGTTGGTTTTAAGTGAATAGAATTTTTCTCGGAACCTGTTCAGGTCACATTCAACATATTTTCCATAATCAGCTGCCCTGTATTCAGGTACACCAATTATTGCCACCTTGATCCCGTCTTCAAAGTCAGCCAATCCGGAACCGGTATTTATTGCACCAGAAGCTGCGATAGACTGAGGGTCAAGAGACCTTATCCTGCTGATCAATTCATGATCAACGGGTTTGAACACCTCCGGATGGATCATCAGGATTTCTTTTTGGTTGCTGTTTTCTTTTTGGCTGTAGTTTTCTTAGCCGGAGCTTTCTTTGCTGCGGTTTTTTTTGCAGGTGCAGAACTCCTGGCTCCTCCACGACCTCTTTTCTCAGGTGCTTTTTCAGCCATTTCAAGACATTGCGCAAGAGTTAAAGATTCTGGAGCAGTGTCTTTAGGAATTCGAATATTCTTCTTCCCATATGAAATGTAAGGCCCCCATCTGCCTTTAAGAATTTTTACCTCAGGGTTTTCGTCAAATATTTTTATGGTCTTTTCACGGTCGGCCTGACGCTTGGCTTCAATAAGCTCAATAGCCTTTGGTAATTCAATAGTGTATGGGTCGTCGGTTTTAGGAATTGATACGAACGAACTGTCGTGCCGTACAAAAGGTCCGAACCTTCCAATCCCGATAACCACTTCTTTCTCTTCATATTCACCCAGGTTCCGTGGCATCTTAAACAGGTCAATTGCTTCCTCCAGAGTGATGGTCTCAAGCCTCTGATCGTTCCTGAGCTTTGCAAATTGAGGGTTCTCATCCTCATCATTCATTTTCTTCTGCACAATAGGGCCATAACGTCCAATTCGTGCAGTAACTGTTTTACCCGAACCCGGGTCTATACCCAGCACTCTTTCACCGGTGGCTCTTTCAGAATTTTTTTCAGTGGTCTCTACATTCTTATGAAATGGAAAATAAAATTCTTCCAGCATCTTATTCCACTGCATTTGTCCGGTTGCTATCTCATCAAACTCCTTTTCAACATAAGCAGTGAAATTATAATCGAGAATCTGTGAAAAATTATCGACCAGAAAATCATTCACAACTGTTCCAATATCAGTTGGGAACATTTTAGATTTCTCTGCACCAGTAATCTCTGTTTTAGTGATTGAAGTAACTTTTTCTTTTTCAAGTGTAATAACCTGTGCCATTCGTTCACGACCTTGCCTGTCCTCCTTCACCACATATCCTCGTTTCTGAATAGTAGAAATTGTTGGTGCATAAGTTGATGGTCTTCCTATACCCAACTCCTCAAGTTTTTTTACCAAACTTGCTTCAGTATACCTGGCGGGTGGATAAGTAAAGCGCTCATGCGCTTCCATGTTCATGAGTGAAACATTCTGCCCTACCGTAATTGGAGGTAATAACCCTTCCTGAGAATCTTCGTTTTCTTCATCTGTTGACTCAAGATAAACCTTTAAAAATCCATCGAACTTTATCACCTCACCGGTAGCAGCAAGTGTATCCTGATTCTTATTATTTGAAATGGATACGATGGTTTTTTCAAGTTTGGCCTCACTCATTTGAGAAGCAATGGTTCGTTTCCAGATCAGTTCATATAACCGCTTTTCGTTATAATCACCATCAACAGACTGCTGATCAAAGTAGGTAGGTCTGATAGCTTCGTGAGCTTCCTGAGCTGAGGAGGATTTGGTCTTGTACTGGCGTGGGTTGGAATATTCTGTTCCGTACGATTTCACTATCTCAGCCTGAGCAGCATCAAGTGCCAGCTTGGAAAGGTTAACACTATCGGTACGCATATAGGTTATCTTTCCTGACTCATATAATTTTTGAGCAACCAGCATGGTTTGAGCAACAGAGAAACCTAATTTTCTGCTTGCTTCCTGCTGTAATGTTGAAGTAGTAAAAGGAGCTGAAGGTGATTTTTTACCGGGTTTGGTTTCCAGGTTTGATATACTGAACTGAGCACCGATACAGCTTTCGAGAAACTTTTGCGCCTCCTCTGCTTTAGCAAACCTTTTAGGAAGCTCAGCCTTAAGCTGCGACTTTCCGTCTTCAAGTTCAAACAGGGCGCTAACCTTATAAGAAGATGTAGAATTAAACGCTTCTACTTCCCGCTCTCTTTCAACAATAAGGCGCACTGCCACCGACTGCACCCTGCCGGCCGATAAAGAAGGCTTGACCTTTTTCCACAATATTGGTGATAACTCAAATCCTACCAACCTGTCCAGAATACGTCGTGCCTGCTGAGCATCAACCAAATTCTTGTCAATAGCTCTGGGATTTTGGATAGCTTCCAGAATTGCAGACTTCGTAATCTCGTGAAATACAATTCGTTTGGTGGTTTCCTTGTCCAACTTCAGTGTTTCGAATAAGTGCCATGATATTGCCTCCCCTTCACGGTCCTCATCCGTTGCCAACCAAACAATTTTTGCTTTGGATGCCAGTTTCGAAAGCTCAGAGATCACGTCCTTTTTATCGTTACTCACCTCATAATTGGGCGTGAAATCGTTCTCAATATCAATTGCTTTGTCATTTTTAGCCAGATCCCTGACATGTCCATAACTGGACTTCACCACGAAGTCTTTTCCTAAAAAACCTTCAATGGTTTTTGCCTTTGCGGGCGACTCTACTATTACCAGGTTATCTGCCATACTTTATATTATACATGAATTGAGAGGGGGGCAAAGTAAATAATTTAAAATTGAAAGATGCAAGTGTCGGTATTAATGACAATTTGTCACGAGTACTGATTTTGGTTACCTTTGCACCCTTCATGAACAACTCAGAATTCAATAGTAGCAAGGTGATCGATGAATCCCGCCAAGGTTCAGCAACCCTGTTAGATAATACTTCGGAAGCCGGAAAAAGAAAACTTTATCTGGAAAGTTATGGATGCCAGATGAACTTTTCGGACAGTGAAATAGTTGCATCTGTTCTTATGGAGCAAGGTTTTGTTACAACTCCCGATCCAAAACAAGCAGATGTTGTGCTTCTGAATACATGTGCGATTCGAGAAAATGCAGAATTAAGAGTAAGGCAACGCCTGCAGGATTTCAAGAATGAAAAAAGAAGTCGCCCCGGATTGATCATTGGTTTGCTGGGATGTATGGCAGAACGACTAAAGACCAGGCTCCTTCAGGAAGAAAAATTAGTTGACCTTGTCGCAGGTCCGGATGCATATAGAGACCTTCCTGCACTTATAAGTCAGGTAGACAGTGGTCAGAAAGCAGTGAATGTGCTGCTGTCACGTGAAGAAACATATGCTGATATCAGTCCGGTAAGACTTGGAAGTAATGGTGTTTCAGCTTACATCTCTATTATGAGAGGTTGTGATAATATGTGTTCATTCTGTGTAGTTCCGTTTACACGGGGACGTGAACGTAGTCGTGATCCTGAATCAATTGTTCAGGAAGCCCGAGAACTTTTTGACCAGGGATACCGCGAAGTAACATTGTTAGGTCAGAATGTTGATTCATACATATACGCCGGCGGCGGATTAAAAAAAGACATCTTAACAGAGGAGCAAAAAGCAAACTCAACAAGTTTCGCAGCACTTTTGAAAATGGTTGCGGAGGTTTCACCTGACCTTAGGGTGAGATTTTCTACTTCAAATCCAAGAGACATGACCAATGATGTTCTGCATACTATTGCTGAGTATGAAAACATCTGTAATTACATCCACTTACCGGTTCAATCGGGCAGCACTTCAATGCTTGACAGGATGAACAGAGGGTATACCCGAGAAATGTATGAGGAAAGGATTGAGGCTATAAAACGCATCATTCCTGATTGTGCTATATCAACGGATATCATTACCGGCTTCTGCGGTGAAACAGAAGAGGAACACCAGGAAACTCTTTCACTGATGGAATGGGTAGGCTACCATTTTGCCTATATGTTCAAATATTCGGAAAGGCCAGGGACTATGGCACATCGCAAGTTCAAAGATGATGTAGAAGAGAGCGTAAAGTCGCAAAGGTTGAGTGAAATAGTTGCCTTACAACAAAAACTATCGCACAAAAGAACAAGAACAATGAACGGTCAAACATTTAAAGTTCTTGTTGAAGGACCTTCTAAAAAATCTGCTGATCATTTGAAGGGTCGTAATTCACAAAATGCTGTTTGTGTTTTTCCAAAAGACAATCATAAACCTGGTGATTACGTTTACTTTGTTGCTGAAGAATGCACATCTGCAACACTCATTGGCAGAACGGTGAGTGATTTTGTTACTGTGTAAGAATTAAAATTGTCGAATACATGACAACACAAGAGATCAAGTTACGGTTTGGAATCATAGGCAATACACCTACTTTGGATCTTGCAATAGATACTGCACGACAAGTAGCTCCAACCGACCTAACAGTGCTGATAACCGGTGAAAGTGGTACCGGTAAGGAATCGTTTCCAAAGATTATACATCAGCTTAGTTCCAGAAAACACGGTCCATATATTGCAGTTAACTGCGGCGCCATACCGGAAGGCACTATTGACTCTGAATTATTCGGGCATGAAAAAGGATCATTCACCGGAGCGCATGAAGCAAGAAAAGGATATTTTGAAGTTGTAAGCGGCGGAACAATTTTTCTGGATGAAGTTGCCGAACTACCCTTACTCACACAGGTTAGACTACTCAGAGTTTTAGAAACAGGTGAATTCATTAAGGTGGGCTCTTCTAAAGTTCAGAAAACAGATGTAAGGGTTGTTGCTGCCACAAATGTGGATATACCCGAAGCCATTGCTTCAGGTAAATTCAGAGAGGACTTGTATTACAGACTCAATACAGTGCCGATACACATTCCTCCGTTGCGTTTACGCAAGGATGATATCTTTTTATTATTTAGAAAATTTGCAAGTGACTTTGCAGAAAAGTATAAGATGCCTCCGATAAATCTTGATGCAGATGCGCAGGAACTTTTAACGGATTACAGATGGCCTGGCAATGTTCGGCAACTGAAAAATGTTACCGAACAATTATCGATACTTGAGAAGGATAAAGATATCACAGGTGTTACTCTGAAAAAGTACCTTCCCGAAGAGCACGGCACAAACCTGCCAGTTTTACTGAATGGTGGTGCAAAAGCAAATGAATATTCTGAAAGGGAGTTGCTTTATAAAGTACTCTTTGACATGAAAAAAGATATAAACGACCTTAAAAAGATCGTTGTAGAAATGATAAGCACCGGAAGTGTTACAGGATCATTCAAAGAAAATAATTCTCATATCATTGATAAGCTATATCATGAAGTAAGGGCAGAGGATCAGCCTGCATCTGAATCGTCATCGGTAACAGTTCAACCGCTGGATGATGATTACATTGATCTGGATGAAGAAGCAAAAGAGGAGTCACTTTCACTGGAAGATAAAGAAAAGGAGCTTATACAAAGAGCTATTGAGAAGCATAAAGGCAAAAGAAAACTTGCTGCAAAAGAACTTGGGATATCAGAAAGAACCCTTTACAGGAAAATAAAAGAATACGACCTCACGTGATAACATCTAAGCAAAATATAAATTTTATTGGCAGTATAGTGCTGCTCACTTTTATAGCGTTTAGTGTAATGGGATGCAGCTATTCTTTTACAGGCGCATCCATTGCTCCTGATGTTAAAAGAGTACAAGTGAATTTTTTTCCGAATCAGGCATCCTTGGTACAGCCATCACTTAGCCAAACTTTCACTGAAAAATTACGTGATCGTTTCGTTTCACAAACCAACCTAGAACTGGTAAAAGATGATGGTGATCTTTTATTTGAAGGTGCCATCACTAATTATTATTCACAGCCATTGGCGATTCAGGGAAATGAACAGGCAGCTCTCAACAGACTTACCATTTCTGTGCAGGTGAAATACACCAATAAGAATGACCCTGACAAGAGTTTTGACACTGCATTTTCACGTTACGCCGATTTCAGCAGCAGTCAAAATCTCGCATCGGTTGAAGTATCTTTGATTGATGATATTTGTGACCAATTGATAAATGATATATTCAATAAATCTGTTGTAAACTGGTGATATGACAAAGCAACAATTCATAGAACTGCTGAAATCGCCTTCAACTCTTGATCTGAGTGCTGTGAGCGGTCTGGAAGAGATCTCGAAACAGTATCCCTACTTTCAAAATGCCCATCTGTTACTTGCAAAACAATATCATGGTCACCAAAGCATCAAGTACGACTCATACCTTAGAAAAGCTGCTGCTTATGCACCCGACCGTGAGGTATTACTTCATTTGATTCAAACTCCGGTCACACAGGAGATCCATCTGGAAAGCCCTGTTTCGACTGTAGACACTCAACCTGAAGTATCGAATACGGAAGTGCCTTCTGATGATACAATACAAGACCATACTTTTAAAACCGGCGAACTCAACGATACCCCTTCTGTTGATTCAGCAGTTTCAGATACTGAAGAAGTAGAACACGATCGTCTTGCAGATATTATTGCAGAACGACTTAATGAGATTGAAAAGTCTCATGACTCGACAGAGGTGATCATAGAAGAAGATAAGAGTGAAGAAGTTGTTGAGGTTGACACCTTTTATTCAGAAACCCAATCAGAGAATAACTTAACGGGAGAACAGGATGTAGATTTGGATAAAGTTCAAAGTAATGAACAGTTAGAACCGGAGGCCAACATACAGGTACCTGCATCTAAAACTGTTAATGATGAAAAGCATGAATCAGGTAATGAAACCCATTCATTTCTTGATTGGCTCAAATCAAGATCCATTCCAGTGATACCTTCAGAGCAAATTGGGGAAAGGTTTGGTGAAATGACAGATAAAGTAGAGGCTCAGAATGAATCTGATAAGCCTGAAGATCAAATCATTAACAAGTTCATTGTTAGTGAACCCAGAATTGTTCCGGCTCGTGCCGAGTTTTATTCACCGGTTAACATGGCACGTAAGAGTGTTCAATATCATGATGATCTGGTGTCTGAAACACTCGCATCAATCTATGCTCAACAGGCCAGTTATGATAAAGCAATTGATGCATATCAGAAACTTAGCTTGAAATTCCCTGAAAAAAGCAGTTACTTTGCAGGCCTTATAAAGGATCTGGAAGCAAAATCGAAAGAAGAAAAATGATCTGATAAGGTAATTAACTTTACCTATATATAATTGATAATCAATAATTTAATCTAATAAAATGTACACCGCAATCACTGTTTTCATCGCTATCATATGTGTTCTTTTGGCTCTGGTAGTATTAGTTCAGAATTCAAAAGGGGGAGGACTTGCTTCCGGATTCAGTTCATCAAGCCAGATAATGGGTGTACGTAAGACCACCGATCTGTTAGAAAAGCTTACATGGGGATTTGCCATTGCGCTATTTGTGCTTAGTGTAACAGGCACACTTCTGCTGCCTAGAGGCCAGGCTGAAACCGGGGCCGCTTCGGCAATACAGGAGCAGATCGACAATGCGGCCATACCTAACACAGGTGCTCCTGCAGCCCCGATAGGAGGAGGTACACAGGCACAACCGGATCAGGGACAGCAGAACACAATCACCGTTGATCAACCCGCCGAAGGACAACCGGCTGAATAATAATCAAGGTTCGCTTTTTCATCATCTTACTACTCTGACAAAATGTCGAGGGTAGGTGTCAGAATGTTTGTAGCGACTGGCTCAGATGACATTTTTGTCACATTCTTGGCATAAAAAAATCATTGGCACAAAATATGAGCAGTTGGGGGCTGTCATAAAAACCTTTTAAATCAGTTTTAACCTTAAATTTCAAAATAACCATGAGTAAAATGAGCATTAAACCTTTAGCAGATCGCGTGATCGTTGAGGTTTCTCCGGCTGAAGAAAAAACAGCAAGCGGAATTATCATCCCGGACACAGCAAAAGAAAAGCCACAACAAGGACTAGTTGTAGCTGTTGGTGGCGGTAAGAAAGATGAACCAATGACAGTTAAAGTTGGTGATAAGATCCTTTATGGCAAATATGCCGGAACTGAGATCCAGCACGACGGAAAAGAATATCTCATCATGCGTGAGTCCGATATTTTTGCAGTAGTTTGATAAATAAAAGTTAACCAAATAATCCCATAAGAAAAATGGCAAAAGAAATAACATTTAACCTGGAAGCCAGAGACGCTTTAAAAAGAGGTGTTGATGCATTGGCAAACGCGGTAAAAGTAACATTAGGACCTAAAGGTCGAAATGTGATCATTGATAAAAAATATGGCGCACCTTCTATAACTAAAGATGGAGTAAGTGTTGCTAAGGAAATTGAATTGAGCAATAACGTGGAGAACATGGGTGCTCAAATGCTGAAAGAAGTTGCGTCGAAGACAGCAGATGTTGCCGGTGACGGAACCACAACAGCGACAGTTCTTGCTCAGGCTATAATTACGGCAGGATTAAAAAATGTTGCTGCGGGTGCAAATCCGATGGATCTGAAGCGTGGCATTGACAAAGCTGTTACAACTGTTGTAACTGACCTTAAGAAGCAAAGCAAAGCTGTTGGAGATGAAAATGAAAAGATACAACAAGTTGCTACCATTTCTGCCAATAACGATAGCGAGATCGGCACACTTATCGCCGAAGCTATGCTGAAGGTTAAGAAAGAAGGTGTGATAACAGTTGAGGAAGCCAAGGGCACAGAAACAACAGTTGAGGTTGTTGAAGGAATGCAATTCGACAGAGGTTATATCTCACCATACTTTGTTACCAATGCTGACAAAATGGAAGCTGTTCTTGAAACACCATACATTTTATTGTATGACAAGAAAGTTTCTAATATGAAAGAGCTGCTTCCGGTTTTGGAGAAAGTTGTTCAAACAGGCAAGCCGTTATTGATCATTGCAGAAGATGTTGATGGTGAAGCATTAGCTACACTAGTAGTTAATAAGATCCGCGGATCACTGAAGATAGCAGCTGTTAAGGCACCAGGTTTTGGTGACCGCAGAAAAGCTATGATGGAGGACATCGCTATTCTTACCGGAGGAACTCTTATCAGCGAAGAACGCGGATTCAAGCTTGAGAACGCTGACCTTTCCTACCTTGGAACTGCAGAGAAGATCTCTATTGACAAGGATAATACAACATTAGTTGGTGGCGCAGGAAAAAAAGAAGATATCGTAGCACGTGTAAACCAGATAAAAGCTCAGATAGAGTCTACCACTTCTGATTATGACAAAGAAAAGTTACAAGAGCGTTTAGCCAAGTTAGCAGGTGGTGTTGCCGTGTTGTACGTTGGTGCAGCCACTGAAGTTGAAATGAAAGAAAAGAAAGATCGTGTGGATGATGCATTACATGCAACACGGGCAGCTGTTGAAGAAGGAATTGTACCTGGTGGCGGAATCGCTTATATCAGAGCAATCAATTCAATGGATAAGCTGAAAGGTGAGAACGAAGATGAGAACACCGGTATTGCTATCATTCGCAGAGCCTTGGAAGAGCCTTTGCGTCAGATAGTAGCCAACGCGGGTGGTGAAGGCTCAATAGTTGTTCAGAAAGTACGTGAAGGAAAAGATGACTTTGGATATAATGCACGCACTGAGACATACGAGAATCTGCTTAAGGCAGGTGTAATTGACCCGACTAAAGTTACTAGGGTAGCACTTGAAAATGCAGCTTCCATTGCCGGCATGTTACTTACTACAGAGTGTGTACTCGCTGACATTAAAGAAGAATCTGCTGCTGCTATGCCACATCCTGGCATGGGTGGCATGGACGGAATGATGTAATCCGCATCGCATCAATAAACTAAAAACCCGGTTCAATTGAGCCGGGTTTTTTTATCTTTTCAAAATGATGTAGCCTGATCTTGCTTTGCTACCATCATTCAGATCGAGTATGTAAAAGTAGGTATCGGGAGGCATACGGGATCCGTTGAATGATCCATCAATATTATTATACCCATCCCACTCATTGTTATAGTTAGTTGCTTTGAATACCAGCGATCCGAATCTGTTAAAGATCCAAAGTTGATTACCTGGAAACAGATCGATATTCCTTATCACATATCCGTCATTGATCCCATCGCTGTTTGGAGAGAATCCGGTAGGCACAAGAATTGAATCACAGCTTACCAGTACCGGCACTGAAAGCGTAACTGAACATCCGTTAAGGTCAGTAATCTTTACATGATATGTAAAATTGTAAGGAGGATTAACGATCGGGTAAGCTGTCGAAACATTATCGATATATTTCTCAGGAGTCCACAAGTACTCTACGCCACCAGCAGCAAACAATTTTGCAGACTGAGGTGGACAAATAATACCGGAACTTGTAGCTACAGGAGCAACGACCTTATTCACAATCACCTGAATTGAATCACCTATATAAATTGTGCAATTCTCCTTTTTAACTGTAAAATAATACATGCCAGATGCGAAGGTTGTGAGATGACTTTCCTTTGCTCCTGCAATTTCTTCTCCGTTGAAGTACCAAGTATAATCTGCAGATGATATTTCTTCAGCTTCGAGTGTCACAGCTTCGCCTTCACAAGTATTTACCAAAGATCCTGTTTGTGATAATACTGAAGTGTTCAATATCTGCCTTTCATGAACTGTTGTACATCCATTAATATCAGTAAGTATAACAGAATATACTCCTTCTTCAAGATCTTCAATATTAAATGAAGTTGCTCCTGTATTCCAGATACAATTGTAACCGGGTGTACCACCAAAAGGAATAAGTTTAATTGTGCCCTTTGAGTTATGCAAACAATCAGAATGTTTTATCTCAGAACTTACAGAAAGCGGCAACAGAGGGCCCGTAACTCTGGTCGAATCTGTCACTGAGCATCCATTGCTATCTGTTACTTTTACATTGTAAATTCCTGGCTTAAGATTAAAGATTGTAGATTTAGTATCACCGGTGTTCCACAGGTATTCATATGGAGATGTTCCGCCTTTTACATTTACATGTACCGATCCTGAATTATCACCAAAACATTTTACGTTTCGAAAAACATTTGTTGTGGAATTCAGTGCGGAGGACGGTTGAAAAATTGACTTGGTCAGTGAATCCATACAACCATTTGAATCTGTTACCCATGCAACATACTGGCCTGCAGATATATTTTTAATAGCTGATGATGTGGCACCATTACTCCAATTAAAACTATAAGGAGAAGTACCACCCGTTGCAGTTATGCTGATCTCACCGGTGTTACCATTGAAGCAACCAACATCTGAATACTTGTCAACCGTCAGACTTAAGTCTGCCTGAGGTTCATAAATAATAAATGACAGAGTAGCTGAACATCCTTTTGAATCAGTTACACTCACTGTATATGCACCCGGGGTTAAACCTGACGAAGAAGCAGTTGTATTATTATTTGACCACAGGTATACATATGGTGGCACTCCACCCATTGCCCCAACTGTTGCTTTTCCATTACCGACACCTTTACATGTTACATCAGTTTTAGATTTTAAAGTCAATATGATCTGATTCTGGGGTTCACCAATATTAAAAATATGGCTTTCGACACATCCAGCACTATCAGATACATTTACAGTATAATTTCCTGCATTAAGATTTGTTATCGTGGATGTTGTTGCCATATTCGACCATAAATAGTTCAACGGCCCCATAGCCCCAGAAACTGATAAACTTATACTGCCAGTGGCAGCACCATGGCATTCCACATCATCAACTATTCCTGAAATCTGAAATCCGGAAGATGAGAAAAGGGAATCCTGCAAGAATATTGAACAACCTGAACTATCAGAAACTGTAACCGAATATACCCCGTTGCATAAACCTGAGATGTATTGTGAGGTTGCTCCTGTATTCCACAGATATGTTAACCCTGATGAATTGACTACACTTACCTCACCTGTACCAATACACCCACCATGGCAGGGTACACCGGAGAGGTTTAGTTGCGCATTGATGGAATCAGGTTCTGATATGATAACCTGATCAGTTATGGTGCAACCATTGTTGTTTGAAATTGCAAATGTGTAAATACCAGCTGACAATCCCGTTAAGGTATTTGATTGAACAGGCGGGTTTGTATTCCAGGTTGCCTGTACCCCATAAATATTGTGATTCAACATAATGGTGCCATCTTGTGTTCCGGCACAGGTAGCGTCAGTTTTATCTATGGAAAAAACCGGGCCTATTACTGAAAGGGCAAAAGTATATACCTGTACTGCATTGAACGGACAGGCATCATCACGCACTGTTATTGTAATCGCATAAGGTTCTGTTCTTACGTCAGTACCTGATGGCGTCCAGCAAAGTTGAACTGAAGGCCTTGCACCCGGACTGATAGTTGAGATCAACCCTGGAATAGTTGAATTCACCGTTAATGAAACGTTCTGAGAAAGGTCGGAGTCAGTAGTGAATACATCGAAACATAGGTTGGTACCAGCACACACTTCAGTTGAGTATGAATTTGTGTTGTTGATACCAGAGAGCAAAGGGGTATTGTTATTACAAAACTGTGTGAATATTTGCATATCACGTATTGTTGAGCCAATATATACGCCTTCTCTGTATTCCTTTATTCTGGCAGTTAGTATTCCAATCTGAAGCTGGTCAGGTGTGAAATTCAATGCTCCGGTACTGTGATTTACCATAAATGGTGTTGATGAAGATATAGGCATTTGTTTGGAAGAAGGCGCTATCCATGTCACATTTGAATTCATTCCAGTTTTAGGATCTATGATCTCAAAAAAAAGTGAATCTCCATCCGGGTCGAACATACCCGGATTGTAATTTAAATTTTGACCTACGCAAACAAATGCAACAGGATCATTCAAAAATTTCGGTGAGTTATTTTCAGGAGCATTAACATTATCTAAAAATGCTTCAACATATAATTCACTACCGTTTTGACAAGGATTTTGAATTGTGGTTATAGAACAATTTCTGCAACATACTCGATAACTAAAGTGCCAATCGTTACAATACCCCGGCAATGTTACAACTGCTTTATATACCCATTTCATTATACCAGTGAGGGAGCCACCATTGCATGATGTATTATTAGATGCACAAGGCATCGTAATTTCAATTCCACTTTGTGATGTGTCTTTATAAGCTGTTACAGTTCTGACGTAACCGCATGAATTCGCAGTGTAATTAATCATTACACTTGTTGGCTCATTCACACCCATACAATCGCGATAAAAAGTGGCTGTTATCTCATAATCAAGACCTCCCAGACATTTATAAGACAAATCGGCTCCGGCTGAATGTGTAGCATAAGAAAATTGGATGTTTCCGGTAAGGGTGATAACAGTAAAAATGCTGATATAAAACCATCTGTTCAATGGTAATTCATTGAATTTTAAATATTTACAGAATGGATTTAAATACAAAAACATATCCGGATAACCCTCGCCTCCGGACTTTTACGGCAGGTAATCTGATTGGTTACCAGAATATTACAAATACTAAAAATACCTTGGGGTAACTACTTTTTTCTTGTTGAATGAGAAATCATAGCCCAGATTGATCTCATGCGTTCCATTGGAATACGCCTTGAGTTCTGTAACTGTATAATCATACGAGTATCCCAGTC
>JAHEMF010000062.1 GCA_024643795.1 Bacteroidota bacterium | reverse complement strand
TTCAAGGTTACGCTCGGCAATGATACTATCGGTTCGGGCCTGCATAGCTTTGCGCGAGAACCGGGAGTTGAACAAACGCTGAAAGACGTTGGATTTGTTCTCAGGAAATTCAGCATCATCCAGCAAAAACTCCTGGCTTTTCATTTCACCCAGCGATGTACGCACCCGAGTGTAGTACTGAATTTCGAGTAAGCTATCATACAACAGTGCCTTTTGATCGAACAATACATCCAATGAATCCATGTATTGTAATGTAGCATCTGATCTGTCAATAGTATTTTTAAGAGAATCGGTATAGGACGAAAGTGAATCTTTCTTGTTGTAGAATTTTTCTAAAAAGGTGTGATCACGAGATAGTATATATGCTCTGGCATCGGATTCAATACTCCGGTACTCATTCCATATCTTTCCAACAGCTTCCACCAACGGATCGGGTTGGTCCAGCTCGCGAAGTGTTTGCACCTGCTTGTCTACCTGACTCTGTATACTTATAAAGGAGTAAGTGATAAGGGCCAGGCTTACCAGGAAAAGAGCTATAAGAAATACAAAGATCCGTCGTTGATCCATAGATTCCGGAGTTGCTTTAACAGACTATAAACGTACAAAAGGTGTGTTTCATTTTGGGAAAATAAAGAAATATTTTTCCCGATAGCGGAAAATAGTTATAAACAAGACTCAATAGAATTTTATATAATCATTTGTATTTCAATATTATATAAGAATTACAACTCACATTTCCCATATTGGCATGTCTTTTAGAGTAGGTAAGGAAATAACTTTAAATCGATAAGCCATGAAAAAGATCTTAATTGCCGGAGCAGCCATAACACTTTTGGCAACCGGGTGTACCAACAAAGAACAGGAAAGACAAATTGCTCAGCTATCACAGGAGCGCGATTCCATACTTGCAGCAACGTATGAAAAGGAACAATCAATTGATGAGTTCATTACATCTTTCCAGCAAATTGAAGAAAACCTCACCAAGGTAACTGAGAGTCAGCAAAGCATCGCACGTCAAACAGGTGACGGACCTGAAATGAATAAAACTGCACAGGAGAGAATACAGGAAGAGATCGCTTTTATAAGTCAGTTGATGGAAGAAAGTAAAACTCAAATTGCTGCATTAGATAAGAAACTCAGAAACTCCAACTCAAGGGTAAGTAAATTTCAAAAGATGGTTGCCTCACTCAACGAACAGATCGCATTGAAAGATGCTGAAATGGTTGCGCTTAATGATCAACTGATAGCACTCAATGGTCAGGTTAACGATCTCAATCAAACAGTAACAAACCTGCAAATAAAAGATTCAGCGAACACTGAATTCATTAACAGACAAACAACAGAAATGCACAAAGGGTTTATTGCTGTTGGCCCATATAAGTCGCTTCGCGACAAGCAGGTGATACAGAGTGAAGGTGGATTCCTGGGTCTTGGCAAAGAAGAAAAGCTTGCTACAAACCTTAATAGTGAAGCATTCACTCAGGTGGATATTACTCAACTACAAACCATACCATTGCAGGCGAAAGATGCAAAACTTGTAACTGTACACCCTGCAGGTTCTTACGAACTTGAGTCGGACCACAAAACAGCAAGTGAACTGAAGATCACGGATCCTGACAAATTCTGGAGCACATCAAAATATCTTGTGGTAATGACCACTAAATAATTATTCCCATTAATTAGTAAAAAGGTCCGGCTTGTGCCGGACCTTTTTTATTTAGTGAACAATAAGTTTGTGCACCCCTACTCTTTTACCTTCATCAAAACAGTTGATAAAATATACACCGCCTGACCAATCTGAAGTATTGAGAATATGTTGACCTTGAGAAAGCATCAGATCATTGACAATTCTTCCTGTAACATCAAGGATCAATAGTTGATAAACTTTGTTACCGCGAATATTGATTACAGTTTGATCAGTGGCTGGGTTGGGATAAATACTTTGTACCGGGGAATTCTGCTCAGAAATACCTACGGTTCCGATCGCAAAATTCTTATCGTTTATATCGAAGAATATATTGCCTGCACCTTCAACCATAACCCTTGCCGTATTGGTAATTATCATGGGCAAAGTAACCTGAGAAGTTCCATTGTTAGGCACATTGGTTGCCAGAACATATGGAAATGTTTGTCCGCCATCTTCAGATAACAAGATATTGACATTTGGCGTACTTACAGGTGGCAGATCAGATCCGCCTACATCCCATGTGATGGTTTGCACTGTACCTTGTGCCCATGTGATTCCGGTAGTGTTGGGAGAAGTTACTGCGAAGGCAGTACCTGTGTTGATCACATCTACCAAAACCGGAACATCATTATAGGTGACGCCACCACCACCGTTGCGGTTATCGCGAACTGTTAAACGGAATTTAAGAGTACGTGCATATGAAGGTTTTATCTCACCTACATAATTAGTATTGTTAAGTATGGCCAATAGTTTTGGAAACAACCGTACAGAATCGGTGGTAGGATTAAAAGAACGGAATATAGGTGCATCACCGGAAGGTGCACTCCAGCTGCCGGCAGGACCCAGATCGAACTCTTCCCAGCAATAGGTTAATGTATCACCATCAGCATCAGTGGCTGAACCGGTGAGCCGGAATGGTGTTTGGTATGGAATAATGTAATTACCTCCCGGATTGATAACCGGCAAATTATTACCGTTCAAAGTAGTTACAGGGCACACGCTTCCGAAGTCGATGGTGATATAGTCAACTATCTCATCAAAACTTTTGGTATGAAAATACGGATCGCTGTGTGGTTGAAGATTATTACTACCACAAATTCCTGCATAGGCCATTATAGTTGAACCGCTTCCCGGTTCATAAGCGGCTGTTGAAACGCGATTACCGTTACATGCACCTACTGTAGAATTGAAAGTATGGTTACCACCAAACTGATGTCCCATTTCATGAGCTACATAATCAACATCAAACGGATCGCCCACAGGGTTACCGGAACCTGTAACGCCTCTTGCCTTGCTGCCTTGTTTGCATATTACCCTTAGTCCTGCGATACCACCACCACCGGTGCTGAATACATGGCCTATGTCGTAGTTGGATGACCCGATATAACTATCACACGTTGACTGGTTCTGACCCAGCATGGCCGATCCATTATTATTAGTGTACGGATCTGTAGAACCACTGAGGAAGATGAGAGTATCGTTATTAGGAATGAGAGACAGCACCACTGCAAATTCAATTTGGTAAATACCGGAAACTCTGTTCACCGATGTTACTATAGCCGATAAGACCTGGGGTTTTGTTCCACCGTGATAGGCGGAATATTCACCAGTACATGCCAGTGCCAACTTGTAATTCCTTAATTCATCGCCATGCGTGCGTGCTGCCATAGAGGGTAATGTGTTCACCGATTTTTCCCCCGATAGCTCAGACACCAAACAATCAAATTGTTTTGAAGCCTTAAAATCTTTTTTATCATACACCTGGTACAGTTCATCACTTGCCCGTGACAACGGGTCAATGAAGTATGAACCTGAAGGTTGAATTACCATTGCATGAAAACCAAAAGCAGTGATGTCAATGAAGGCCGTAACAGAATTGCTTTCCACACTTGTTGCGGTGAAAGTTCCGATCATGGGATACTTTTGATTCAGTTCTACAGGTAGCACCTGATTCCTTTTGACTTTAAAGGTTTGCAATACACCACGTGGATCGGGCAGTTCAATCAAAAGATCATTATTGGTTTTTATTGACACTTCGCTAGCAAACGGAAGTATAGAAAGCTGATCTCTGACCTGATTGATGTTGAGTTGATAGTACCTGCATTTATCCGGTGTTATCTCACGTTCTGCGCCTATCTTCAGTGAAGATTCGGTAATGGGCTGCCATATTCCTGCAAAAGAAGTTAAGGCTGATAAACATAACAGTAAGAGTAAATTCAATGTTTTCATGCTACAAGTTGGTTAGGGTTTTGAGAGCTCACTAAGATACTACTATTAAGCTTAATCGCCTGAAGCAGGTGCCGCGTTAGGGGATGAGCGGTTAGCCCGCAACCGTTTGCCGGAGGCAGGCGGAGAGGACTATGAGCGAATACCCGACCCTGAGTTCGTCGAAGGGAACGCCCTTATATTTTTACTGCTTTAGAGAGGTGCACTCTTCCCGGTGTTTCCAAACGTACCAGGTATACACCTGTTTTCCAATCGGAGGTGTCGAGTGAGATCTCTTTAGATACCGGGTTTTGGATCTCTGCCACTACCCGACCGCCTGAGTCGAGCACTTTGAGTCCGCGGATATCACCCAGCACACCGCAATCGATGACCATGAACTCCGAAAAAAGAAATGATGGTAAAAATCCCTGCGTGAGTGCGGTCATTCGTTGTTCAGGCAGTGGTACCGGGCTGCAGAATACTTTTGAAATTGCATCGGCCAGTGGTGTAGATGCAATTTTACCTGAGCCGGGATATGTTTCAACATAATCGCCAGTCAGCTCCCAGATTGCGGCGCCACGCAAACCCTTGAATACAGCATAACCTGCTTTGAGAGCCACAGAAACCGGATCATCATAACTCACAAAACTTTTTAGTCCGTTACGTCCTGTGAGATATGGAACCTTGGCATCCCAATCCCACCGCGTATCATACAGTCCTGAATACTTCAACACATTATAATATTCGGGAGCGCCGTTATCGGCTGCGAATATCTGCTTATCAGCAATTCCTTCACTTTCTCCGTTCAAGCTGGCTGTTGCCCTGGTGATTGCAGTACGTGCGTAAAAAGCCATGCCCAGCGTGATCTTACCGGGAGGCACACCAAAATCTTCGGTGAGCATACGTACCGATTCATCTACACATAACTTTCGTCCGGTTTCGCTCGACTTAAAGAGTGGTGCATTGTGACCGGTAGAATTCTCCCATGGACCTGAATAATTGTATGTCATCAGGTTGATGATATCAACCAGTTGTTTCACATTTTGCCAGTCGATAGCCTCCAGGTGATTTCTGGAAACACCTGAAGCAATGGTAAGCATGGGATCTTTGCCTGATTCCTGCTTTATGGTAGTGAAGGTGTTGCGAATCTCGGTCAGCAATAATGTGAAATTCATTTTATCTGCTGCACTGCCATCGTGTGGTTCATATCCCGGGTATTCCCAGTCGATATCAATTCCATCAGCATTGTATGCTCGGATGATACGACCACATTCTGCAGCAAATTTTTTCCTCCCTTTATCTGTAGCTGCCAACGCAGGGAATGCTTTTGAATACGTCCATCCTCCTACAGAAATAATAACCTTTACGCCGTGTTTATGAGCTTCGGTAATAAGTGATCCTGCATTTTGGCTCAGCAGATTTTTATCG
Organism: Bacteroidota bacterium; assembly: GCA_024643795.1. Taxonomy (GTDB): domain Bacteria; phylum Bacteroidota; class Bacteroidia; order AKYH767-A; family OLB10; genus JAHEMF01. Next base: position 3,918 of record JAHEMF010000062.1, on the reverse strand, counting down.
GCCCAGCTGTCACCGTTGGTGATTGTACCATCAGGCAGGGGTTTGAAGAATGCATAATTGATGATGGTGTACTTAGAGTAGTCTATGGTTAGCGGATTCACCAGCTTCTCACGATCATACCACTTCCATCCCGGATAATACGCCACAACCTCGTGACATGGCTGTGCCTGAACCTTTATTACAAGGATCGCAGCACACAAAAAAAGCAATAGTCTTTTCATAATTTCTTACCGGCTAAAATTAGACAGCTATCTTTGGCACATGAGACAGGTTGCTGTGGTCTTATTAACATTGAAAAGTGAATTAAAATGCACCATGCATGAACAGGTTTCTTGACCGTGTAGTTGAATACGTGAATTCAGTTGAGGGCATCAACAGGCTGAAGTTGTGTGTGGTATTCCCTACCCGACGTGCCTGTCTTATTTTCAGAGACCGTTTGGCGGGAGCTTCGGGCAAGACCACATGGTCGCCATCTATAATGAGTATAGGTGACTTTTTAGCGGCGCATACTCAACAACGCATCATCAACGGTGCAGAGTTATTACTTGAGCTTTATCCCGTTTACAAAAAGCACTGGCCGCAAACCGACTATTCAACATATTACCCTTGGGGAAAGATGCTGATCACCGATTTCAATGATATAGACAAGCAATTGGTTGACCCGGACAAGTTATTTACAGGCATTAGAGATCTGCGCAGTATTGAGGCATTGTTTTTACCTGACTCTGAAGAATTGCAATGGCTAAAGGATTTCAGTGCTTCACTTAATGAAAAAGAACTTAGTAAGCTACAATCGGGTTTTATGCAGACGTGGGACAAGCTGCCAAAGATCTATAACGACCTGAATGCCGTGCTATCAGGTAAAGGACTTACTTATGAAGGTATGGCATACCGGACGTTGTGCCGTGAGTTGAGTTCAAAAAAAGCTAAGCTCAGTCACGATCATTTTGTATTTGCTGGTTTTTACGGATTGTCAAGATCGGAAGAGAAGATGATAAGCGATTTGAAGGAGATGCATCCGGTTCAGGTGTTCTGGGATACCGACTCATATTATATGAACTACAAGCACATGGAAGCAGGGCGTTATTTCCGGCGTTCACCACTTGTTAAGGTTGAACCACCAAAGTCATCAGATAATATTTTATCAAAAGAAAAAGCTATCACCATAACCGGAGTCCCGCAAAAGACCGGTATGGCCCGCTTTGCAGGAAGCATACTCAAAGAAATACCTGATGCATTTACATCTGATACTGCGATCATACTGCCCGATGAAAGCTTGTTGCCCATGGTATTGAACTCTATCCCTGAGTCGTCGGGCGACATTAATGTTACTATGGGTTACCCGATGGATGGAACAGCTGTGTACAGTTTTGTAAAATATCTGTACAACCTGCACCGGCATGGGAAAAAAGGTTCCGGCGATAGTGTACGCTTTTATCACAGGTATGTACATGATATCCTCAGCCAACCGGTCGCAGGATCTTTAGTGAACAATTTTGCCGGTCAGCACGATCATCTTTTCATGAGTGCGGCACAGATAAAAGAAAAATACTCCTTCGGTCAAGCAGAAATACTGTTCAAGGATATAACAGCTCCTGATGATGTAATTACATACATGATCATGGTTTTAGAATATATTGCTGATGCTGATAATAAAGGTTTGAGTGGGAGGCTGAATAAATTATGTCTGGAATCGGCATACAGCGAGATAAAGAAACTACAGGATCTTATTAAACCCTACCTCTCAGACATTGACGTGAACACAGCATGGCAAATGGTCATAGAAGCCATAAGGTCACTGCGCATCCCTTTATCGGGTGAGCCGGTGAAAGGATTGCAGATCATGGGTTTTCTGGAAACAAGAACCCTCGATTTTAAAAACCTGATCATCCTGTCTATGAATGAATCAGCATTACCCGGATCAAAACACAGCCACTCTTACATTCCGTTCTCACTGCGAAAGGCATGGGGCATTCCCACCCGTGATGAAAGCGACTCAACCTATGCATACCACTTCTACCGCTTATTGCATCAGGCAGAGAACGTTCATTATGTTTATGATACCAGTGCAGGAACCAAACCGGGCGGAGAAGTATCACGATACTTGTTACAAATTGAACATGAACTTGCAAACAACACAGGCAATAAATCAAATATAGTTCAGCAATTTTTAAATTTTAAAATGCCGGTTGAAAAAGATCAGGCCATCACAATTCCAAAAACGGAAAAGATCGTTAACAAGCTCATCCAAAGATTTGGAGCCGATGGTAATGAGTATCATTTCTTATCACCTTCTGCCCTATCAAGTTACATCAACTGCAAACTGCAGTTTTATTTAAAATATGTTGCAAAGATCAAAGAGCAGGAAGAGTTTGAAGATGAGATAGACAGTGCAAAATTTGGCAGCATACTTCATCATGTGATGGAACAGCTATACCATCCTTTTGAAGGTAAAACCCTAAATGCTTCAGACATTGCAGCAATGATACCTCTCATTGGTAACCATGTGAACAAAGCAGTTGAGCATGTACTCAAAACACGCAGAGAACAACTTACAGGTAATAACATGTTACAGGTTGGTGCAGTAGAAATATTTGTTAAGCGGTTACTAGAACGTGATATACAAGATGAAGCTATTGAGATCATAGCTCTGGAAAAGGCATTTTTAACAGAAAAGAAAATAAATGGAAGCACCATCAAGGTAGGTGGAAAATTCGACAGAGTAGACAAGGTCAACCACACAACCCGCATCATAGATTATAAGACAGGCTACATAAGTCTGAGCAGTCCAATTGATCTGGACAAAATTTTCACACTCCCGGAAAAAAAATCATTGTTCCAATTATATTTTTATAATTACATACACCAGAAGCTTCATAGTGACCAAACATCAGTTGCCGGGTTTTATCAAATAAAGCAGGTAGCTAGTGGCATACAATTCCCTAAGGTAAAAGAGACTGAGTATGAGGCCCTGATAATTGATTTTGGAGAAAGGCTTGACAAGTTGATCGCCGAGATCTTTGATACAGATGTACCATTCAGCAAAACTTCTGAATTAGCAAATTGCACTTACTGTCCGTACAAGGACATTTGCCACAGGTGATCAGTTATGACGGGCATTGCGGGTGTTATTACCCTGAAACGATTCCAGTACTGAAACCACCAGCGAAAGTATAATACTGAATAATACCGCCCACCAGAAACCATCTATCAACACTCCGGGAACTAACTCAGCTGCCAGTAACACTACCAAAGCGTTAATCACAAATAAAAATAGACCGAATGTTATAACGGTTAAGGGTAAGGTAAATATTAATAGTAATGGTTTTACAAATATATTCAACACAGCCAATACAATTGACATTACCATTGCAGTGAAAATATCTTCAATCTCCACTCCGGGCAAAATGTAAGCTGTTACCAAAACAGCCAATGTGGTTATCACCAGTTTTATTATCCATCTCATGACCGCAAATATAGTAATCGTGAACTAATAGTAAAACATAGTGGGCGTTCCCCTTCGTCATGTGGTGCCTGTAACATTTCCATTCAGCATCCATCAGTACCACCACATGCTCAGGGTCGGGCTTTACGCTGCAAGTCCTCCTCCCTACCCTCCGGCCAGTGCTGTGCGGGCTTTACGCTCCAATCCCTAACGCTGGGTATATATTAAAAAACAATCGCCCCCTTATTCAGGAGGCGATCATTTCAATTGTATTTATTCGGGTAGCTTACTCCACTACCAGTCTCTCTATACTCTGTGTTCCATCCGGCAACTGGATCCGTACCATGTACATGCCCTTGCGAACTTCGCTCAGGTCTATCACATGCTGATTCAATCCTGTTACCACACTCAGCTCTTCTTTGCTGACCACACGACCCGAAAGATCTGTAACCTCTATCACAACCCGCTCGCCT
>JAHEMF010000061.1 GCA_024643795.1 Bacteroidota bacterium | reverse complement strand
CTTATATCGAAGTCCTACAAAATTTTTGTTGGTGGAAGGGTTCAATCCTAAATAACAATTACAATAATCGCATGCATATGTTTGAAATGTCAAAACATTCACGCACGTAATGATCAGCGTAATAAAAACAAATTTTTTCATGTTGTAAATTTTAGCAGACGTAAAACGCCCATAAGAATGGCAAATGGCTTCTGAGATAAATCAGTAAAAACTAAACCATAAACCAGGGCGGGTGAGCCAGCTTATCGGGAAATCCTTTTTTGGTGTCCCACCAATATACGGGCCGGCTAAAATCAGTTGAAGAAATTTCTGGAATGACTACCGAATCTTTGATTTCAAAAAACTGGAAAAACTCTGTTGCACCAATGCGCTTTTGATCTCTTTCCTGACCTCCCCGTTCAGTATCTTTTTTGAGCTGATCCTTTAAAAAGCATTTACCGTGACATTTCTTAGCAGGAACATCACGATTAACACATAGAAAACTTCCTATATACTCTGAATTAGTAATAAAACTTACCCAAACAGTTGTTTTTGACAAGGCCTGGATAAGGACACAGCAAACAGCAATCAGTGCGATCAACTTTTTCACACTGCGAAATTAAATAGTTACATAGATTGATGTATGACTAAAGTCAGGTTACTGCGAAAGGTCCTATCGCATAGAAACCATTTCTCTGTACTTTGGAAGGGGCCAGTAACTGTCATCAACAATTAATTCCAATTTATCAACGTTGTAACGGATTACCTCAAAGTGTTTGCGAACCTTGTCACAGTATGCTAAAGCGCGTGACCTTGTATCATCTATCTTGTTGGCTTTTTTTCTTTCTTCTATCATTTCATCAGTGTTTTTCTTTATCACTGAGATGTGTTCAGAAATTGTATTTATGAGCTCCTGTTGTATCTTAAATGTTTCCGGCTTCATTCCAATGCTCTTCATCCCCTGAACGTTTGTAATAAGCTCATTCTGATAACGGATGGCAGTAGGCAATATATGATTAAGGGCGAGGGTACCCATTACACGTGATTCTATCTGGATTTTTTTGGTATATGTTTCAAGTAAGATATCGTGTCTGGCCTCCAGCTCTCTTTCGCTAAGAATATTGTTATCACTGAACAGCTTTTTTGATTCTTTGGTTATGTACGCATCCAATGCACGCGGAGTATCCGGAATATTCGACAGGCCTCTCTTTTTGGCTTCTTTAACCCATTCATCACCATAACCGTTTCCTTCAAATCTTATATTTCTTGAATCAACAATATACTTCCTTAGCACCCGAAGAATGGCTTCATCTTTTTTAATGTTCTTATTCTTGGCTGCTACTGCCTCTACTTCATTTTTAAACGCCTTGAGCTGGTTAGCCATTATAGTATTAAGCACCAACATTGAACTGGATGAATTTGCTGAAGAGCCCACTGCACGGAATTCAAATTTATTGCCTGTAAAAGCAAATGGTGAGGTTCTATTCCTGTCGGTATTATCCAGAAGGATCTCCGGTATCCTGCCTATATTAAGCTTCAGCTGAGTTTTTTCTTCAGGTGAAAGTTTCTCTTTCTTCACAGTTTGTTCTATCTCATCAAGTACTCCTGAAAGTTGTGAACCAATGAAAATAGACATGATGGCTGGTGGTGCTTCATTGGCTCCCAGTCTGTGGTCGTTACTTGCCGATGCAATACTTGCTCTCATAAGATCAGCATAATCGTGCACCGCTTTAATAGTATTGATGAAAAAGGTTAGGAATTGCAAATTGGTTTTAGGAGTGTTACCGGGTGAAAGCAGGTTTTTACCGGTGTTGGTTGTAAGCGACCAGTTATTATGCTTACCAGAGCCATTGATACCTGCATAAGGTTTTTCATGCAGCAACACTTTAAAGTTGTGTCTTCTGGCAACCTTGTCCATAAGATCCATCAATAACTGATTATGATCAACCGCAAGATTTATTTCTTCAAATACAGGTGCGCATTCAAACTGACTTGGTGCCACCTCATTATGACGGGTTTTCAGTGGAATTCCCAGCTTGAAGGCTTCGATCTCAAAATCAACCATGAAAGCATATACACGTGAAGGTATTGAACCAAAATAATGGTCCTCAAGCTGCTGACCCTTAGCGGGAGTGTAACCAAACACTGTTCTTCCACATGTTTCAAGATCAGGCCTGGCATTGTATAACGCTATATCTATAAGAAAATATTCCTGCTCAATCCCTAATGTTGCATTAACTTTATTGATATTCTTGTCAAAATATTGGCAAACATCAACGGCAGCTTTATCAAGCTCATGCAGTGCTTTTAATAACGGAGCTTTATAGTCAAGTGTTTCTCCTGTGTATGAAACAAAGATGGTTGGAATACATAGTGTTTTACCTGCACGGCTTTCCATGATAAAAGCAGGAGATGTGGGATCCCATGCTGTGTAACCACGTGCTTCAAAAGTATTTCTTATTCCTCCGCTGGGAAAACTGGATGCATCTGGTTCCTGCTGAACCAATGCTGATGATGAAAAATTTTCTATCGGTCTGTTGCCGTCTGCCAATTCAAAGAATGAATCATGTTTTTCTGCTGTTGTTCCAGTTAGTGGCTGAAACCAGTGAGTATAGTGTGTTGCTCCTTTAGAAATTGCCCACGCCATCATTGCAGTAGCCACTTGCTCGGCTACTTTTCTTTCGATCTGACTACCACTTTCAATAGCCTCAAGTACCTGGCGATATGACTCTTTTGAAAGGTATTTCTGCATAGTAACCTTATCAAATACGTTGGCTCCAAAATAATCGGATATCTTGGCAGAGGGGGCTTCAACAATATTCAAGGTCCTTTCCTGGGCCATTTCAAGGGCGCGAAATCTGATGGTAGACATGATTTTTATCTTTTTTTTGCAAATGTACTCGAAATACAGGGGGGTATTGTAATTTTTTGCCACTTTTTTTATGAACATTGCAATAAATTACGGGGGTACTGGTTAAAAAAGTAGCTTTTTCTGATACACCCCCCCCTACAACCGGGAATATTCTAATGAGTATTGCGTTTAAAAGGTCTTATCACTAACCTGATAGCCCTGTCATAAGAAATATAATTCCATAACCAGTTGATAAATACCACTACCCTGTTTCTGAATCCAACCAGATTCATCAGATGGATGAACATCCATATGAGCCATGCAAATCGCCCACGGGTGGAAAATCCGGGAAGATCAGCAACGGCTTTATTTCTGCCAATAGTGGCCATGGAACCGAGGTCTTTGTATTTGAAGGCTGTTTCTGATTTTCCTGATCGCTGCCTGAGAAAGTTTTGCCCAAGATTCCGGGCTTGCTGTATAGCCACCTGAGCAACCATGGGATGTCCTGTAGGATAATTCTCCGTTGACATCAATGCAACATCACCGATAGCAAATACATTTTCATATCCATTGATCCTGTGATATGCATCAACATCATACCTGTTGCCCCTTTTCAAAACTTCTTGACCCAGACCGTTAACAATTTCTCCTTGTACACCGGCCGACCATATCACTGTTTTACTTTTTAGTTGTTTGTCAGCACCATATTTAACCAAATCGCCATCATAATCCTGTACCCTGGTATTCAACATTACATTTACACCCATCCCCGTAAGGGTTTTATATGCACCTTCAGATGCACTCACCGTTAGTCCGGCCAGCAGCCTTTCGGATGCTTCAATAAGATAGATCTGCATACGCTCAAGGTTGATCTCCGGATAATCGTTAGGCAGTACGTGTTTTTTTAGCTCAGTTATTGCGCCAGCCAATTCCACGCCTGTAGGACCACCCCCAACAATAACAATATTGAAATACTTCTCACGCTCAATCTCAGGTGCCACCAAAGCAGACTCCATATTCTGTAAGATAAGACTTCGCAGATCAAGAGCTTCTGTTATCGACTTTAAAGGCATGGCATATCGGGACATCCCGCCCAGATTAAAAAAGTTATTTCCTGATCCTGTGGCTATCACCAGGTGATCATAAGAGATCAAACCAACATCGGTTTCAACCTGTTTTAAAACTGTATCAATATTAGATACAGCAGCTACTCTGAAACTGAAATTTTTATACCCGTGGAATATCTTGCGTAATGGATATGCAATGCTGTCGGGTTCAAGTCCACCGGTAGCTACCTGATAAAGTAAAGGTTGAAAAGTGTGGTAATTATTTTTATCGAGCATCACCACCTGATAAACGGAATTCCGGAGTTTTTTTACCAGATTGATACCAGCAAATCCACCACCAATGATCACTATCCTATCACTACCTGCGGCCGGAGACTTTAAATTGGCATCCATGATTTACTGCTATTTATAAAAATAAAAAAGGGATGAAATTATTCATCCCCTGGCTTTTCTATTTCTTTTTTGGCGTCATCAATGATCTTGCGTTGTTCATCAAAATTGACAGAATCTTCGATATCTCTTCTGATGCCAGACATAGCATCTTTCATCTCCCTTATGCCTTTTCCAAGACCTTTAGCCAGATCAGGGATCCTTTTAGATCCGAAGAACAGTAGAGCAAACAAAAAGATAACCAGGATCTCGCCGCCGCCAAGATTGTTCAAAAATAAGAATGCCATGAATAATAAATTGAATCACAAAGTTATGAATTATTAAGCTCTTGCCCTTTTAAAACATAATGTGTCTGCATATCAGTAAATTCACTGATATTTGCCACATGAGTCCATTCAAACGTGTTCGCTCTTTAATGACCGCCAAAGCATATCAGCGTAAGCTAGGTACGCGTAAAGGTTTCATTGACGCTGCTCAGACAATTCTAGGCATCTTGTCAGCAGCTCTAGGACTTAAAGGCTTTTTATTACCTAATGGATTTATTGATGGCGGTGTAGTAGGTATTTCACTTCTTACCGCGCAATTATCGGGATGGGGACTTTCACTGCTGATCATTTTATTTAATCTGCCCTTCATTTTACTAGGATACAAACAAATGGGCAAGGCATTTGCGCTGCGGACTATTATGGCTATTGCCGGACTATCACTTTGTCTATATCTGGTAAATTTTGAGATCGTTACAGACGACAAATTACTGATCTCGGTATTTGGAGGCTTCTTTCTGGGAGCGGGAATTGGCTTGGCAGTACGCGGTGGGTGCGTGATCGACGGGACAGAGATACTGGCACTTTATCTCAGTAAACGTACACCTTTAACAATCGGTGGTACTATCCTATCCGTTAACATTATCATTTTTGGTTGTGCCGCTGTGTTGCTGGGTATTGAACCTGCCCTTTATTCCATGCTCACATATCTGGCTGCATCCAGAACAGTTGATTTTATTGTACATGGTATTGAGGAATATACTGGCATGACCATAGTTTCTTCTCACAGTGAAGAGATCCGCGAAATGGTTACCAAGAAGCTGGGACGTGGAGTAACTATATATAAAGGTAAAGGTGGATACCGTAAAGCAGGGGAAGTTGAAAATGAGATTGATGTACTATTTACGGTTGTAACCAACCTGGAAGTGCCAAGACTCAGAAACGAAATTGAAAAAATTGACTCAAAGGCATTTTTATTCATGAACACTATTAACGATACACGTGGTGGAATCATGAAAAAGAGAAGGCATCATTAACCGAACACCCTTTCAGGAGCCGTCCTAAAAAACAAAAGCCCCGTCCTGCTGAACGGGGCTTTTTATATCTACAATTTTCTTATTTGCTTTCCTGGTCATCCCTTTTTGTAAAATCAACCACAACCGGGGTTGCAATACAAAGAGAAGAATAAGTACCAACAATGATACCCATTAACAACGCGAAAGAAAATCCTCTGATCACTTCACCACCAAATACGAATATGGCAAGCAGTACAAAGAAAATGGTTAACGAGGTGTTTACTGTACGACTCAAAGTGGCATTCAAGGCGTTATTAATAACCTTCTTCATCTCCGATTTATGATGTATTCCTAAAAACTCCCTTACCCTGTCGAATACTACCACCGTGTCATTCACCGAATATCCCATCACCGTAAGGATAGCTGCAATAAATGCCTGATCGATCTCCAGCGAGAACGGTAATATACCCCAGAAGATAGAGAACAGAGAAAGAATAATAAGTGTATCATGTGCAAGTGCAACCAGAGCTCCTAAACCATAAGTCCATTTGCGGAACCGGATAAGAATGTAAATGAAGATCACACACATTGAAAATAAAACCGACCATGTTGCGGACACCTTGATATCATCTGCAATGGTAGGCCCAACTTTTTGCGAACTCATGATCTGATCAGCATTAATATCCAAACCGCTGACAAGCAAGCTTTCAACTCTCTGATCAGCATCCTCACTGTTATCGTCAATCAGATAAGATGTAGTGACTTTAACCTGGTTGGAAGTACCAAAAGTTTTTACTTCAGGTGCAGCTTCAAATTCATCTGTAAGCTGATTACGCACATCAGTAGTTGAAACTGGCTGGTCAAATCTAACCACATACGAACGACCTCCTTTGAAGTCAACTCCCAAACTGAATCCACGAACAATAATGGATGCAATACCAATTGCAATGATGGTTCCTGAAATTGCATAATAGATCTTACGCTTCGATATCCAGTCAATATTAATATTGGTGAACAGATTCTCTGTTAACCTGGAGGCAAATGCAACATTCTTATTTTTTTCAAGTCTCCATTCAAGATACAAACGACTTAGGAATATTGCCGAGAACAGTGATGTTAAGATACCAATGATAAGAGTGGTTGCAAATCCCTGTATAGGACCTGAACCAAAAATATAAAGCACAACGCCGGTAAGTAATGTAGTAACGTTAGCATCTATAATTGACGAATAGGCTGCTTTGTATCCATCAGAAACAGCAAGTCGTAAACCTTTACCGGCTCTCAGTTCTTCTCTTATTCTTTCATAAATAAGAATGTTAGCATCAACAGCCATACCCAGTGTAAGCACAATTCCTGCAATACCGGGAAGGGTGAGCACTGCACCTAAAGATGCTAGCACACCAAATATGAAGAATACATTGGCGAACAGTGCAAGGTCGGCAGCCAATCCGGCGTTGTTGTAATAGAATACCATGAATATCAATACCAGGATAAGTGCTATCACAAACGATATCAGTCCTGAATTAATAGCTTCCTTACCAAGTGATGGTCCAACCACAGCTTCCTCAACAATCCTTGCAGGAGCAGGAAGTTTTCCTGCTTTAAGAATATTGGCAAGGTCTTTTGCTTCATTGATCTCAAAGTTACCGGTGATGTTAGAGTTTCCTCCGGCTATCTCACCCTGAACAGTTGGAAATGAGTATACACTTTCATCAAGAACTATAGCGACAGACTTTCCAACATTCTCTGCAGTGAGTCTTTTCCAGGTATTGGCACCTTCGGGGTTCATCCGCATGGTGATCTCCGGTTTACCATTGAACTGACCGAAGTCCTGACGTGCATCGGCAATTGCTCCACCATCAAGTGGCGGCGTATTATCGCGACCGTTAGTCATGATAGCAATAAGCTCCAGAGCTTTTGACTCAGGGGTCGGCGGCTTAACTCCCCAAAGGAATTTTACATTACGAGGCAGCAATGCCTTCACTTCTCTTCTGGCAAGTATGGCATTTACTTTTAAGGTATCTTTTATAAGTGAATAACCTACAACAGGACCTTGACGGTATTCACTTTGTCCTTGTGCATTTTGAAAAATAGCTGGACTTAATAATGCGAATAATGGGTTCTCTTCAGCAAACTGTTCAAATGTTTGAGAAGCAGTGTCTTTCACTGCAGAGTCTCCGGCGATCTGATCGATCAATGACGATGCGGATTCAGATGAGTCTTTCACCTCTTCCTCAGTTTGTTCTTGAGATGCATCCTGAATCTGAGCAAGAAGGTCTGCTTCAGATGACTCATCAGATGCTGTAACAGTGCTGTCAGACAAGGCATCCAGTAATGAATCTTTTGAACCTGCCTTAGTTTCGGCACGCAAAAGTTCATTCACAGAATTCAGGTAACCGAACATCTCATCATCGTTGTTCCAGGTTTCCCAGAACTCCAAGCGTGCCGTTCCCTGAAGGAGTTTACGCACACGCTCAGGCTCTTTAACACCCGGCAATTCAACTAATATTCTTCCTGACCCCAATTGCTGAATGTTAGGCTGAGTAACTCCGAATTTATCGATACGGGTACGAAGTATATTAAAGGTTCTGTCTATAGCAGCATTTGCTTCATCTCTGATAACAGCAATAACTTCTTCGTTGGTTGAGTTGAAGTTTACTCTGTCCTGCAATTCAATAGTGGCAAAAATTGCAGCAAGCCTTGCATTGGGGTCTATATCAGAAAATGCACGACCAAAGAGTGTTACATAATCTTCCTGACTATTCCGCTGCAGTTGAGAGGCCTTGTCAAGGGCTTGTGTGAATGTTGGGTCGGTTGAATTATTCGCCATTGATCTTATCAGATCAACTACAGAAACCTCAAGGGTAACGTTCATACCACCTTTAAGGTCAAGACCAAGATTGAGTTCTCGTTCTTTACACTCCTGATAAGTATAATTCTTTACCAAAAGGTTGTAAACTCCCGTTCCGGAAATTGAGTCGAGGTAAGCCTGATAGGCCTTGGTATCATTACCGGTTGCTTCCTTTGCTGTACTTTCCACATTCTTAGTCACTACGGTAAATGACAGCTGGTAAATACATACCAGGGTAAGAACTATCGCGAAAAATTTAATAGCACCTTTGCTTTGCATCTAATTTATATTGATTTTGAGTGAATTCTGATTTTTAAATCAGGCGGCAAATATATGAACTAATGAGCAGTTATCCAACAATGAGACGGATACTATAAGTGATTGTAAGACAATGTATTGCTCTACAATTAGAGGACTGTTGCAAACCAAATGTCGCCAAGTGAACTTAGTGAGCATTTCATTTGTTGTGAAACTAGCCTGATATTTGCACCCTTCTGACATTATTCATTGACCTTGAACCACATACCCATTATTGAGATAGAAGAAGTCCATAAAACCTATGGCTCACTCAAGGCTGTAGATGGTGTTAGCTTCAAAGTTTACAGGGGAGATATATTTGGATTCTTAGGTCCAAACGGTGCAGGAAAAAGTACCACCATCAGAATGATGCTCTCGCTGGTAAAGCCTACATCAGGCTCTATCAGGCTTTTTGGGCTTGACATGAGCAAGTCCAGAAAGGAAATAATGTCTCGTGTAGGAGCCATTGTAGAAAAACCTGATCTGTACGGATATCTGAGTGCATATCACAATGTGAGGATCCTGAGTGCTTTGAGCGGATTCAAGGCAACCAAAGAGCAGATCATGGAAGTGCTGGAGCTGGTTGGTATTGCCAACAGAGCTCATGACAAGGTCAAGACATTTTCACACGGGATGAAACAACGGGTTGGTATTGC
>JAHEMF010000060.1 GCA_024643795.1 Bacteroidota bacterium | reverse complement strand
GACCCGGTGATGTTTGATAGTAATGCCCGGGTGGCGGTCCCGATAGCGATCGGGATGGTAGACGCGATTTGTCTGGCCATGGTGACCCGGTGATGTTTGATAGTAATGCCCGGGTGGCGGAATTGGTAGACGCGCTGGTCTCAAACACCAGTGATAGCAATATCGTATCGGTTCGACCCCGATCCCGGGTACTTTTTACAGATTCTCATGATCTGCTTTTCTCTATTTCAATGGCTGCATTTTACATCCTCTATTCACCTTCGCTGGACCGATTTTATATTGGTAGTTGTGTGAATCTCAAATCCAGAATTCAAGAACATTTACACGCCCGATATCCTAAAAGTTTTACTTCAAATTTTGGCGACTGGGAAATATATCTGTCAATTAATGAATTAACATATCCGCAAGCAAGAGCAATCGAATCCCATGTAAAGCGAATGAAAAGCCGGACTTACATATACAACCTAAAAAAATATCAAGAGATTTCAGAATCGTTAAAAACCAGATATGCAATCAAAAAATAACAATGATTGAATTAAGGTTCAAGGAGCAATATCGTATCGTCCCGATAGCTATCGGGACGACCCCGATCCCGGGTACTTTTTACAGATCATATATTCCCAACCAAGGGGAAAATGTAAGTTTTTATCAAATAAAAATAGTCACTGATCTAGATATTATATTAACCTCCATCCCAATTATTTTGATCTAGCTCCTCCAGATCTTCTTATTTACATGGGCAATATTCAATCGACCTAAAGATCTTAGCCCTTAACCTATGAATCCTAACCCTTTATCAAAATAAATTTAGACTAAGACATATTTTAATAATTTTAAGAATCTATAATTTTACGAGTGTTCAGTTACCACCGGCATAAATAAAACAAGCATGCAACGAAAGGTTACAATCCTCCTCACTTTGTTTGCCTTTATTATCAATCATGGTCAGGCCCAGAATACATGTCTTGACCTGGATGGTCAGGATGATTATGTTAATTTACCTCTTCAGGACCTAACAGGATATGATGCTATCACTCTTGAAGCATGGATAAACCCTGATGCGAATGTAAACCAGACGTATCAAAATATTTTAAGACAGAATTCGCCCGGCTTGCCAGCATCATATCTTCTTGCGTATCAGAATGGAAGCACTATTATTTCATTCGGGATAAACACTCAACAAGGATATAAAGAACTTGACCACCCTGTTAACCCGAATCAATTCTCAGGAATATGGACTCATGTTGCGGGCACTTATGACGGATCTATGATGCGAATGTACCTTAATGGAATCCTTGTAGATTCAGTTCAGCATATCGGATTGCTATACATGCCCAATCCGAATGGTCATTTTATAGGAAGACGAGCCGGTTCAACACCAACAGAGTATTATCATGGTTTGGTAGACGAAGTTAGGATCTGGACCATTGCACGATCTCAGTTTGATATATTCAATGACATGAATTGCGCATTGAATGGACTAAAACCTGGAATGCTCGCCGTATATAACCTTAACGAAAACCAGGGAGTTGTTGCACATGATGCCAGTGGAAATGGATTCGATGGAACAATAATGAATGGGGCTGCATGGATAGGCAGTCCGGTGGCTCCAGTTTGTCCGGTAGGCCTGTACAATCCATCAGAGGCCATTGAAATCTCAGTATTTCCAAATCCTGCCAACAACAACTTTTCTATCTTATTAAAAACAGCACTTCAAGAAAACTTGTACGTCGATATATATAATGCTTATGGCCAGGTGGTGACCAGTGCCATTAAATTACAATTCGGCCCAAATGAGTTCCATGATATTTTAAAATGTTCCGGTTTATACTATGTAACCGTTCGCAATAGTCATAGGATTATCAGAAGCTTTTCAGTAAATAATATTAACTAAATGAGTGGTATAATAAAGGTTTTGTTTTACCCTCAAAGTATACAAACCACTATTCAATCCTTCTAAATTTATTGTCGTTGAACTGGTCGCTTTTAATTCCTGCTTCAACACTAACTGACCGAGACGGTTATATAATTCGAC
Source organism: Bacteroidota bacterium (assembly GCA_024643795.1). Lineage (GTDB taxonomy): Bacteria > Bacteroidota > Bacteroidia > AKYH767-A > OLB10 > JAHEMF01. Next base: position 7,392 of record JAHEMF010000060.1, on the reverse strand, counting down.
TTCAATTATTGCTGAATCTTCATAAAACTCGACAAACAATTTATCCTTACAAGGATTTGGATAGATCTTGATCCGGTTTTTATTATCCAAAACCAATGTCCCCACAGACATTGTACTATCAAAGCAACACATTGGTTCTTCAAAACCAACAGCATTATCATTTGTATTTACAATGCTGTTGATAGCGCCTGTCTGCAGATCAATACTAATCAATGCATACTGATTGGATGCATCGAAACCACGGTATGTATAAATGCCGTTATCATTCGCTGAAATACTCTCCCCCACAAACCCTGGCGTTACCCCTGCCAGGGGCGCTACCAAACTGTGTGCTCCCGTATTTGTGTCGATCATTTCAAGCTGATAAACTGAACCGTTCTCCCAAAGAGAATAAATCGTCGAATCAGCACAACTATACCGGAATGCGGTGAGATTATCGTTCAATGGTTTTGCGATCAAATTTGCCCCACTGGCTATATCATACCCAAGCACGTGTACTCCTCCATTATAAATTCCTATAAAGAAATACTGTCCTTTTATGCGGTCGAGTGCGAATGAGTGTCCAATGTATGCAGTTACGCCGGGCAGTGATGCAATGATTGTAAATGTAGAAGCAAGCGGATCAAAGGTCACAAGCTCATAGTTGTTAAACTGCTCCCTGATACAATAATAAGTTGAGTCGCCGCAGTGATATTCCACACCAACAATATTATCAAGAAGCGTAACCGTTGAGGTGATCGAATTAGATGAAACATTATAAGTACAATATCTTACCATACCTGAAAATAATCCTGCAAAATGATACAGATCCATATCCGAATTATAGCACGTTTTATTTCCTGCAATAAAACCACTCATTCCAGGCACCGGACAAAGATTTGTTTTAACTCCTGTAGCAGCATCAAGTGTTACTACATAATAAGTGCTGGTATTTGGATCTTCCCAAACCGCATAAGGCATTCCACTCTGGCCTTTGACCACTGCACAGATGATCATCAATAATAGAACCACAAGTATCTTTTTCATTCCTTTAAATTAATCATTCATCAACAAATCAAGCCTCTGCAAAACGCCTGAGCTGCTGATTTTAACAGATATTTCTTTAAAACTTTCCCCACCATTATCATTTAAGGTTCAAATCCCCAATATCTTCGGGCTTTTAGTTAGTTTTAACCCAAATACCAGCACATGAAATACCTTTCCATATTAAGGGCATATCTTATTCCGGCATTGGTGGCCGGAGGGTTAATACTGTCCATTTTTCCTTCGTGTCAACGTGACGATGATCAATCCGGCTGGAACATGGAGTTGCTTGCCCCACTTATCAGGACATCTCTTGATATAAGCAATCTTATTGATGACTCGCTATTGGCTACTGACCCTGACAGCAGTTTAAAGATCGTATATCAAAGCAGCTTATATGACCTATCTGTAGACACCCTTGTAGGCTTCAATGATACCAGTGTTACAAAAAGCTACAAGTTGGACTCTATTAGTCTGTATGATCAAACTATCAACTATCCGGTAACGTTAGGTCAAATAGCTGCCAATGCCGGGATCGTTGGAATTTTGATCATCGCGCAAAACGGAAATACTGTTCCAATTCCTGCAATCCCTGCAATTTCATCGGCACCTTATCCTATTAACGCAGACACATTATTTGAAAGCATTACACTAATAACCGGCTCATTGGATATTTCCATTGATAATGGTATGCCTATTGATATCACCAACCTTCAGCTCGAGATCAGGAACACTTCCAATCTGGCTCTGGTAGCTACTACTACATTTCCATTAATTCCTGCAGGCGGAAGCGTTAGTCAAACCGTTTCACTTGATGGTAAAACCATAGAAGGGGATCTTACCGGCCAGATCATCAACATGGAGTCCCCCGGGTCGGGTGGGAATCCAGTATTGGTTGATACATCTAATGCACTTAACACAACCCTAACGGTATATGATCTGCATCCCTCATCGGCCACAGCCATATTCCCTGCACAAGACCTGGTAAATAAATCACAGGAGGTGGCATTTAAATTTAAAAATGTAAAACTCACCGAAGCAGAAGTTAAAAGCGGACAGATCAAGGTTTCAGTGTTCAGCACTCTTCAGGATAGCGTATACTTCACATATAACCTTCCAAGCGCATCATTAGGAGGTGTACCGTTCTCGGTCTATACTGTACTTCCTCCGGCACCATCAGGAGGTGTTTCATCCTTTGTTAAAAACTATGACATGGATGGATATTATCTGCAACTCACCGGAGCTAATCTTGATACATTTAACACGATCTATAATACCATTGTAGCAAGCATTGATTCAACGGGGCAAATAAGGACCATCTCGCTTGACGATAGTGTTTATACCAGCCTTGAGTTTGTTGATATTATTCCGGCATATGCGCGTGGATATATCGGCCAGGACACAATTGGTGTTGGTCCTTCGCAGGAGATCCTGGAAGTGTTCGACAGAATTACCGATGGTTCACTGAATGTTCAGGATGTTACCATGAGCCTGTCAATTGAAAATAAAATAGGAGCAGATGCCCAGATCAAAATAGGCAGTTTATATTCTGTAAATACAAAGAACGGCAGTCAGGTTCAGCTTACCGGCTCAGCACTGAGCAATCCCATTTTCATTAACAGAGCTACCGACATGAATGGCTCTCCTCCTATCACACCATCATATTCTCAACTGATACTTGATAATTCCAACTCCAATGCAAATGCATTCATCAGCAATTTACCTAATCGTATTGATTACGAATTTACGATAGAGACCAACCCGAACGGCAATGTATCCAATTACAATGACTTCATATACTCTGAAGAGTTATTAGGTGTTGACCTTAATGTAGAGGTGCCGTTATCAATCATTGCCAGTGACCTTACACTTGTTGACACTGCAGATATCTCACTTGGCAGTGCAGACCTTAGCAAGATAAAAGATGGGGTTCTTACACTGATATCAGATAATGGTTTCCCTTTTGATGCCAACATTCAGATGTACACCATTGATGTAAGTGGAACTATAACAGATTCGCTTTTCAACAACACCATGATAGCAGCCGCTCCCGTGAATGCAAGCCTGAAAGTGACTGAGAAAAAAAGAACTAAGTTGCTGATGCCGATCAATGAAGCACGGGTTGCCCGATTGCAGAATGCAAAAAAGCTAAGGATCATAACCAAGTTCGACACCAATCCTACTAACACTTATTTGAAGATCTACAGTGACTACCGGATCGATTTTATTTTAACTGGCGACTTTAACTATCTGACTCAGTGACCCAAAGAAAACTAACCCTGATCCTTTCCGGTATACTTCTCATGGCAATGACACCGGAACTATACGCTCAATTCAATTTTGAATTCGACAAGAATTATCCGGATTCCAAAGCTGAGGCAGGAGCCTTCATTGATTACTTCATCAGTTCAGATGCTGTTACTGTGGAATTTCAGAACACATATCTCAATGATCAGTTTATTGACAACGAGTTAAAGAATAAATCTTTTGATAAGATGGACAGCCGATCCACATTGGGGAGCGGGTTAAATGGGGGCATCTATTTTAAAAAGCAGATAAAAGATCATACAGATAAAATGTGGATGCTGGGAATAAAACACCGGCAGCACTATAACTCCAATTTTTCAAAAGATATGTTCGGGTTATATTTCTATGGCAACAAACCTTATGCAGGAAAAACTGCTGATATCAGTGACTTGAACTATCTCAACCTAAGGTATCAACAATTCCAGTTTGGATTCATCACTACAAAAGTCAAAGATGATGGTATGTGGAATCTTATGTCTGCAGGTTCATTTTTATTAGGACAAGACTATCTGGAACTAAGTTCTGATCGTGGAACTTTTTATACCCAGCCCGACGGCGAATATATTGACATGGACCTTTATCTGGAAACCAAGCAATCAGACTCCACAAACTCGGGATTTGGTAAAATAAACGGAATAGGGGCCTCGTTTGAATTTATGGCCCGCTATACTAAAGAAAATAAATACCATTTACAGTTCGGCATAAAAGACCTGGGCTTTATTGCCTGGAATAATAAGTCTACTTCATTTGTAGTGGACACGCTATATCATTATGAAGGAATATATATTGAGAACATCTTTGATTCGCTTTTTCTTGATATAAAAGGTCAGGATGAGTTTGCTGATGGCTTTAAGAAAGACAAGAAAGATGAAGGAGTGACCACTATGATCCCATTTACCGTTGAGTTGTCGTATGGAAGGATACTGATTCCTGAAAAATTAACCGTGTGGGCAGGTGGAAATTATATATTCAATGCAGATTATACTCCTCTTTTTCAAATCTGGGGTGACTATAATTTCAGCACACGAATATCGGCCGGCGTATCTGTAAGATATGGCGGTTATGCTGAATTAGGAGCGGGGCTGCATGCAGGTTTCGATCTGGGCAAAGGATATATCCTCAACCTGGGATCCAATTATCTGACTGGTTACATTGCTCCTTCATCCTCTACTGCTCAGGCGGCAAATATTGGATTGCGTAAAAAATTCTAACACTGCTTCATATACGCCTTGACCAGGAAAGATTTGCCGGTTATTGAACTATGAATTTTTGCGAAATACGTTCTTCAGGTGATTCGAATAACAAAAGGTAGATCCCTGACCGCAGTTCTGTAATATCAAGTTCCATTTCATTTCCTGATTCCTGCGACAAGGATTGTTCAAAGCATGCTCTTCCGTCCGTCCCAAAAATATATACCCGGGAACCATCTGTTTTTCTGGAACCGACATTCAGTTTGATCATCCCGTTGTTCACAGGGTTAGGACTTAATGTGAACTGAGTGTCAAGTTCATCATTAGCTGTTCTGCAAACCACATTCACATTTACTTTTGGTGAAGAACGCAAGCAGCCATTTGTATTCTCAACGATCACCTTATATTTTCCGGCGCTTGTAGCCCAATAGGTATCCGATGTTGCCCCGCCAATAATGTTTCCGTATTTCTTCCAGGTGTAAATATAGCCAGGGTCAAAAGTTGCCTGTAACTGAACACTATCACCTGCGCAAATATCTGTAGAACCGGCAGCTGTAAGTGATAAGGAAGGGTATGGAAGTTTTGTAAGCTTATTGGGTCCCGAAAGTTTAGAGCATCCGTTTGACTTGGTCACCTCAACCTTATAGTTACCTGTCTTGGTAACAACATAAGTAGGTCCATTAGCTCCGGAAATATTGACACCATATCTTTTCCACTGGTAGCTTAAATTATTGTTTGTAGTGTTCACTTCCAGAGTCAGTGAAGACCCTGCACAAAACTGCGTTTGTCCGTTGGTGGTTTGAACTGTAAATTGAGGTAATCCATTAACTGTGATATACCCTGTAAGAGTTTGTGTATCATTTCCACCTGCATTTGAAACAGTTAAGCTTACAGGATATACTCCAGCACTGTTATATGTGATCACAGGATTCTGCTGGCTTGAATTTGCAGGTGTACCTCCTGTGAACGTCCATGACCAGGAGGTTGGCGAGTTGGTTGAGAGGTCTGTGAATGCGACCTGATCGAATTTACATATGGTAGTATTGTTTGCCTGAAATGCAGCTACAGGAGCAGCTACAACCGGGTTCTCGCAACCGGGCGAACTCAGCAATGAGATGCGGGTTGTATTTAAAGATGCGTTCATCCTTGTGGCCTGTCCCGCAGAAAACATTACCATACATCCGTCATATACATAATCCATGTAATTCATGAACATGTCACCATTGGGGCCGTTGGAACAAGTTACATGAGGAAATGAAGGGCATCCGCTGTTAGATGTTTGTTGAGTGGGAGTGTCTGAAACAAGGTCATTACCACAATTTGAGTCGCCCCATATATGCCTCAGGTTTAGCCAGTGACCAACTTCATGAGTAGCGGTTCTTCCAATTGCGTAATTAGAAATGGTACCCGGAAAGTTTGGGCCACCTATTGATGCATTAAGAACTACAACTCCATCTGTTGAAGCAGGACCTCCCGGAAACTGTGCATATCCCAGAAGGTTGCCTGATAGGTTACTCACCCAAATGTTCAAATATTGATTCCTTGGCCAGGCATTACTGCCTCCCTGAGCATCAAATTTTATGGCATCGTTGGTATTAAACGAAGATACGGAAGTTGATTTGCGGATTATGCCATCAGTAGGGTTTCCGGAAGGATCTTGCTGTGCCAGACAGAATGCGATTCCGGCATTGCCTATCACACCTTGAAATGCAGCAGGCACATTCGATATATCTGCATTGGTAGCAGAAAAGTCTTCGTTCAATGCAACAAGCTGATCCAATATCCTTGCTGTTGAGATATTTTGCGATGAGTTATTAACGTTATAGAGTATATGAAATACAACCGGTATTGTTGAGGTTACCTGAGTTTTGTTCGCGCTGTTGTTTGCGATGTAATCCTGTATTTCTGATTCAATATTCAGCATTCTGTTCTCCAAAGCAGCGTCTTCATTTTTCTGCTTCTCAAAATATTCCATGGTAGCGCAACGCTGGCCCTGCGCATACAACCCTCCGGATACACTGGTGATCAAAACAAATAATAGAATTCTTTTCATGATTATGATTTGTGCTTAATGAATCGTGAATGTTTCACATAACTGAACATCCTATGACCTGGTGACCAAGGGACCGACCCCCATATGCCGCTTTACCAACAAAGTGTAGTGTTGACTATTTCTTAAAATTGATTAATTGTATGTACGGTATGATAATTTAACAGAGTGCTCCTTATCAGCCACCGCGATGATGATATCTATTTATCGGAAGCATCAGACTGCCCGTCTGTTGTTTCAATAGTGATCTTTTTGGTAATAACTTTTCCTCCACCGGTTGTGTCTTCAGAAACCTCTTCATTCCACTCCATACCTTCACAGCCTTTCATCATACCCTCACAACCTTTCATACTGCATTTTCCACCCTTCATCATCATACCGGATCCATGGCAACCATTGCCGGACATTCCCATACAGCATTCTTCCATTTGACCGTGCATACCTTTGCCTCTGAACATCATCATATGATGCCCTCCCATCATTCTTCCGCCACCATCTACACATTCTCCTTCATCACACTGCTCATCGCAATCTTCATCAAACATCTCATCAATTCCCTGAGCGAACTGGCATGCAAGAATACTAACGCCTGCAAATATTACCAGATACCATATCCACTTTAAAAGTGAAGATGTGATATTAGGAGAAGATTTAGTGTACAAATACAGTGCTACTGACAATGAGAGCAGCGTGATACAAATGTGTACGTACAGCATAATGGTGTGGTTTTAGGTCTATAAATTTAGTGATCCGGATGCAAACGTGCAGGTAGCAGTAAAAATTATATTAACAGCTTCATTCACAAGCCTTCAATTCGCTTCA
>JAHEMF010000059.1 GCA_024643795.1 Bacteroidota bacterium | reverse complement strand
AAAAAGAAATAGGGGCAATGCCCCTATTTTTATCGTTCTATGACCAACTTTTCTGTGATCATATCATTTCCAACATGAATTCTCATGAGATATATTCCGTTTCTAAGTGCAGAAACATCCAATAAATTAGTGAATTCTTGCTGATAAACTTTATTTCCTATGATGTCAAAGACCTCCACATACAGTTTATCCATCCAGGCAATTGGTATAGCCAGGTTAACTAGATATGATGCAGGGTTTGGAGTAATTTTTATAGAAGATAATTGAATCTCATTAACTGATACCCAAACGAAATTAAAAGTATTGGAAGGTAATGATTCACAACCGGAAGAATCAGTAACAACAACATAAAACGAACCACTAGCTGCCGGTGAATAACTCTGGGCGGTTGCTCCGGAAATAGCTCCTCCTGGAACTTGATACCATTGGTATGTATTGGCAGCAGAACTTGATAGTGTATTAGCATTCTGAGAAATTATCGGAGTAGGCACCTGAGGTAGTTCTGAAACTGAGATTGAATCAGAAGCGGAACAACCTACAGCCACTGTTACAGTTACACCATAAATACCTTGATCACCAACAGTAATGGTTTGGCCTGTTGCACCCGTATTCCACTGGTAAAGTGCTGATGTGATTCCCGCATCAAGCAATACAGAATCATTTGGGCAAATGATAAGATCAGGCCCAAGCGAAACTACAGGTGGTGCAAATACTTCAATCACACTAAGTGAAGAATCAATGCAACCTGATGTGGTGCTTGCAATCAAGTATGCATTATAAACACCTGCACCGGCATAAGAATGTGTTGGCATCGATAAAGTTGAGAAATTTCCATCGCCAAAATTCCATGAATATGTGATGTTTCCTGCCAATGAATCTGATGCATTTATAAATTCAAATTCATTGTTAAAATCGCAACCAGAAATGACATTGACATTACTAGAAATGATTCCAAACTGCTCAGACAAGTTATTGTAATTATCTAAAACTTCAGAGGCGCTCAATGTGTAGTTATACAACTTTAACAAGGCAATATTACCTGAACTGGTTTCGCCAGGCAGAGCAAGATCATCCTGAAAGAAATTAAGCATCCCGGATGAATTAAGCACTGCGATCCTACCAGTATCAATGAATGTACCCTGCAACGAGCCATTAATGAATAGATCAACAACATCAGTTGTGGAATCACGTGACAAGCCAATATGAGCATAATTCCCTAAAGACAATGCTGTGTTATTCACAATGATGGCATCGAAGTAGTCAACAGAAAACCCGGTAGCATATAAACCTGAGTCTGATGTTCCATTTGAAAAGTCGATAATCCTTCTGAATCCCATGTCACTATCAAACTTAAAATACATTTCAATTGTATAAGTGTCAGAAAGGAAATTTCCTGCTGAATTATTATCAAATTGAAGTCCCTGATCTTTATCAAAATGATATACCACCTTAGGAATACAGGTGTAATCAGTTAAAGAATCAACCTGAAAGCTGCCAGTTCCAAGAACATTTAATGCTGGACTGGCATTATTGGATTCAACAAGAGTATTGTGGAATTCAAAAGTTAATGATTGCCCCATCAAAGGCACCACAAAACCGAATATAATAAATGTCAATGCAGACACTTGTTTCAATAAAGTAGAAATTTGCTTCATATAAATAAATAATTTGCTTTAGTGGATAAATTTAAAATAATTTACCAATGAGTATTATTGTGGTTGAATTAATTTTTGAGAAACTTGTTCATACTTTCTTGCCATCTCCTTATCACCCATTAGCTTATATACCTTACCTAAACTATCGTAAACAATATAAGATTTAGGGTCTTTTTCTAGTCCGGCCTTTAACACTTCTATAGCTTCATTGAATTTACGTTTGCGCATCAACTCATTTCCGACTTCATTCAGGCGTTCAACAGATTCAAGATCAGTCCTTGACAGTGTTTCGCCTTTGGGAACATTCGCCAACACAGAAAGCTTACTGTCGATATCCCATGTCTTTTTAATGAAATATGCAGCAGGTATAACCCCATTGACCAGATCGTTCTCATAGGCGGATTTAAGATTCAGGTACCACTGCTCAAGCTGTGATCTATCATAAGACTTGGTTTCCGTATGACTCCACATCCTGTCTCCCGACACCAAAAATACAGTATCCTTGTCCTGGTTTATCATTTCATCAAACTCAAGCATAGAAGCAATTGCTATCTGTGTGTAATTCTGTGATTCATTTTTAAACCCCCTGCATTCTGTCACCCAAAGTTGACGTATCATATCCATTCCACCCGAAGTACTATCCAGTGATCGTACAGCACATGATACATTTCCGAATCCGGCATGGTATATATGAAGCACCAACAACCTGAACCATATATCAGTAGTGTTATAAGTTACTCCTAATGTATCCATAAGTACACATGCTTTTGGGATACAAATTTGTTTTAGCAGAGCAGCTGCGGCTTTGGCTGATTTTTCAAGATCGGTGCGATCATCATGGTACTTGTTAACAGTAAGGCCATAGCTTCTTGCCACGGAAGGCATAAGTTGAAACGGCCCGCGGGCTCCTACATATGAACTTGCAGTAGTTTTTCCAGGACTTTCTATCAACAGAATAGCCTGAGCATACCACGGGTCAGTTTGTTCAGCTTCAAATACTGCAATTGATCGTGATATAAACGGCATGGCCTTTTTATATTCAAAAAAGAATTTTTTACCGGATGTGACATAAAGCATCTCTTCATCGCTCACATTTACGTTCCTGCACAGGTTGGCTTTGTAGTCATCTTTTTCCGGTTCGGTCTGGCATGCCCACTGTTCAGTGGATATGGTAAGCAGAGGTTCTCGTTTCCTGGCTATGTTAACTATTGCTGAGTCATGATGCAGCCTGATGACCTGTCTCCAAAATCTGGCATTTGGGAGCTGATCCCACCCTTCCCGGTAAAGTGCTTCAGAATTCAGAAATTGCTGCTTTTGAACAAAATCAAAGCCAACAACCACCTTTTCAGTTATATTACTTGCAGCAACATTATCGCCACTAACAGGAATTTCCGAATGAACTGGGAAAGCCATTAGGAACCAAGAAATGATGACGCCACAGAATTGGTACAACATTAAATAACTAGTTTTCAACTACTTGAATATAATAAATTTTAAACTAAAATCAAAGAATTTACCTAAAATCCGATGAAATAGTTACATAAATACTCTCTAAATCCTGACGGCGAAATTGGCAATTTATTATCTGCCATAGAGATATTAAAAAGATATTTATTGTACCATCAAAAGTTAAATTTGTTAATAATGGAAACAACCGACTGGAGCGACTCAATTTTCTACAAGCCGGGACACCAAGTAAAATGGTTCAGGTCGGGAGAGACTTACTTTCAGTTTCTTTGTAAGCTTATCCTTTCTGCCAGGAAGGTGATCCACATTCAGTTCTACATCATTGACCCTGATGAAACCGGAACCATGATACTGGATGCCTGTAAGTCAGCAGCCAAAAATGGGATTCAGGTTTTCATGCTGGTCGATCGATTTGGATCCGATAAACTCACGAAAGAGCACGAATCTGAACTGACGGATTCAGGTATTAACTTTCGTTTTTTCAAACCTCTTTACTCTAAAGGTGAGTTTTATGTGGGTAGGAGAATGCACCACAAAGTGATGGTGGTTGACAACGAAAAAGCAGTTGTTGGAGGTGCCAATATTGCAAATAGATATAGAGGTAATCATGAAGAAAAAGCATGGATAGATTATGCTGTATTAGTGGAGGGGCCACTGTGTCCCGACCTGACCAAGTACTGTGAGAAATATTATTTCCAAAATTTCACACCTAAGCGACCCACGCTCAAATTTCCATTACAGTCGGGAATCAAATTTTTTGCAGATGAATCTTATGCAAGAATGAGGATCAATGATTCACTTCGTGGTAAAAGAGAGATCAGTATCAGTTATAACAGAGCTACTCGCCGGGCGAAGAAATCAATAACAATAGTAGGTGGTTATTTTTTGCCGGGGAGAAGGTACCGCAGAATACTAACCAATGCAGTTAAGCGAGGGGTTGAGATTCGTATTATAATGACCAAATACTCTGATGTAAAGGTTGTTAAGTATGCATCAGATTATCTATACAAGTTTCTGTTAACTAACAACATAAAGATATTTGAATCCAACGATACCATGGTGCATGGTAAAGTTGCCATGGTAGATGACACGTACTGCACTGTTGGATCATATAATCAAAATCATTTGAGTGCCTTACTTAGCATTGAATTGAACATTGACATCATTGACCAAGAATTTACCAGTGGATTCAGGGAGCATATGGACATATTAATAAAAACTGAATGTACTGAAGTAACAAAAGAAAACTTTGATCAAAACTCAACATTTGTACTCCGATCAAAAAGGTGGTTTTCTTATCAGATGCTCCGAATTTCGCTTAGAGGAATTCTTCTGTTTAATAAGATCTTTGGCAAATAAAAGATCATTTTCCTTTGATCCTGTTCCATAAACTTTTTAATGCTTCTCTTTTAGAAGCCTCAATCCTACCCCGTTGTACAACAGTTGAATTATCAGCACCTTCATGAAGGTTGAAGGAAAAAGCAAATTGGGCCTGACTGTTTTCCCAACCATTGATCTGACCAAATCGCATATCATTGAACCAAACTCCATGGTCATCATAAGTAACGCAATAGAAACCTTGAGAAAACCTCTTTAATTTTGCTACTTTTTTACTGTTAATGAAGTTACCGAGCAGCTCTTCATTCCTTGGGATAAAATGAAGTTCTACCATTCTGTTTTTATCAAACAAAGAATAATGCCCCACGTAGTAACCTGAATCGGTTGCAGCTACAGTGTTCCACAGGAAGTTATTCAGGATCACAGGTGCGGTAAAGTGATCACCATATTCAATACCTTTTTCTTTAAGTGTATTTAGAAATACTGATTCAACTAACGATTTGTTAAAAAATGTCATGGAAAAATACATGGTACTCAATATTAGTCCTGCAGAAGCCCATACCGAACGTGATCTATTCCCAGGCTTAATTATGAGAAGTGCCACAAAAGCAAAAAGCATCGGTAATGTAAATAAGGGATCAAGTACAAAAATATTATCCCAGGAGTAACGGTGTTCACTAAAAGGCACAATCAATCCTGTACCATAAATGGTTGCAGTATCCAAAGCATTGTGCAATAATATCTGTAACAAGAAAAAGAAGTTCCATTGTTTAAATGACACGGCAGGAACCCGCTGCGAAAACAACCATGCTAACAGCGGTGAAGCAACAAAAGCTGCTAAAATGGAATGTGAGAGTCCCCTATGTAACATCAAACTGTCTACATCATCAGTGAACAGATATAACAAAGCATCAATATCAGGAGCGCTTGCAGCCAAAGCACCCCAAAGCATAGCCTTCTTGCCAATCTTTTTACCAAGCATCAGCTCACCTATGGCAGCACCTGCAACAACATGAGTAATTGAATCCATTGTACAAATATCGGTAATGGATTCACAATGCGAACCTTCTTAAAAACAGGAAATTATGGCAATAATAACTTGTCTCAATCTGACAAAATGTCCGCAAATTTGCATGGATACTGTATTGGCAGGGTTATGGATCGCTCCATACTAAATCAATAAAGGACTAAAAATGAATCTCAATAAATTTACAATCAAATCACAAGAAGTAATACAGCATGCTCAGGCTTTGGCAATGGAGCATGAACACCAAGCCATTGAAACTGGTCATATTTTGTTATCACTGCTAGAGACCGATCAGGATGTGGTTCCTTTCATTTTGAAGAAACATAATGTGAATCCATCGGTGATCAAAAGCAAAATTACTGACCAGGTAAAGGGTTACGCCAAAGTATCGGGTGGCAATCAATATCTTTCGCAGGATGCCAACAAAGCATTACAAACCGCAACTTCCCTGTTAAAGGAATACAACGATGAATTTGTATCGTTGGAACACATTTTTTTAGGATTGTTGTCGGTAAAGGATAGCACTTCTCAAATATTGAAAGATGCAGGTGTAAACGAAAAGGATACGCGCGCTGCAATTGCTGAACTGAGAAAAGGTAGCAGGGTAACTTCCGCTAGTGCTGAAGACACCTACAATTCGTTATCTAAATATGCCAAAAACTTAAATGAGCTAGCCAAACAGGGCAAGTTGGATCCGGTGATCGGCAGAGATGAAGAGATACGCAGGGTTTTGCAGATACTTTCGCGCAGAACAAAGAACAACCCGATACTCATAGGTGAACCCGGTGTGGGTAAGACCGCTATAGCGGAAGGACTTGCACACCGGATCATCAACGAAGATGTTCCGGAGAATCTCAAGTCAAAAAGTATTTACTCCTTAGACATGGGCTCGCTCATTGCAGGTGCCAAGTACAAAGGTGAATTTGAAGAGCGATTAAAGTCGGTAGTAAAAGAAGTGATCAGTTCGGACGGACAAATTGTACTTTTCATTGATGAGATCCACACACTTGTTGGAGCAGGTGCCGGAGAAGGTGCTATGGACGCAGCTAACATTTTAAAGCCTGCATTGGCACGGGGTGACCTCAGGGCAATTGGTGCAACCACACTTGGTGAATACCAAAAATATATTGAAAAGGACAAGGCCCTTGAAAGAAGGTTTCAGAAAGTAATGGTGGAGGAACCGGATACAGAAGATGCTATTGCAATTTTGAGAGGACTAAAAGAACGTTATGAATCGCATCACAAAGTTCAGATCAAAGATGAAGCCATCATTGCAGCTGTTGAGCTATCGCAGCGCTACATTTCAGATCGATTCCTTCCCGACAAGGCCATTGACCTGATTGATGAGGCTGCTGCAAGGCTACGACTTGAGATCGACTCGGTTCCTCAGGAACTTGATGAGGTACAACGCAGGATCATGCAGCTTGAGATAGAGAGAGAAGCCATGAAACGAGAAGGTGATGATAAACGTGTTCAGGAGCTGAATCAGGAAATAGCTAACTTGAATGAAGATCGCAATCAGATCAAGGCACGCTGGCAAAATGAAAAAGAGTTGGTAGACAATATGCAGAATATGAAAGATGCAATTGAACAATTCAAACTGGAAGCTGAACAAGCTGAACGTGCCGGCGATTTTGGTAAAGTAGCGGAGATAAGATATGGCAGGATCAAAGAAGCTGAAGAAAAGTTAAAACAGTACACCCAGCAATTGACAGAGATACAGTCTGATAAAGGCAGCATGATCAAAGAAGTGGTGGATAGTGAAGATATTGCCGAAGTTGTTGCAAAATGGACCGGTATTCCAGTAAAGAAAATGCTTCAAAGCGACAGAGAGAAGTTACTGAACCTTGAAACCGAATTACACAACAGAGTTGTTGGTCAGGATAGTGCTATTGCTGCTGTTGCAGATGCTGTACGGCGTAGCAGAGCGGGATTACAGGATCCTAAAAGACCCATCGGATCATTTATATTCATGGGTACTACCGGTGTGGGTAAAACCGAGCTTGCCAAGGCGCTGGCAGAATACCTTTTCAACGATGAGAATTCCATGACAAGGATCGATATGAGTGAATACCAGGAGCGTCATACTGTTTCCAGACTCATAGGTGCTCCTCCCGGATATGTTGGATATGATGAAGGGGGCCAGCTTACCGAAGCTGTTCGTCGCAGACCATATTCTGTTATTCTGCTGGATGAAATTGAGAAAGCACATCCTGATGTATTTAATATTCTGCTTCAGGTTTTAGACGACGGAAGATTGACAGATAATAAAGGAAGGATAGCAAACTTTAAGAACACTATTGTGATCATGACCTCCAACATAGGGGCACAGACCATACAGGAAGAATTTGAGAACATCAATGATGAGAACCGTGAAGCGGTGATAGCATCGACCAGAAGTAAGGTATTTGAAATTCTTAAAAAGACTATAAGACCGGAATTCCTAAACCGGATAGACGAGATCATAATGTTCAATCCACTTACCCGTAGTGAGATCAGAGAGATAGTTGAAATACAACTTAACGGTATAACCAAGATGCTGAGATCACAGGGTATAGATCTGCATGCTAGTTCAGAGGCTATCGATTGGCTGGCTCAATTAGGATTTGACCCACAGTTTGGCGCAAGACCTTTAAAGCGGGTGATTCAAAAGAAAATTCTGAATGAATTGAGCAAACAGATACTATCAGGAAAAGTGAATCGTGACGATCATATTGAAATTGATCTTGATGAATCTACTCATGAGTTTGTTTTCGGGAACAAACAACCGGAAGTAGTAAGTTAAGTGCAATACAAATATGCAAAATAAAAAAGCCCCCTTTCGGGGGCTTTGCTGTATTAACATGCTAAAGAATTAATACGTTGTATTCTGAGGATCAAAGTTTGTCCATCCTGTAGTCCAGTCTGTTGAACCAAATGCACCACGGAACGACACTGCATCGAAATAACCACCTTGCAGGTCAGGATGAGTAAAGTCAGCACCTGATAATAATGGTGAAGTTGCCTGTGGAAGGAAGTTAGGTGATGTAAGAGTGAACGGATATCCGCACTTCAGATCTGTATTATCTGTAAGGATGCTGTTACCCCATGCCGGTGTGTTGAACCATGCCAAGATGTCAAAGCTTGAACCTGAGATAACATCTAGTGGTGTTGTACAACCTGAGATAATGTTGTGACGGAATACTAATTCACCATTAGCAGCATTTGACTCAGAGGCATTACCATCGATCAGTAAACCTGTAGGATAACCTGCAAATACACTATTATAAGTTGAGGTCTTGGTATTTCTTCTAAGGTGTGCAGCTCTTTTGAACTGAGAGTTGATAGAAGTTGATACGCTCTCAAGCGGACCGAATACACTAACGTTGCTGAAGATAGGACGTGTAACAGGAGTTGCTGTTGTTCCTGAACCGTCGTTATCTGATTCAAATCCATTTGAACCTGAAGCATCAGCAATGGCAGGATCGCGAAGAGCAACTGCGTACTGTACCTTACCGGTGAAGCCATTATCAGTATCAAAGTCGTCATCCCATCCACGGAATGCAACCAGGTACTTCAAATTAACCTGTCCACCAAACATTTCATATGAGTCATCACCACTGTATGACACCTGGATGTGATCGATCTCGGTTGATGAACCAACTGCACCCAATGTAAGACCATTGATCTCGGAGTTTGGCTGGAAAGCAATACCCGGAAATTCAATACGTACGTATCTGATCTTTCCTGAATTGTCGGCAGGGTTAGTACCACCATAGAGTGAACCTACTCCACCTTCAATAGTTCCTTCACCACCGGGAAGATTTGCAGGAGCTTGTCCGCAAATGATGATCCCACCCCAGTCGCCATACGACCTGTTTCCGGGAGCTTCATTAGATGTGAATACGATAGGCTTTTGATCAGTACCTTCTGCCATCAACTTAGAACCTCTTTCAATGATAAGAGTACCTTTTGATGACTTTTGACCTTTGATAACGGTTCCCGCTTCAATTGTCAGAGTTGCATTGTTCTTAACATACACAAATCCTTTTAAAAGGTATTTGTTAGATGCAGTCCAGGTAGTGTTGGAAGTGATGTCACCTGACACCTCAACAACCTGACCTGAAGAAGGTGGATTAGTGTTGTTATCATTATTGTCATCCTTCTTACATCCTGTA
>JAHEMF010000028.1 GCA_024643795.1 Bacteroidota bacterium | reverse complement strand
AGATAAAGAATTCAAGCTGAAATTTACATCCATTTATCACCCTAACCCAAATGCCGTCACATATAAATATAAAGTTGATGACAAGGCTTGGACTAGTACAAAAAGTCGAGAGTTAGGTTTTTATAACCTGAGTTACGGATATCACAAAATAACCATCCAGGCATCTATATATGGTGGTAGCTGGGGGCCCACTTCATCATTAGAAGTATATATCACACCACCATTCTGGAGGTCAAAATACTTTTACTTCACAAGCTTATTCCTTTTCATAAGCATCACATATAATTTACTCAAGTACAGGTTCTTTTCACTCAAGGGTCATTCAAAAATAAAAATAGGCGCCCAACATAATTTAATTGACCTTAAAAGGCGACTTACCGCAGCAAACCTCAAACCTCATTTTGTATACAATTCAATAAATTCTATAAGAGAGTTTTTAGGCAGGAATCCCGTGGAGGAATCGTATGAGTATATTGATAAGTTCTCAAAACTCATCCGACTCAACTTGTCCAATTCTACTGAATCACTTATTAGACTATCCGATGAAATGACCCGAATAAAATATTATCTCGACCTTGAAAAGTTACGCGCCAATATTCCTTTTGAATATGTTCTGGAAATAGACAAGCATATTAATCCTAAGAAAACATGGATTCCAAATTTGATCATACAGCCTTTTCTTGAAAATTCAATATGGTATGGTTTTCGCGAACCTCTATTAGCCGGAAAGCTGAATATTGAGATTCGGCGATCTCAGGAATCCATTGTGATCGAAATTCAAGACAATGGTATTGGTATTGAAGAATCTGGCAAGCGTAACCTGAAAACACATGAATCCAAAGGAACTGAAATTGTAATGTCAAGATTATTGTCATTAGATCCTTTTGCAAACTCAGCACTGGAGATCTCCACCAGCACTGATGACCTCAAATGTCCTGGCACTACAATAAAAATCAAACTGACTAAAGGAATGTTTAAAATCGAAAAATGACCGTTCCCTCAACCAAACCTGCCGTTCCCTCATTGAAAGCTGCCGTTCCCTCAATTCCTATTGGTATAGTATCCAGTGTTTCTTTCCTTTGACTTGTCGTTTCTCAGTTACCTGCTTTTCACTTTTTTTCTCAGGTTTCTGCTTTTCGGGAAGCTAATAACCGCCCTCAGTTGAACGGGGGCGGTTTGGCTTTAATATCTATTCAGAAATCCATGCCCTGATCTCATCAACAGTAGGTATGGGTTCCTGAATTTTATTTTTCTTTCTCATACCTCCCAGATCGTTGAAAAGCTTATTAGGATTCGATTCTCTCAATTTTTCTACTGAGTCTATTCCCATTTTTGCCAATAGTTCATTCCACGGATGAGGGACCATAGAAAGTGATTGCGGTGCATTACCTTGAGCAGCAGCATGTTTCTCCGGTCTCATTTGTGGAAAAAACAACACGTCTTGAATTGATTGTGAATTGGTCATGATCATTGTTAGGCGATCTATTCCAATTCCTAGTCCGGCAGTTGGTGGCATACCATGCTCAATGGCTCTTAAAAAATCTTCATCCAGCGTCATTGCTTCTTCATCCCCTCTTTTTCCAAGCTCTACCTGCTCTTCAAAGCGCTTACGCTGATCGATAGGATCATTCAGTTCGCTGAATGCATTACAAATTTCTTTTCCATTGACCACTGCTTCAAACCTTTCTACTAATCCTGGTTTTGATCGGTGACTTTTTGCAAGTGGCGACATTTCAACCGGGTAGTCAGTTATAAAAGTTGGCTGAATTAATTTGTGCTCACACATTTCCCCAAAAATTTCATCAATAAGCTTGGCTCGTCCCATTGAATCGTCCACCTTGATTCCAAACTTTATAGCCTGATCTTTCATATTAGCTTCATCCATTGACGAAACATCTACACCTGTGAAATGCTCAATTGCACCATACATACTAAATCGCTTCCATGGTCTTTTAAAATCTATTTCATGCTCACCATATTTAACAACTGTTTTACCATGCAGGTCAATTGCAATTTTTTCTACCATCTCCTCTACAAGATCCATCATCCATTCATAATCTTTGTAAGCTACATATAACTCCATCTGTGTAAACTCCGGATTATGAAATCTGCTCATCCCTTCATTCCGAAAATCTTTGGCAAACTCATATACTCCTTCAAAGCCCCCAACTATGAGCCTTTTAAGATACAGCTCATTAGCTATGCGCAGATAGAGTGTCATATCCAATGTGTTGTGGTGCGTTTTGAATGGCCTTGCAGCAGCGCCACCATATAAAGGTTGGAGAACCGGTGTTTCCACCTCCATGTAACCTTTAGCACTCAAAAATGACCTCATTGAGTTTACCAGTTCCGAACGTTTTCTAAAGGTTGCTTTTACTTCAGGGTTTACGATAAGATCAACATATCGCTGCCGGTATCTTAATTCGGGATCCTTAAATGCATCATAGATCGTCCCGTCTTTTTCTTTTACTATTGGTAGTGGGCGTAATGATTTTGATAATATTTTAAATTCTGATACATGTATTGATGTTTCACCGGTCTGGGTTTTAAAAACATAACCTTTTACTCCAATAATGTCTCCAATATCAACCAGTCGCTTAAATACAGTATTGTACATGGTCTTGTCTTCCTCGGGGCAAATGTCATCTCTTCTTATATAAACCTGAATACGTCCGCTATCATCCTGTATTTCGGCAAAAGAAGCATTCCCCATAATCCGACGGGTCATGATCCTTCCAGCAAGACAAACACTTTTAAATTCATCAGGCGACTTTTCAAAACCTACAAGTATTTCAGCAGTATGATGGGATACGGGATAAAGGTCTGCCGGATAAGGATCTACTCCCAGTTTTCTAAGTTCCTGAAGTGCCTCGTATCTTATCTTTTCCTGTTCAGTTAATTCATTCATTTTCATCATGCAAAGATAGAAAAGGCATGAATATTATTAGTGAACCAAACTAACCGATGCACCATAAATGACCGTAACAGTTATCGTCTCATTAATAGGTTCATTCTCAGCAATTCAATACCTGACAAAGTAAGAAATGGCAATAAAAACATTACATTTGCTGACCAAACCAAGAAAAAATGAAACTCTTAGATCCATTTAAAAGCACTCTGGTTGCAAGCGCACTGCTGCTTGTGATTTTCACTCCAAAGGCATTTTCTCAAATTGAACTTTCTGCCATGGCCGGCTATTCACTAGCTGATAAATTTGACACTTATTATGGAAGTGCTAAGATCTCAGACAACGTATCGATGGGGATAAACCTTGCATTCAATATGGGCTACGGCAAACAAATTGAACTGGGTTATGAAAGGCAAGAGGGCGATTTAAAAGCAACGAACTATTATAATTTTGTAACTACTGAAGAAAAGATTTCTGTTGCTCTGGATTATATTTTAGCGGGCTTTGTATATAACAAAGAGATCCCCGGAAGTATTGCCGTTCCTTTTGGAGGTATCTCCTTAGGTACAGCAATTGCAACCGGCCAATCAGGCGATTACAAAGGCACTGACCTTTGGCTGTTTGATGTAGCACCAAAAATTGGTATTAAACTTTTCCCTTCCGAAAAAATTGGTATCCGTTTACAAACTCAATTACACATCCCCATGCAAGGAAGTGGTGGTGGACTATCTTGTGGCGTAGGAACAGGTGGTAGTGGATGTGGCGTGTCACTTGGCGGATACACAACAATTACTCAACTTGAATTTCAGGGCGGAATAATATTCAGATTCGGAGGCCCATCTGCATCAGGCACATCCGGAACTTCTAAAGCAAAATCTACTCAGCAAGATCTTGTTTGGGGTTCGCTTTCACAGGATATATCGGCTCCGGGAATGTAATATTATCTTACCAGCCTACTAACCTTATTCCTACCGTTACCGGATGTAATTCAGGGTCTTTGCTGTCTTTGAAAAAGTTATTCAGCGAATATGTTCCGAATATCGTAAAGTTTCTATATCCGAATCTCACTGAAGCATCAAACTTGAAAGGGTTTAAGTTAAAGTTATCATACAACTTCTTCTTGTATTTGTCTCCGTCAGCAGATCTGACCAACTTTACATGAGACCCTAATCTTAACCCGCCAATTACTCCGACAGACAAATGAACGCTCCGATTAGTGAATTCACTTGTGTTGAATTCAAAGAGTAATGGTACATTTAAATAGCTTACAACCAGTTTATTTTTAGAATAGGAGAGTGAATCGTTTATTGCTGAAACCTCCTTTGATTCAGGGTCCAAGTACAAATCTGATCTGAATCTGTAGTTGTTCCAGGATACCCCAAGTCCAGTTATCAGCATCACATTTCTGCCACTAAGTTTGGCTTCATAATCGATCAAATTTAAATTTACTGCAACTGATTTATTCAGATTCAGATCAAGAAAATCATACCCTTGCGGAGCTTCATTGGAAAACTTGTCATCCACCAGCATATTAACTCCCATTTCAAATCCTGCCCAGTGCCCTTTAACCAGGCCGTCATCGCGCTTGATCTCAAATTTATCATCCTCACCGATGATAAGGATCCGAGTGGTGCCTAGCATTATCCGGGTGGTATCATTTCCCATTTCAGTTCCTTCACCAACCACACCAATGCCGGTCACATTTTTGTTTACCACAGGCGGTTTCGTCACATAGCTTACAGAACCTGCACCGCTGATGTTTGCATTCAATTCTTCACGCACATCAACTACGGCTTTCCCTGCACCGGTAATATTGAAAGTTGCCTTGTTTACTTCAAGATCAGATGCAGACAGCTTACCCGCCCCTGATAATTCTGCATTTAGCTCATCACATTTACCTTCTATTTCAACTTTCCCACTTCCACTGATATCAAGATCCAACCGCTTTACAATAACATTAAGGTCAAGTTTTCCAACTCCTGAAACATCAAGAACAAGATTGTCTGTCTGGATGATATCATCGGTATAGAATTTCCCTGTTCCAGGGATGGAGATCTCATCTAAAAAGGGAGCATAAACAGAAATTTTTACATCCTCCTTTCCCTGAACAATTAATTCATCGCCATTCTTGATCCTATAGTAGTTGGAAGATGGTTGATCATATTCAAGTCCATTAACCAACAATTTAGATGTCTCACTTTTTACATATTCAACGGTTGCTGAATTACTGATCGTTACTTTCCGGATGTTTGCAGCTCCTGTTTGAGAATACACTTCCAACTGAGATAAAATAAGAAGTGCAAATACTAATGTTATTACTTTATAATTTTTCATATTCCTGTTTTCTAAATAAGACGCCTGGTTTTATTTGTTTGTTACAACAGACCCTATCTTCTTTTCTCAAGTCCAACATCTCCTGCTTTAAGTTTATATGAAACCAGTTCCCCGTTTTCGTTATACGCCGGATTCAATTTTACTTTATTCTTACTAAGTTTTCCGATGCCAAGCCCTACAACATCGAGTAATCTGACCTTTTTATAACTGTCATCTTCAAGCGCCAGTTCGGCATTCCCTTCATTTTCGATGGATCTTGCCAATTCCTTTTTGGCCAAAGTTGCCAACCCATCTCCTAAGCTTAAATACTCTTGATTTTGTGGTTGTATCTGCACATTCAGAGGATCAGTATAAATTGTATTTGAAATCGCCTTCTGATCCATCAACTCGGGTTGATTGGGCTGCAAAGCAGCTATTTCAACTGATCTGATTTCTTTGTCAGCCACCGATCTTTTGATCTCATTGGTAGTTTTCATAGGAGGAGCAGGTGATAGTGGAGCATCGGGCTCGGCCTTTGACACATTCTCAACTTCGGATTTTCCCAGATTCGATAGGGTTTCTATTTCTGTCTTCAATGCTTCATTCCTATTTACCTGTTTCGAGATTAGTTCATTCTTTTGAAGTTCTTCATTTGAATCATTTGAGGCAACATCTATAACCGACCTGTTAGCATTAAATATCGACAACAATGCGACTGAAATAAAAATAATTATAAGAGCTGCTGCTACAGCAAACATCACCCTTCGATTGTTATTATATGAACTCAAAGGGATCGGTTGTCTCAATTTTTGTTTACCGGAAAAAGTGATTTCATCATTGGCTTGCAACTTCGTGAGTTGAAATAGTTTATATGTATTCAGCGTTTCCTCATCGGCAATCATTTGTTGCTTCAATTCTAATGTTTCCTTTTCACTAAGATCATTTTCAATTGCAGCAATTATTTGTGAGTCAATCCCTGTCGGCTCAACTATAAGCTCCTGTTTCTTCAATGAGTGTTTAAACTTGAATGTTGTTTCCGGGGGTTCTATTTTGAACTCTTGTACCTGCTGGAACTCTTCATGTATATCAGGGTTAACACTCAGGAACTCCTCAACACAGTGCTTTTCTTCAGCAGTTAAATTATCATCGAGATAATCTAACAACCAGCTTTCATAATTATTTCTGTTGATGTTCATGAGCTTTAAATAACATTTTCAAGTGACCCAATAAAGTTTTTCATTGAAAGTCTTGCTCTGTATATATACACTTTAACCTGTGATTCATTGAGTCCGGTTATGTCACCAATCTCTTTATAGCTATATCCCTCGTAATCTCTTAGCATGATCGATACCCTCTGAATCTCAGGTAGTTTTTTCAGAGCTTCCTGCAATATTTTTTTTAACCCTTTATATTCTTGATTATTTGTCAGCATATCTAAGTGATGGTCCTCCATCTTTTCTATCCGCTTATTTTTTCTGATTCTGTCGATCATAGTACGATACGCTGTTGTGAAGATGTACGACTTTGCCTTTTCGAAATTCACAGACTCATGGTGAATCCACAATTTCTCGTATGTGTCCTGCACAACATCATGTGAGTCATCTCTATCTTTCAGGTTATGAAGGATAAATCTGTACACCCCATCTGAAAAAAGGTCAACACATTTATTGTATTCTGCCGGAGTCATGAATTCGAAGGTAATCTCAATTGCCTTAGATTAAAAATAAGACGGGCACCTGTACCTAGATGTTACAGATGCCCGTTAATTTGGCAATAAGTCTATTATGTGGTTGATTTACAGACGCTTAGGCTAGAGTTCTTTTCACAGCTACTTGCTCGTACCCTTCAACGATATCACCAACTTTGATATCATTGAAATTTGCAATTGCCAGTCCACACTCATACCCGCTAGCTACTTCTTTAACATCATCCTTAAAACGCTTCAAAGATGCAAGCTCGCCTGTATAGGTAACGATACCATCGCGTATCACTCTCACTTTTGTATTCCTGTTTACTTTACCATCCAAAACCATGCAACCGGCAATTGTTCCGGCTTTAGGAATTTTAAATACATCCCTGACTTCAATGTTACAGATGATCTTTTCTTCATATTCAGGTGCAAGCATTCCTTCCATTGCATCTTTAACCTCATTGATAGCGTCGTATATAATAGAATACAGTCTTATATCAATCTGTTCATGCTCGGCAAGTTTTCTTGCACTAACAGAAGGTCTCACCTGGAAACCTATGATAATAGCTTCAGAAGCTGACGCAAGCAATACATCTGATTCAGATATTGCTCCTACAGATTTATGTATTACATTAACCTGTATTTCTTCAGTTGATAGTTTTAGTAATGAATCAGAAAGTGCCTCAATACTTCCATCAACATCTCCTTTCACTATAAGATTCAGTTCTTTAAAATTACCAACTGCAAGTCGGCGACCGATCTCATCAAGTGTTATATGCTTATGAGTACGTATTCCCTGCTCACGCTGAAGCTGTAATCTCTTGTTGGCAATATCACGCGTCTCTCTCTCATCATCCATCACATTGAACTGGTCTCCTGCCTGAGGTGCACCTGACATTCCGAGCATGATCACTGGTTGTGACGGACCTGCCTGCTGAAGCCTATTACCCCTTTCATTGGTAAGTGCTTTTACCCGGCCCGAATAACATCCAGCTAATACAATATCACCAACATTAATAGTACCTGCCTGCACTAGCATGGTAGTTACATATCCTCTTCCTTTATCAAGTGTAGATTCAATTACTGTACCCACTGCATTTTTATTTGGATTTGCTTTAAGGTCCAACAACTCTGCTTCAAGCAATACTTTTTCCAGAAGCTGATCAATATTCAATCCTTGTTTTGCTGAGATCTCTTGACATTGGTATTTACCTCCCCAATCCTCAACAAGGATATTCATATTAGATAATTGTTCTTTTATTTTTTCGGGTTGAGCACCGGGTTTATCAATCTTGTTAATAGCAAAAACAATAGGTACTCCAGCAGCTTGTGCGTGATTTATGGCTTCAACTGTTTGAGGCATCACACTATCATCTGCTGAAATTACAATGATTGCGACATCCGTAACTTTAGCTCCTCTTGCACGCATCGCTGTAAAAGCTTCGTGACCTGGAGTGTCAAGGAATGTAATCTTTTTACCACCTTCAAGTGTAACTTCATAAGCACCAATGTGCTGGGTAATTCCACCGGCTTCCCCTGCAATTACATTAGATTTCCTAACGTAGTCAAGTAATGATGTTTTACCGTGGTCTACGTGACCCATAACAGTTACAATCGGTGCTCTTGAAATAAGAGCATCAGGATCATCTGGACCTTCCTGAATTGCTTCCTGAACATCTACAGAAACAAACTCTGTTTTATAGCCAAATTCTTCAGCAACAATAGTTATAGTTTCCGCATCAAGTCGTTGGTTTATACTTACAAACAAACCTAGCTCCATACATTTTGCAATGATCTCCGTTACATTAACGTTCATCATTTTCGCAAGTTCATTAGCTGAAACAAATTCTGTAACCTTGATCAGCTTTTCTGTAGTGGTTGTTGCTTCCTCCTCCTCACGTTGCCTGGCCTCTCGTTTTTCCTTTCTGTATTTAGAAGACTTGGTTTTTGAACCTCCGCCGCTTAAACGGGCAAGTGTTGCTTTGATCTGATCCTGGATCTCCTTATCTGTTGGCTCAACCCTGGCCGTTTTATCTGAACGTTTAGGCTTGGCAGTGGTTTTACGATATTGTCCCGGTGCTTGTTTTTGACTTATAGTTTCGTCAATATTTACTTTCTTTTCTGTGCGCTTTCTCTTCTTTTTTCTGCGGTCTTCTCCAGACATTGACGAGGACGCTACTGGCTTTTTCTTTGCCTTTTCAGGAAGATCAATCTTACCAACAATAGTAGGTCCTGACAGCTTATCCCTATCTACTCGATAAGGACCCTGAGGCTCAACATCAGCTGCGGGTGTTTCTGTAACTTCCTTGCTTTCATTTTTTGCCTCAACTGCAGGCACTTCCTTTTCTTCAATTTCCTTAGGAGTATCCGTTGGGGTGTCTACTTCTTTTTGCTTCCCCTTCTCATCTTCAGCTATAACATCCTCAGATTTTTCGGCAACTTTTTCAGTCTTGTTCGTTGTTTTCTTTTTGGGTTTTTCTTCTAATTCAATTTTTCCAACAACTTTAGGCTCACGACTTTTAACTTTACTTTTTACTGTATCTGCTTCTTCTAAAGCGGGCTCTTCTTTTGCTTTTGTCTTTTTCTTTGCAGCTTTTTTAACAGGCTGCTCTTTTTCCGCGGCTTCCTGTTTGATCTGAATAAGATCACGCTCAAGCTTATCATCAATAGCTTCAGCAGGATCTTTTTCTACCACAGGCTCACCTGTCGCCGGCTTTGCCTCAATTACTATGGAATCTTTTTTAAACTTGGTGGTAGTAATTTCCTCAGCATCTTGCTTGAGCTTTTTATCTCCCTGAAACTCATTCTGGAGTATGTCATATGCCTCGACAGTAATTCTCACATTAGGATTTTTGTCTATTTCAAATCCATGTTTCCCTAGGAATTCAATAGCAGTATCCATCCCAATGCTTAATTCCTTAAGCACTTTAATCAATTTTACTTGTTTGCTTGTTTCGGGCATTCCGAATAATCCTCCTTAGTTTTAATTAATGTCAGTTAATTTATACGCTTATTCAAACTCTGTTCTCAGAATTCTTATAACTTCTTTAATTGTTTCTTCTTCAAGGTCTGTTCTTTTTACAAGGTCTTCAACATTTAGTTCAAGCACACTCTTAGCCGTATCACAACCAATACCTTTAAGTTCTTCGATGATCCACTCATCTATTTCATCATTAAATTCATCCAGGTCAACATCCTCCTCAACTTCATCATCAGAATCCCTGTAAACATCAACCTCATATCCTGTTAGGCGACCTGCTAAGCGAATGTTATGCCCGCCTTTTCCAATTGCAAGTGACACCTGGTCAGGCTTCATGTAAACAGAAGCTCTCATATTCTCATCATCAAGCTTGATTGATGTGATCTTAGCTGGCGAAAGAGCCCTTGTAATGTAAAGATTTGCATTGTTGGTATAATTAATAACATCAATGTTCTCATTTTTCAATTCACGAACAATACCATGAATCCTTGAGCCTTTCATGCCAACACAAGCTCCTACCGGATCAATTCTGTCATCATAAGACTCAACAGCTACTTTTGCCCTTTCACCTGGTTCACGAACAATATTCTTTATAGTTATCAGTCCATCAAAAACTTCTGGAACTTCTTGTTCGAACAACCTTTCAAGGAAAATCGGAGAGGTTCTGGATAAAATGATCTTAGGATTTCCATTGAGCATTTCTACTCTCAGAATAACTGCTCTTACTGAATCCCCTTTTCTGAAAAAATCTGAAGGTATTTGCTCAGTTTTAGGGAGAATAAGTTCGTTTCCTTCATCATCCAGAATCAAAGCTTCTTTCTTCCAAACCTGATAAACTTCACCGGTAATTATTTCACCTACACGATCTTTGTATTTTCTGTAGATATTACCTTTTTCTAATTCCAGGATCCTCGATTGAAGATTCTGTCTTGCTGTCAATACTGCCCTTCTTCCAAAATCATGCAGCTTCATACTGTCAACAATATCTTCTCCAACTTCCACCTCAGGGTCTATCTGTAGCGCATCCGTTATAGATATCTGAGTGAATGTATCTTCTACTTCACCATCTTCAACGATAGCACGCGTCCGATATATCTCAAGGTCTCCCTTATCAATGTTGATGATAACCTCAATGTTCTCATCTGACCCAAACTTCTTTCTAACCATACTTTTGAATACGTCATCAAGTATGCTCATCATTGTAGCCCTGTCAATATTCTTGAATTCCTTAAATTCCGAGAAGGATTCGATCAAGTTTGTGTGATCCAATGTCTGGCTCATTGCTTATTTAAATTTAAATGTCAATACGAGTTTTGCTTCTTTGATATCATTGAAGAGCAATTTGCGCTGATCTTCCTGTGTTATCTTTTTTTTATTTTGTTTTAGTACTGTCTTTTGTAAGATCTCGATCCCATCTACATTCACTGCCTTCAACAATCCTTTTGCACTGGTTCCGTCAATCAACTTCAGGTCGAGCTCTCTTCCAATTCTTCTTTTGTACTGGTCAACAACTTTAAGTGGTTGATCCATTCCAGGAGAGGAAACTTCAAGCTCACGAGCCTCAAATTCCACATCCCCTTCTAATTCATTCATTAAATGCCTTGATAATGACGAGCATTCTTCGATGGTAATACCTTCCGGTTTATCAATATAAACCCAGGTCTTTGAACCTGTCACTTTTATCTCAACAACAAAAATGTCGGTTTTTTCAATCCATTGATTTACAAGTGATTGTATGTTATTTTCTAAATTTTTCATCATTAAAAAAGGGGACCTCTGTCCCCTCTTTCACCGCTTTGATGGTGCAAATATAGTTAATTTTCAGTAGGTTCCGTCAAATTGTTGCAATTACTTTAAGTTCAATTGCTATAGGAGTTGGGAGGCAGTTTATCTCCACAGTGGTCCTGCAAGGGTTAGCATCCTTAAAATATTCAGCATAAACCCGGTTATAAATTGGGAAGTCATCTTTCATATTTGTGAGAAAAACGGTTACATCAATCATATTCTCCCATTTCGAACCGGCATCTTCTAGTATCGCTTTAATATTTCCGAACACTGAATGGCACTGTTTCTCTATATCATAACTTATTATATTACCATCCTCATCCAGTTCCACTCCCGGAATTTTCTTTGTGCCTCTTTCTCGTGGCCCCACCCCTGATAAAAACAATAAATTCCCAACTCTGCGAGCATGAGGGTAAAGCCCTACAGGCTCTGGTGCTTTTGAAGAGTTAATTCCTTTAGTTTCCATTTTCAATGTTATTTAATTTCCAATCAAGCTGTATTGACCAGCTAGCACGAACTGTAATTTTCTCAGGATAATAATACACTCTTTCCGGTTGTATCCTTTCATAATAATTTCCCGTATCCCATTTTCCATTTTTATTCTTGTCGGCTACCGCCCGAAGGTTGTATTCACCCGGAGCAATTTCTGATATCTCTAATTTATTTGGGGAATTGATCTTGAACGAAGTTACAATTTCTTCATTCTTGTCAAGCAACTGAATAATTATGTTTTGTTCCCTTTCGGGGATGATGTTGAGTTCGATGATACCCGACCCCCTTTCTCCTAAAACAGCAATCTCTTTTATAAGTGTATCATTTGATATGCCTATTGGGTTTTCAAAATCCCCTGGTATAATTTCTAATAAACATGTTGAGTCTGGTCTTTTAAATAAAAACTCTTTACCAAATTCACTATCCGCATATAAAATAGGCGTAAGCATGAGTTTGGACCTTTGATTCCGCTCAGCACCACCTGATGTGAACTTTACAGGGTAATTAAAAGCTAGCCTTAAAGAGTCAAGCCCATCTCTTTTAACATTTTCTATCTGCAGCATGCCCGAACTGTTAACAGTCTTGTTTTTTGAATCGGCCTTATATGCCCAAAGTGTGTCCGCTTTGTTTTCAACCTGATAAACTACAGCTATGGAATCAGTTAATACATCACTATATATATCAACCGTATCTGCAAAAGCTGACCACTTTTTATAAATGACTCTTCCTCCAACAATTCCTAAATTTCCCTTATTGCCATCTCCCTTAAAAGATACGCGCACTGCTCCATGTCCGATTTTCTTAGCATTGACAACTACAGATTTTACAGGGTATTGTGGGAATAATCTGATCTTATAATTAAGCTGATCTTTAACAATGACCGGAGCATCATTATATCCTACCCATTCTTCTGGCAACTCTGCATTGTAATTATTATTCTTATCATTTATACAAACCAACAGGTACTCATCATTTCTTAGATTCTCTAAAGTGAAATTACCTGATTCATCGACCAAACAATAATACTCAGGGATAGAATTGAAAATCAGTGAATCGCTATAGCTGGCGGGGTAAAGTAGGGCAATGGTGTTTTTTTCAGGCCTAGTATTGTCAGCTCTTACAACTGTACCGGTAATTTTTAATGAATCGATATATTCTCCTGTTGAAAAAATATACTTGAATCCTTCTATTGCATTTCCTTCATGGATATCTCGCAAAGCCCCTCCAAAATTGATGGTATATGTGAGATTTGGCTTCAATGGTTTTGTGAATTCAATGATCAGCTTCTTTTTTAATACTGTGTACTTGGGCTTTGCGTCCAGAGGTGGAGATATGAAGATCTGCTTGTCCGGCTCTTTTAGTTCTATAAACTCATCAAACTCAAATTCGACCTTATCTGATGAAAAAAGAATGCTTTTATCCGGCGGGGTGATTGATAGCACCTTAGGGGGTTCTGTATCAACCATTCCACCTGTTGGTGCAACCTTGTTGGCACATGAAACAACCAAAAAAGTGATCATTATATATAAAAGTTTCCGGATCATTTTTTTGATAATTGATTTAATAACAGTCCGGTTATATGCTGTAGATATTCCTTATCTATTTCATCAAAATTATTCAGTTTATCACTGTCAATATCTAACACAAAAATTAAATCTTTTTTTACGAAAGCCGGGACTACTATTTCGGATCTTGATTCCTGACTGCAGGCAATATGGTCAGGAAATTTATCTACATCATCTACAATTATAGTTTTTGAATTCTTCCATGCGGTACCACAAACCCCTCGTCCATATCTGATCCTGGTACACGCAACCGGGCCCTGAAAAGGTCCTAATATTAGTTCTTCGCCCTGTGGCAAATAAAATCCGGTCCAGAAGAATTGCAAACCATGATGCAGTAAAGCCGTGACATTAGCAAGATTTGCAATCATATTTGACTCTCCTTCAATTAGTGAGGATACCTGAGTAACAAGCAATTCATATTTCTGCTTTTTATCAGTAAGTCCGGCAACAATATTTTGATCTATTTCCATGAATAATAGTGCACAAAACTACATTTTACTTGAGAGTAAAAGCAACGGTAGCCGCAAATAGCCTGACATTATCTTTGTTGTCAAATGCTTTTGAGCATGCCGTAAGTGTGCCTCCGGTTGTCATCACATCATCAACTATTAAAATTGAACCCGGACAAAATTCTTCTTCATGGAGAACATAAGCATCCTTTTGCTGACCCAACCTTTCCCATTGATCCTTCTTTGTTTGTGATAAAGAATGTATCTCTCTGGTCAGCAGTTTGTTGTTCACTGGGATTCCTGTCACTTCTGAGATTCCTTTTGCTATAAATTCACTTTGATTATACCCTCTTAACTTTAACTTTTTAGGGTGAATTGGAACCGGCACAAGAATATCCGCACTGTTCAAAGGAGGCATTTTTGCAACCAATTGCCCTAAAAGCCTGCCCAGAAATGTCCCCACTTCATGCTTGTTATTGTATTTTAAGTTGTGGATGGCGTTTTTAACCATGCCCGTGTCGGAATAATGGCAATACGCCAACGCTGCTTTTATGGGGGACACGCCGTAAAGTTGGGCAATCATTTCATTGTTAGTGGCTGAAACATAATTAGTTAAAGGTATATCATATAAACATGTTAAGCAGATCACTCGCTCATTTTGCACCAACGCATTGCTGCATATGGTGCAAACATCAGGATATATTAATGATATAAGGTCTGAAATTAGATATGACATAAAAGCAGGATTTAGCCTGAAGTCTCAAAAGGATTGAAAAGGTCATTTGATGGTGATAAAAACAAATCCTATTTTCGTGACTTAATTACCTCAAATATAATCAATAACCAATTCAGGTACTTATTATGGATGACAAATCCAACCCTGACAAACCTAGCGGGCAAGGTCAAAGGGATTCTAAAAAGAGTATAGTTGTAGCCGTTATTTCCATTTTACTTGCAGTAAATGGTTTGTTGCTATGGCAATTCTTCAGCAATAAACACTCTCTTGAGAGAGTGAACATCACTCTAAAGACTGCTCTGGATGAGAAGGCATCTCTTTCAGCTGAACTGGAACAGTTAAAGGTTGATTACGAACGGGTGAGTTCTGAAAATGCGTCATTTCAATCCCAGATGAGCATTAAGGATGAAGAGATCCGCAACAAAATGGAAGAAATAGACAGGTTGATAAAATCAGGTGATGCTGCACAACTGCGGAAAGCCAGAAATGAGTTGAACCGATTGAAGGAACTTAATCAGAGTTATTTGGCTCAAATCGATTCTTTGAATACTGTGAACTCTGAATTGAACAAGTTAAATTCTGATCTCAACTCTTCTTTGATAACTGAACAAGACCGGGTGCAGAACCTGACCAAAGAGAATTCGGCTCTTGCAAATAAAGTAGCTATTGGTGCTGCTCTCAAAGCTTCGAACATGAATGCTATAGGCGT
This sequence comes from Bacteroidota bacterium, assembly GCA_024643795.1. GTDB lineage: Bacteria > Bacteroidota > Bacteroidia > AKYH767-A > OLB10 > JAHEMF01. Next base: position 22,506 of record JAHEMF010000028.1, on the reverse strand, counting down.
TAAATTCCGTTCTAGTGGTAAAGAGGTTGAAACAAAAAAGGCCTCCTCAGTGGATAAAATACGAACCTGCTGTACTATACTTCAGAACCTTGTTACTGAACCTGGACGAAAGAATGCTTACTTAAGAGTTCTTAGCCCAGATGGTGCAGTTATGTCTACATCATCTGAGACATTTCTTTATAATAATCAGGCAACTCTCTATACGTTAAAAGAGCCTTTCGATTATGAGAACAAGGACATGGAGATCTGCTTTTATTGGTCTAAAGGCTCGCAGTACTCAAAAGGTAATTATACCATTGAAATTTACTGTGAAGGCAATCTGATAGGATCAACTTCACTTTCTTTGAAGTGATCAAAAATATGCTCTTGCCTGTACACTGCCTATATGTACGGGTGAAGTTCCTTCTGATTTTCTTCCGTCATAGTTCAGGTTTATCTGAATATTATTACCCAGATTTCTTTGAAAGGAAAGCCCCCAGGTGAGATTCGTGCCTTTTCTTAATCCGTCAAGCATTTCGTAAGCAATCGAAGTGTTTTCAGATGCGTTGTAATCAATATTTATCAGATTGAACCTGGCAAGTGCTATTCCTTTTTTTACAGAACTGTACTTTAATTCTATTCCTCCATTGTTTTGCGTAGCCTTTTCTTCAAGATCACTGAAGGTGTTCTCTTTGATTGAGAGTTTGTAAGACAAGGTTGCTCTGAAAGATATTCCGGGCTGAATACTGAATCGTGGTTCTAATTCCTGATACTTTATCACATAATCACGCGATGAAAAGAAATCAGACCTGTTGGATTTTTCACCAAACTCATTACGCAATTGTATGCTATAAACTTTCGTGATATTCCATCGGGTATTAAAAATATAACTTCCTAGTTTTCTGGCTTCATAACCATTGGTCAGCAATGCTTTGTTGCGATTATTCAGAATAGTAAAATCTATTCCGAATTTAGATGCGCTGCGATTGAATGCAAGAGTGTTTCTAAACGCTGAGTTTGTGGAGATCAATGATGTATCTTCTATATTTTCTCTGAATGGATTCAATGATCGTGCTATATCGTCATCCAGTGTTTTATTCTCAACCCTGTATGTCGTAGTATTTGAAAATCTACTTATGAATTTGTTGAGTTTAACCGACTGGTCAAGAAATGCTGCCGGGTTTAACGTAAGGACCTCTCCGAATTGATTGGTGCGGGATTTTACATATTCGTTGGTAGGTATGTATACTTTGATATAATCGGCCTGGTCGGAGAAAGCAGCTATTTCAAATTCATCCAGGTCTTTAACTCCATTACCATTATAATCGCCGGCATAAGTGTGTGTGCCTGTACCGGGGGCAACTTCCACAAATGCATACTCTCTCTTAAGTTCTTGCCCAGTACCAACTTCATATATAGTCTGAGAGCTTATCATTCCTTTTAATAAAACTGTATTGTATTCTAGTCTACTCAGGAATGTTTCCTCAGGTAAAATCTTTGTCACTGCAGTATCTGTCACCGTAAGGTTCCTGTAACTGGCGGTCAGCTTCAACCTGTTTCTTGGATTGATGATAAACTCTGCCTGGCCACCGGCCTCATCAGCTACGGTTGATCCTTTAAGTTTTCCTGCCAGCGCATTGCTGTCATATCTGCGGCCAGTCTCTAACCTGTATCTGATTTTTGATGTATCTGATGAGCTTACATATACCTGCATCTTGTCGTATGAATAACTGTTCAATTGAATATCATCAGTAGTTGCGTCCTTTATCAAATTATATTCCTGATCGTATATTATTCCTATTCGGGCAGCGCCAAACTTATTTGAGAGGTCTGTAAAAGATCTAATGAAATTCGTTTTTGATGCGATAGCATCCGTAGACAAGTAGCTGGCTCTTGATATAAGGGAAAATGTTTTTGTTGAAACTCTACTGTCCAGCATATTCATAAGCCCGGTATAGTCACTTCCTTTCAGAAACGTTTTAAAAGTGTATGAAATATTATAAAATCCGGCATTTATCAGTGAAAGCTTTATAGACCCAAGGTCTTCCTGTCCAGTATAATTTCCGGTACCTAGATTCCAATCTCGCGTAAATTCTATAGGCCTGTATTGTTCAATCGGGATGAAATTTTCACTTATATGCTCAAATTTAACTCCTGTTGTTAGAGATATCTTTTTCTTTTCAGAGGAGTTTAGATCTAAATTGTTATCATATCCTGCGTATACTGCATAACCGTTATCGTTAGCCTTATCTTTAGAACTGAATAAATTAACATCATAGTTGGTGTATGCAGTTTCAAGGAATACAGTATTGTTTTTATTGATGTCCATTTTCCCGCCAAGAGTCACCATACGCTGCCTTCTGGGTGCGATAAGCTGAATAACCGGCTCATAACTTCCTTGCAGTATTCCTGATACCGGTGCAACCCATTTATATACTCTTCCGTTGGCACTACTGCTTTCGGGTATGTAGTTCCCTCTTCCAGGCCCAACATAACTGAAACCCAATCTAAAATGAGCTTTAGTGGAGTCCGTGGAGTATTTATAAACCGTGAAACCTAAAGAGTCGAGTTTCTCATATAACACTTCTGAGTCGCTAAATGCTACGCTATCAATATTCGGAACTACTGCGTCATTAATACTGTCGCCAACCGAAGCTAGTAATAGCTTGTCTGTTTCACGAAGATCCTGCAATAGTGGCTGGTTTTTACTATCCTGTTCGGAATAAACATTTGCATTCAGTTGAAGCTTTTCACTTTTGAATTGTTGGTTAAGCACGAACATGGTGCGTGCATAATTTTTATCAGAATATTGAAACTCAACAACGATCCGCTTATCCTTTGTTATCGGAACCTTAGGCATAAACGTTAATTCAGCAGTATTGTAGTCAATTACATAATCGAAATTTTCGCCTCTTTTTAATTCCACACCATCAATGAAGACCTTTTCTGTGTTGGACAAAACAATGATGAATGTTTCATTTTCTGAACCGGTTAATCGGTAAGGTCCTTGGTTGGCCTCAATACCAGCAATAACATTCCTTGCATACTTGCCTTTCGATACTGCACCACTTACCATAGTTGACATCTCCGCTTTACTTTTTTTTGAAACTGAATATTCAGATGAGACTAACGCGCCTTGCCCTTTTTTGAAATAATTCATAAAGTACCCTGGCGGTTTCTGTATTTCAAAATCACCTGCGATAAGCTTGCTTTTGTTGCGGGATAGCTGGATAAAAACCTTGTCGAAATCCTGTATCTGCTGTGTATTCCCATCCGGTTGTACCGGGATATTATTATCGGTAATAGCTGCGAGTATCTCAACATCATCACTGAGCTTCCCAGACAGCTGAAGGTTGAAACTTGAATTTACAACAACATCCTGATTATTGCCAAAACTGATGCCCCGGGATATATTCCCATTCTTGCTCAACCCATCTGTTTGAAAAAAACTTTCTCTGGTGGATTGTGAAGAATATGCATAAGGATTGTAAAGGCCTTGATAATCTTTCTCTATGATTTCACGGCTTCGATTGATCACCGGCTTGGTAAGTAAGATCGGGAATACACGATACATGACCACTATACTGTCAGGCGTGGGCAAGTCGGTTGGCTGGCGGAAAAGCATTGTTGCATTTGGAAAATCAACTTCGATCCACCCCGGATCCGGAATGGAAGCGCCTGATGGCTGAAATACATGAAAAGTACCAGGCAAAATAGAAAGGGTGTCCAGTGAAATAGTGTCGCCAGGAGTAAAAGCAATTGTTTTCTTGCGCAAATTAGAAAGCCCCTGAGCCTTTACAACAGTCGCATTGCATAAAGCAATTACTATTGCAAAACAGAATGCACATTTGCCGAAAAAAGCTCTTATAATCAAACTGACTGGAGTTAAGGTCAGATCAGACACTTTAGCACAGACTGACCTCACCGTTCTAACCTAAGAACGTGAAAATAATGATAAAATGTGCCCGTTATTGATTTGGTAAGCTGTTGTTTTGCTCCGACACATATCTGACAAGTGCTCTTTTAGCGATAGGGAACAAGGATTCCTCAAATGGGATCTTTAGGTCAGACTCTATCAGAAATGTAGCCGGATTAGGCATTTTCTTATGATATCTGATCAATTCATGTTTGATATTTTCAAAAGTATTGTAGACCGATTGCTGAAAAGATCCCATATAACGTGTTGAAAGCGCCCTGTACTTCTCTTCCGGGTTTTCGAAAATTGTTATTTGGTACTCATATGCCATGGTTTCACTTCCCGGATTATATTTCAATAGGATATACCCTTCCGTATTATGTAAAGGCATTATCCCGACAGGTAAAATATTGATCCTTGACTCTATGAATTCATAAATGCGCTTCCCCTCAGATAAATGCTTTTCAAATTGAGGGATGGAAAAGTCTATGATACTTTCTATCTCCCTCATTAGCTGGTCATCTTCGAGCATTTGCTCATAAAGCACTTTGAAATTCTTTAGATCTACACCTTTCACTATCCCGGGAAATCCTCCTTCAATAGACTCTTTGTTGTTTCTAAGCTCTAGCAGGTTTCGGTAGTGAGTTACCAGTTCGGCCAGACTTGGGTATAATTTGGATTCTGTGAACTCATCACTTACCTGCTTCAAATATCCCAAAAGCACATACTTCTTATACTCGAAGTCGATGTGGCTTTCTGTCACCCAGTTATAGTTTAATTTCCCCATAGCTTTGTTAACAGTTTTAATAATTATACCTGATCAATGTAACAAAGATTGTGCAATTTTGCCCTAAATATTACAATTGCCTCTCATATATATTAACAATTTTATTGACCAATTTATTGTCAAAAACTCCAATTCAGCCTTATGTATAAACCTATAAAATTAGCACTGTTTATATTCATAATAAGCAGCATTATGGTTTCATGTGTTCCATCCAGAATGTATGATGATCTTAAATCACGTAACACTAACTGTGAAGATGAGCTTGAGAAACTCAAAAACAATAATTTAAAACTTACCACCAGCAACGATGAGTGTCAGCAAAAAGCTACTGACATGAGTCATGAAATAAGTTATTTACTTAAAGACACGACTGCTTTGGGCACGGCCAACAGGCGGCTAACCGGATTATACAATGACCTATCCATATCATATGAAAAGCTGGTAGCTAATAATGATCAGCTGCTTTCAGAAAACCAATCTGAGTCACGTAAACTTATTGTTGAATTACAACAAACACAAGAGAAGCTTTTGAGGAAAGAAGATTCCCTTTTAAGACGCGAAGCAGTTATGAATGATCTTACCACACAGCTCAAATCAAGAGAAATGCGGGTACATGAACTGGAACGAATCATCGCTGAAAAAGATAGTTCCACCAAAGCGTTAAAAGATAAGGTAACTAAAGCACTCATAGGGTTTGCAAATGATGGACTTACTGTTGAACAAAAGAATGGCAGGGTTTATATTTCCCTGGAGGAAAAATTACTGTTTGCATCCGGCTCAACCGCTATTGATTTCAGAGGCGAAGAAGCTCTGAGTAAGCTGGCGGGAGTGTTGGCAAAAGAAAAGGATATTAATGTTCAGATCGAAGGTCATACCGATGATGTTCCTATCAAGGGCGGCCCTGTTAAAGATAACTGGGATCTCAGCGTTTTGCGTGCAACTTCTGTAGTGAGAGTGTTGCTAAAAAATGACGGTGTAGCTCCTATCCGACTCACACCTGCAGGAAAAGGTGAATTCACCCCAATTGACCCGGCTAAAACAGTTGAAGCACGGAAAAAGAACCGCCGGATCGAAATAATTCTCACACCAAATTATGATGAATTATTGGAAGTCCTTGAAATAAAAAAGTGATGATTCCGTTTTGTCATGTGGCATGATCAACTTAGGTAATTGAATAAAAAAGGCAAGGCAGACTTAATCTGATCAGTAATATGTTAACTGACATTTCTCATACCGCATTCTGGGATGTGTTATTAAATTCGTGTGCTATAACGATCACATCTGATACCTATCCACCTTCTATTACCCTGCTCCTTCGTTAGAACTCAATTATTTTTATGAAGAAACTTGTTTTGTTTATACTGATCCTGATGGGCATCTCAATGCACACACCTGCACAGGACTGGCTGACAAATATAGATGAAGCCAAAAAACAGGCTTCGGAACTTGATCGTAACATTATACTCGTTTTTCAAGGCTCAGACTGGTGTGCACCATGTATCAAGTTAGAAAAGGAAATATGGAGTTCGCAGGAGTTTCAAGCATATGCAAAAGACCATTTTGTGATGTTAAAAGCGGATTTTCCGAGAAAAAAGCAAAATGCCCTTTCCCCCGATCAGCAAGAGCACAATGAAGGTTTGGCCGAAAAATATAACCGCGATGGGTACTTCCCATTTGTAGTTGTGCTTGATGGATCAGGCAAGGTACTGGGTGAGTCAGGTTATAAAAAAATATCCCCGGCTGAATATATCATATTACTGACGTCCTTCTAAGCAACCATGAAAAAGTGCATCCTTTTGGTCCTTTTCAGCTGCCTTGCAAACTTTGCTTTTCCAGATATCATTTATAAAGAAACACTGAAGTTGATGGGTAGCCGTTTTGAAATAACGGTGGTTGCCAATGATTCATCTCAAGCTGCAGAGTTTGTTGCTTTGGCGGTAACAGAGATCAGGAGAATAGAAACTTTGATTTCTTCATGGGATAGTGCTTCTCAAACGTCTCTTATCAATCTTAGTGCTGGTATTGGTCCGGTTAAGGTCGATCCTGAGTTATATGATCTTATTGAACGGTCGATCAGGATCTCCAATCTTACAGACGGGGCATTCGACATCACTTACGCGGCCATGGATAAGATCTGGAAATTTGATGGAAGCATGACTGACCTACCTTCGCCGGAACTGGTAGCTGCTTCAGTAAAGCAGGTAGGATATAAGAGGGTAATGATGAATAAAACAGACCATTCTGTTTATTTACCAAACAAAGGAATGAAGATCGGATTTGGCGCGATTGGCAAAGGATATGCAGCAGATAAAGCCAAAGCACTTTTAATTGAAAATGATGTGAAATCAGGGATCATCAATGCTTCAGGTGATATGAACACCTGGGGTGTTCAGCCGGATGGTACTGAATGGAAGGTGGCCATCACAAATCCAATGAACAAGAATAAAGTATTTGCGTTGCTGCCATTGTATAACCGTGCTGTGGTTACTTCCGGCAACTATGAAAAGTACGTGATAATAGGTGGCAAGCGATATACCCACATAATAGATCCGCGAACCGGTTATCCGGTCACTGAAGTGGTCAGTGCAACGGTTTTCGCACCCAGCGCAGAGCTCGCTGACGCGCTAGCTACCTCCGTTTTTGTAATGGGGGTAGAAGCCGGGATCGACAGGGTAAACCAGTTGCCGGAAATTGAATGTATAATGATCGACAACAATGGAAAAATTCATATATCTGAAAATATTAAACTAGATAGTAAACTATGAAACGATTGTATGTTTTGATTGTCGCCTTGTTTCTCATGTCATCATGCCAGGTGGTGAAAGAATATCAGAAAGTAAACCTGAATGACCCGGATATGGAATTATCCACCAGAAAAGTTGACCGGTTTGAACTGAATTTTCAATCGTACAGAGAATCTTCATCCGGTGCCAATGGTGGTAAAACAGGCGGAGGCTGTGGTTGTAACTAACCCTATCTATGAAAACGCTCTGTGTAATACTTTTTTCACTTGCTACATTTTCAGCTCTTGCTGATAATACTCCTGCTGATAGCGCCACCGTTTATAAAAAGAGAGTGCTAGAATCAACCGAAATAGATTTTCTTGCCAGCTATTATTCCCAGAAAGGTGACCATGCTGCGGTTTCAGGTGGCGTAGGAACAGAGAAGTTACAAGATGTAACTCCAACATTTGTTGTTGCTGTTCCATTAAATGATGATGATGTGTTGACCATTGATGCAGGAATATCAGCATATTCTTCCGCATCTTCTTCCAACATAGACCCATTTGACGGAAAAGGTGATGCCGATCCGTTTCAGGCTTCAACAGGTGCTTCCTCATCCGATGTATGGGCCAACTTCAACGGCACCTATACACATAGTTCCGATAACAGAAACAGAATATGGTCTGCAAAAATTTCTGTGTCATCTGAGTTCGACTATTTCTCAGCAGGTTTTGGAGGTAGTTATTCAATGTTATTCAATGATAAAAACACTGAACTGAGTTTTCATGGTGAAGCTTATTTTGATCAGTGGAGCGCTATATACCCTATCGAACTCCGTCCCTTTGAATCCGGTGGGTCTGGCATTAATGACTTTCTCTTCCAAAATAATGCCATAACGGGTAACCCTGATTATAGTCCGTTATTCAAGGAATTCAACAACAAAGGCCGAAACTCTGTTTCTTTAGGCATCGGATTCTCGCAAATACTTTCAAGAAAACTACAGACTTCTCTGGCTTTGGATTATGTTATGCAAAGCGGCTTACTTTCTACACCGTTCCAAAGAGTTTACTTTGAAGATATAGCCGACTCTTATATCCAGAATTTCCATTTAGCAGATGATATTGAACGGTTACCGGATTCACGCACTAAAACGGCTATAGGCGGAAGGCTTCACTATTACATCAACCAGATATTTGTACTCCGATTATACTACCGTTATTATTTCGACGACTGGAACATATCTTCACATACGGCCAGTATTGAAGTGCCTGTAAAGATCTCCTCCAAATTTACATTGTTACCATCATACAGATACTATGATCAGAAGGCCGCCAAATATTTTAAGCCATATAACAAACATCATACATCCGAAAAATATTATACTTCAGATTATGACTTGTCAGGTTTCAGTGCCAATCAGTATGGGTTTGGAGTAGCATACACTGATATCTTTGCCCAGTTTCACATTTGGTTGTTCGGACTAAAGAGTATTGACGTCAAGTATATGCGATACGACAGAAACATATCATTTGAAGCCAACATGATATCTCTCGGATTTAAATTCGTGATGGATTGACAGCCGACCTTATTTTTTGCTGATAGTAGCCACGCCACTAACCGACTTTTCAACTTTAGGATCTCCCTTGTAAACCAACGTGGCAGCACCTGACACTTCAACCTCAAGCTCTTCGTCACAGCTGATCTCGCATTTGGCAGCACCTGAAACTTCAAATTCACATTTACCTGTTTTCAAGTCAAAAGCATTTAAAACAACAGCGCCGCTTATATCCATATCAACACTACCGGCATTGCCACTCAAAGTGATCTTTGAACTACCGCTGATATCACCTTCAAGGTTGTTAACAGAAATATCGGCATGCATAGTAGAAGCGCCACTGCAATCGATCTCCAACTCATCTGTTTTTAAAGTTCCCTGTGTTTCGAAATCAACTACTCCGGAAATATCAAGCCCCTTTACATTTTTTGCATATATAGTTACTGTTATATCTTCGGATGGACTCAAGTTTTCATTCATTCCAATAACCAGCTCATGACCGGAAACTTTTGTGGTAATATGATCAATGATATTATCTTCAGCTTTTATAGTTACACTCTCTTTCACACTTTGTATGAGAATCAACTTCAGTACTCCTCCGGCTGAAATTTTATTAAATGATGCAACATCGCGATCCTGTGATGTTAGAGTGCCACTACCCTTTATCTTTTGAGCATAAGTATTAAAGATTGAAACCGCTGTGATAAGGGCCACAAACAATAACCCTTTTACTAATGAATTTGAGATAGTTTTCATGCTTTTCTGACTTTAGTGATTATAGAAAGTATGACGCACACACTATCCCATTTGTTACAGCCTTTACACAAACAGAATAGACATGATTATAAGCTGCTGATTTGCAGCTATTTATACTCAACCATTTCGGGTGGTATAATACTCATCCCTTTAAGCCTCAAAAATACATTTATCAGTGCCGATACATCCTTCTGGCAATAGGTCATGATGCGGTCGAGGTCGCCATCTACCCAGTACACTGACCACACTTGACTTCCATCAATATCATCCTTAGGACTAGGTATACCCATTGAATAGGTTAAAAGGTTCAAAGGTGTATAGCTTTTAAAGTCGCCGAACTTCCATAACTCCATAGTATCAAGATGTGCTATTTCCCACGGCTTTTTACCTTGGTTATTCAAGATATCAGGCACTGGAATACCTTGAATTATCATTCTTCTCGACAGGTAAGGGAAATCAAATTCCTTTCCATTGTGAGCACAAAGTTTATGTTCGGGACGGTTAAAATTTTCATTCAAAAGTGCGGCAAATTGCTCCAGCAGTTCCTTCTCGTCATCTGAATAATACGACTTGATGTACATCTTCATTGCCCCTCCTTGCCCATATCGAACAACTCCTGTAGAAACACAAACTATCTTACCAAACTCAGCATATATTCCTGCTCTATTATAAATATCTTTAGGAAGCTCATGCTCTTCCCTTTTTAGGTTCGTTGCTTTACGTTCCCATAATTTTTTTAACTCCTCAGGGCAGCTATCAAAAGCGTTATACTGAGGGACTGTTTCAATGTCTAAGAATAAGATGGAACTTAAATCGGTTGCATTCATGATGTAGAAAAGTTTTGAAAAGTGAAAAAGAATAAAGTAAATATATTGATTTATCTTATCATGACTCCGCTCTTATTTATGAGTGGAATTGTAGAAAAATTCTCTTTTAAAATACTACCCGGCACAAACAGGTATTTTTTATCATAAATGGTTCGGTTAATATAAAAGCTGACCCAGTATTCATTGCTTAAGTGAAATACACTTTGATCAATAGGCTCAACCACTGCATAACTCATTGGGTCTATACGGTCAATAAAATGTCTTAAAACACTCGTTTTAACAGGTTCACCTCCCACTTCTCCATACCCCTTTGAAGCTACCAGAACACCAATAATAGGCTCTTGCTTCAAGTTTAATATGTATACTTTCCAGGTTGCCGAAGGGTCATCTACACTGTCCACGGGTTCTGACGGAATAATCGCCAATGCAACATCCTTTACTTTTAATTCCGGAATATCTTTTAACATAATGCTGATAAAGTGAATGTCATCTTGTTAATGTACGTGTTTGTTAAAAAGAGAGATGGTCTCACTAATATAAACCTTAACATCCTGAAGGTCTCCATCAGCATTAGCCTCACCCCGGGTATGACCCAGCCTTACAAATATCAGATTTATATCAGGCACAACAAATACATACTGCCCTAAAATACCTCGGGCATAAAAAATATCCATCTCATTGTATGAAGTAAGCCACCATTGATATCCGTAACGCGTGTTCTTCAAATTACCAAAATTTAATGAAGCGGGTGATATGGCTGCTTTTACATAACCCGGTGAGATCACCAGCTCACCGTTCCAACGCCCGTTGTTCAAATATAATTTACCGATACGCGCAAAGTCCCTCGCATTCGAATAGATACAACAATAAGCCTTTTCAATACCGTCAGCTTCATCAAGGCTCCAATATGCATCACGCTCCGCTCCTATTTTTTTCCAAAAATATGTTGATGCAAAATCTGCTATATGCATTCCGCTTACTTTTTCAACCACCATTGCTAACAACTGGGTATTACAGCTCATATAATTAAAGTCCATTCCCGGTTTGTTCAACCCTTCAATATTATACATCTGACCAGGCAGATCCCGGTCGTAATAAGCTCTGGTGACGCCGCTGAACAATGTAGCATATCCTTCATCCCAATCAAGTCCACTGCTCATGGTCAGCAAATTCTTTATTGTAATGTTGTCTCTTCCCATACCACAAAATCCCTCCAGGTAATCGCATACTTGATCATCAACTGACCTGATAAGCCCCTGATCAATTGCTATGCCAACCAGAGTACTTATGTAACTCTTGGCCATGGAAAAAGAATTGGAATGCGAGTTAGGTCCATAATCATCCCAATACCGTTCATAACGGATAGAGTCATCTCTTATCACCAGATATGCCACCGATCTGTATTGTTCCAGAGTCGAATTCAATGTATCTGACAATACTTGTTCATTATAATCATTTCCGATATTCCATGGCTCAGGAATTCCTGCCTTTATATACCTCACAGGAAAAAGGTCATTATCATCTATATTAACATAATTATAAACCAATGCTTTATAATAATAGATCCTGCCGGTAGCGAGTAATGCTATGTTCAAAATACTGAACAACACAACAAAAGTGATCCAAAAATTCCGGGCTCTGCTACTCATTGATATTTGAAGATTGAGTCTCCTGAGTATATTCAAAATTAAATATCTCAGAAAGATTGGTTTTCAGAACTTCTTTCACCTTTGTTATATCCTGTCTATTACCTAACTCCTTTTGCATAGATGTAACCTCTTTATCATCGATCCCACAAGGAACAATATTTCCGAAATATGAAAGGTCAGTATTTATGTTCAATGCAAACCCATGCATAGTAACCCACCTGCTGCACCTGACTCCAAATGCACATATTTTTCTTGCACTTTCAGGGTGTTCATGACCTACCCATACACCTGTTAATCCCTCAATTCTCCCAGATGAAATTCCGAATTGTAGTAATGTTCTGATAATGGATTCTTCCAGCAACCTGAGGTATTTATGTATGTCGTGAAAAAAGGCATCCAGATCAAGTATAGGATATCCAACTAATTGACCGGGGCCATGATATGTTATGTCACCGCCTCTGTTGATCTTATAAAAAACCGCTTCCTGTTTGTTCAGCTGGTCTAGATCAATAAGTAAATGATCTTCCTTGCCACTTTTGCCAAGTGTGTAAACATGTGGGTGCTCGCAAAACAAAAGATGATGCCGGGGGTCTTTCAAGGGGCTCCCTAGCTCTTTTTTGCGTTGAGTAATGGCAGTGAGTAAATGCTCTTGGTACTCCCAGGCAATTTTAAAATCAATAACTCCAAGGTCACGAAAATCAACTTTCTGCATTACCTGTAAAGTTAAGGTAATTTATATAACCCTTGCGGGGATGGGTTGCTTAAAACTCCGGAAGCGCAGGTTTGTTGGCCCATATTTCATCAATCTGCAACATGATGTCATCTGTTAACATATTGACCACTTCAATAGATCCAATATTTTCTTTGAGCTGAATAATTTTGGAAGCACCAAGTATCACAGTGCTTACATGAGGATTCTTTAAACACCAGGCAAGCGCAAGTTGAGCCATACTTACCTGTAAGGAATCTGCAATTGATTTCAGCTTCCTGATCTTAGCTAAATATTCGTCCCGCAATACCCTGTCCTTTAACCATTCAAGTCCATCAATACCTAAACGAGTACTGTCAGGAAATCCATCCAAATATTTTCCGGTCAATATACCTGATCCCAATGGTGACCATATTGTAGTACCCATACCATGATATTTGAAAAGATGGAGATAATCTTTTTCCATTTTGGTACGGGTGAACATATTGTATTGTGGCTGTTCCATTGCCGGACCTATCAGGTGATTTTGTTTGGCCACTAAATGCGCTTCCATTATTTCTGAAGCATCCCACTCCGAGGTTCCCCAGTATAAAACCTTTCCCTGTCTGATAAGATTGTCCATGGTATACACCGTTTCCTCAATAGGGGTGTTCTTATCAGGCCGGTGGCAAAAAAGCAGATCAACATAATCAACCTGCAAACGTTTCAGGGCACCGTTACAGCCTTCAACCAAATGCTTGCGTGACAGCCCCCTCTGATTTGGCAGGGCATTACCCAATCCAAAAAAAACTTTACTGGACACAACGTATGACGACCGGTCCCAATTAAGTTTTTTTAGGATCCTACCCATAACTTTTTCCGACTCACCTCTTGCATAGATCTCAGCATTATCAAAAAAGTTTATGCCATTTTCATACGCCGCTATCATCAGCTCTTCGGCAACAGAATCAGCCACCTGTTTACCAAACGTTAGCCAGCTACCTAGTGATAAGGCGCTGACTTGTAAACCTGAACTGCCAAGTTTTCTATATTCCATTATTTGAAAGTTTGATTTAATAAAAATACGATCCTCCTGTAACAAGTAAGAGGGCTGATTAGTTAAACCTTTGAAAGTTCACCTTTCAAAAAGTCGATCACCTTTACTTCGGTTGCATCAATTCCTCTGATCTCCGACAGATACCAGGAAACCCAATCACCAAAGTGGATGAAATACAAGAACCGCTCAATTGTTGAGTCACCTTTTGAATGCACTTCGTAAATATGAGGTGTATAGTTTGAGATGATCTGCTTGGTAAGCTCCATTCGCGTTTGTGTGCGGTCAAAATCGGTTTCGTTCCTGAAGATCACCACTGCGAGCTTATCATTGGGAATCGTCCACCCTACAAGCTCATTATGATTCATCTCCGGAAGAGCATGATGCCAGCACAACATTTTTCCATTTTCATTAATCTGTTGCCTGAACCTGATACAAACACCTTCGTAGTTCGACTGGCTATAGATCACTGCAACTTTCTTATGAAGTTTCTCAGCCAGATAATATGCTTCTGAACGTATGTGTTCTTCTTCGTTTATCAATAGTGTGATAGCACTTTCAAAATCCTGAATGAACCAATCACCTATCAGTTTAAATCCATTCATGATAAAGAACAATTGGGTTAGTGAGAAGGCAATGCATGCCCTTGGGGGCATCCCACCAGGAATAATAATATGATCTAACCCTTTCTCGTTCGCAATTGCAATGACATTCCCACCTGAACTAACACATACGATCTTTGCATTTTTATCAAGTGCTATGTTCATCGCATTAAGCGTTTCTTCCGTATTTCCTGAATATGAAGAAACGATAACCAGTGTGTTTTCATTGACAAACTCCGGTAAAAAATAATCCTTGTTTACAATAACAGGCACCGAGCAATTACTTTCAATGGCTTGCGAGATTATAGTGCCTCCAATACCCGACCCCCCCAGTCCTGTTATAACAACATTTCTGATCTCTTTATCAGGTGAACTGAATTTTGCGCCACGGCCAATTGCCATAGCCTCTTTAAGCTGATCAGCAAAGGATGCTACCAGATCTTTCATTGATTTTTCCATAACCGCAAATTTAAGTCAATATTAGCAGACTGATAACCCAAATTGGGAATTTGGCCACAGTATTCAACCATCGTGGCTCTAACAGTGGCCTATTGTGCTCTTTTTCGTTTCTTTGCTGTAACAGCAAAAAAACTGATGGATAAGAAGCTAGACATTCTCAGGAGTAAGATTGAGGAAGCCCAGAAGGGTGGTGGTGATAAAAGAATTGAATCACAACATAAGAAAGGAAAATTAACCGCAAGGGAAAGACTGCATTTTCTCCTCGATGAAGGCTCATTTGAAGAGATCGGAATGTTGGTCACGCACCGTGCGGTAGATTTCGGATTGGAAAAGGAGTTATATCTGGGCGATGGAGTGGTTACCGGGTACGGAACAATCAATGACCGGTTAGTTTATGTATTCTCTCAAGACTTCACAGTGTTTGGAGGCTCGTTGTCCGAAACGCACGCCGAAAAAATATGCCGCATAATGGACCTTGCCATGGAGAACGGCGCACCGGTCATAGGCTTGAATGATTCAGGTGGAGCACGTATACAGGAAGGAGTTGTATCGTTGGGTGGTTACGCGGATATCTTTTACCGTAACACCCTTGCTTCCGGAGTCATCCCTCAGATAAGTGCGATCATGGGACCCTGCGCTGGTGGCGCTGTATACTCACCGGCTATCACTGATTTCATCCTGATGGTTGAGAACACTTCTTATATGTTCGTCACCGGTCCCAACGTAGTTAAAACAGTGACCCACGAAGAAGTTACATCCGAAGAGCTAGGAGGTGCATCAACACATTCAACCAAGTCTGGTGTTACACATTTCGCTTGTGCCAATGAGATCGAGTGTATAAATAATATTAAACAACTTCTCAGTTATGTGCCTTCCAATTGCGAAGACACTCCCCCTCATGTTGAATATACTCCTGCAAACGAAAAAAGACCAAAGCTGAATACAATAATTCCTCAAAATCCTAATCAACCTTATGATATCAGAGAAGTGATTGAAGAGGTGATCGATACGGAATCATTTTTTGAGGTACATAAAGCTTTCGCAGAAAATATTGTTGTAGGATTTGCAAGAATCGGTGGCCGCAGCATCGGCATTATTGCCAATCAACCGGCACATCTTGCTGGTGTTCTTGATATTCATGCATCAACAAAAGCGGCGAGGTTTGTAAGGTTCTGCGACTCCTTCAATGTGCCCATTTTGGTATTTGAAGATGTTCCGGGATTTTTACCTGGTACTGATCAGGAGTGGAATGCCATCATAACTAATGGAGCAAAATTACTTTATGCTTTTTCAGAGGCAACGGTTCCCCGCATCACGGTTATCACGCGCAAAGCTTATGGTGGAGCTTATGATGTGATGAACTCAAAACATATTGGTGCCGACATGAACTTCGCCTGGCCTTCGGCAGAGATCGCAGTGATGGGTGCAAAGGGTGCTGCAGAAATAATCTTTAAGAAAGAGATAGCATCAGCAAAAGATCCTGCGGCAAAACTCTCGGAGAAAGAGAAGGAGTATACCGACCTTTTTGCCAATCCTTATAAAGCAGCAGCACGTGGATACGTTGATGAGGTTATAAACCCCGAAGAAACACGCATTAAGCTAATGAAAGCTTTTACCATGCTAGAGAACAAGGCGGTTAAGTTGCCGAGAAAAAAACATGGTAACATACCCTTATAATTAAACAATTGATTTCATGAACATCTTACTCCTTGGCTCCGGAGGTCGCGAATGTACTTTTGCCTGGAAGATCGCCCAGAGTCCGCTTTGTAAAAAACTTTTCATAGCTCCGGGAAATGCCGGAACTTCAGATTATGGCACCAACATAAATATTCAGGCAACTGATTTTGAGTCTGTAAAAAAATTCGTCGTTGAATCAAATATCAGTATGGTTGTAGTGGGACCCGAAGATCCTTTGGTGAATGGCATCCATGATTTTTTTCTTAACGATGATCAATTAAAAAATATCCAGTTAGTTGGTCCTGATAAAATAGGAGCACAACTGGAAGGGAGCAAAGATTTTTCCAAAAGGTTCATGCAAAAGTACGGTGTACCTACGGCAGCTTACGCCACATTCACAGCAACAACCATTAACGAAGGGTATGAGTTTCTTGAATCATTGAAACCCCCTTATGTTTTGAAAGCCGACGGACTTGCAGCAGGCAAAGGAGTACTCATTATTGATGATCTTGCTATAGCCAAGCAGGAATTGCGTTCGATGCTCAACGAAAACAAATTCGGGGAGGCAGGAACAACTGTTGTAATTGAAGAGTTTCTGGATGGAATTGAGCTGAGTATGTTCGTTTTAACAGATGGCACAAACTATCTCATTTTACCTGAGGCCAAAGATTATAAACGTATAGGTGAAAATGACACCGGTCTCAACACAGGTGGTATGGGAGCCGTGTCGCCAGTTCCTTTTGCCGGGGAAACATTTAAACAAAAAGTGCATGATAAGATCATTCTCCCCACTATAAACGGCCTGGCTTCTGAAGGTATTGATTACACCGGCTTTATTTTCATTGGACTAATGAATGTGAATGGCGAACCTTTTGTAATTGAATATAATGTTAGGATGGGCGACCCCGAGACAGAAGTGGTGATACCGCGGATAAAGAATGATCTGGTAAAATTATTCTTGTCGCTGAAAGACCGCACCCTCAATGAACACAAAATTGAGATTGAAGATCGTACAGCCGTGACCGTTATGCTGGTGTCGGGCGGGTATCCCGGAGATTACACTAAAGGCAAAACCATCTACCGGCTAAATGAAGTAACGGAGTCGTTGTTATTTCATGCCGGAACTACAAAAGATAATGAAGAAATTGTTACTGCAGGCGGTAGGGTGCTGGCTATAACTTCTTTTGGAGATAAGATCAGCGATGCAAGGGATAAGTCGTTACGTTATGCTGAACTGGTGAAGTTCGACGGGAAATATTACAGAAAAGATATCGGTTCGGACCTGATAAACTGATCCGGTTATTTTCCTTTGGCAGGATCTGACATATAATTCGCATGCCCTTTGCCGGTGCGCTTATCATACCAAAGCCAGTAAATGGCACCTATGAAACCGGCTAGAATAAATAGAACATTTATTCCTCTGCCAAGAGGCTTCGCCAGATCAAAAATGAATTCAAAAGTTGCCTGCAAACCGTACCAAATAGCATCCATGTGATTATCAGATTAGATTGCAAAAATATACATTTTTCTAACTGATGCAATTTTTATTCCTTTGAGGTAACTCGGAAAGTCATGATCCTCAGCATTTTCAAAAAATCCAGACCTGCCAGCTTCCTTCTGGTTCCGGTTACGGCCCTAATATTCTTCATTTTGGGCTGGATGGGCGACAGCGGACTGGTGATCATCAACCCTATGCCTTTTTACAACCTGTTTCTATGGATGGTTTCGCCGCTACCCATCTGGAGCCTGGGCGTTATTGCGCTGTTAATGGTATTGCTGCAGGTCTTTCACTTCAACAAGCTGATCGAAAAACATGAGATCCTTTATAAAAATTCATACCTGCCTGGTTGGTTTTATCTGATATTCAGCATTTTGATTCCTTCATTCGTCTCATTCCATCCAATTCTTTTTGCCAACACTATCTCCCTGTTTGCGCTGGATAAGATTTTCAGGATCTATAAAAATCCAAATCCGCAAGCCCTGATCTTTGATGCAGGACTATTGTTCAGTCTGGCATCTTTGTTCTACCTGCCATCAGTTTTATTCTTTGTGTTTCTGGCAGCAAGTCTGCTGGTGATCAAAACTTTCAACCTCCGTGAGTGGATCATCGGTTTTGCCGGATTATTGATACCCTACCTTCTTATCCTGGTTTGGTATTTCTTCACCGGCACAATGGACGAGTTCATCTCAAAGCTGACGTACCGACCCCTTACCAACCTTTGGAATACTGAGGGGTTGCTGCTTGAAGGCTATCGGGCAACTATTATTGTTGTAGTTATTTTGTTTTTACTAGCTCTATGGAAGCTTCGGGCAAATTACTTTAAAAATGTGATCCGCATACGCAGGTACCAACAGGTAATGCTCATGTATTTACTCATAGGTTTTTGTACCATGGCCATTTCACCATCTGAAGATCCATACAGGTTTGCCATACTTGTACCTCCAGTAGCATTGTTGATCGCATATTACTTTCTGGCTATACGCAAAGAATGGTTGACTGAAGTACTGTTCGGGCTGCTTTTCATTGTTTTATTGGTCAACTATATTTACCCAATGATCTCATAAAACAGACATTTTGAGTACTTTTGCGAAAAGCAATTTCTAATGAAATTTGGTGTAGTAGTTTTTCCCGGATCCAATTGCGACAGAGACATGGAACATGTACTCGGAAATGTTATGGATCAGAAAGTTGAGATGCTTTGGCATAAAGAGCATGACCTGAAAGGTTGCGACTTTATAGTATTACCGGGAGGCTTTTCGTACGGCGATTACCTACGCTCAGGTGCAATTGCCCGGTTCTCTCCCATTATGCAGGAGGTTCTCGATTTTGCGGATAAAGGAGGTTTTGTATTGGGTATCTGTAACGGTTTTCAGATCCTTACTGAAGCACACCTGCTGCCCGGAGCGTTATTGCATAACAATAACCGGCAGTTCATTTGCAAGAATGTTTATATTACCCCTTCTACAAAAAACTCATTATTAACTTCCGGCATATCTGAAAACAAGGCCATGAAAATCCCTATCGCACATGGTGAAGGAAACTACTTTGCAAATGACGATGTGATCAGAGAACTTAATGGCAATGATCAGGTATTGTTCCGCTATTGCAATAGCAATGGAGAAATAACAGCAGACTCAAATCCGAATGGCTCACTAGAGAACATTGCAGGTATCTGCAATAAACAAAGAAACGTTTTTGGTATGATGCCGCACCCCGAAAGAGCAGCTGATTTTATTCAGGGTAATGAAGATGGGAAAGTTATTTTCGAATCTATCCTCAACATCGTTAACGCCTGAAAATCTATCCCATAAGGGAATGTCACTTCTTATAAAAGTTCATTTCATCAATGTAACTGTACACCGATTCAGGTAATAAAAAACGAATGTCTTTTTTGTTTTTGATTGCCTCTCGTATAAAGGTAGATGACACATCCATTCTGGGTGCGTCTACCATAACAACCTTGGGATGATTTTTTAACTCGCCACCTTCATGTCCCGGACGGGGATAAACGTAAAGGGAGTGGTACTTTATGATCTCTTCCCAGTTCTTCCATTTCATAAACGTAGTTAGGTTGTCCGAGCCCATAATAAGGTTGAATTGATGATCAGGAAATTCTTCACTCAAATGAGTAAGGGTGTTGATTGTGTATGATGGTTTGGGGAGCGAAAATTCCACCTTCGATGGTTTTAATTTTCTGTAATCGCCAATGGCAAGCCTCACCAATTCAAACCTGTGATGATCCTGTAACAATGCTCCCGCTGGCTTGTGAGGGTTGTGGGGCGTGACCACCATCCACACTTGCTCAAGGTCCGTGAACTCTGCCATATGGCCTGCAATTGCCATATGGCCTACATGCACAGGATTAAACGTACCAAAGAATAGACCTATTTTCATCCCTCTTTGTTATTCAGAAATTCCGACACAATCTTTTCTGCTTCAGCGAGCGCCTCCTGCAGCTTCGTATTTACAATGACGTTAGTAAACCTGTTCCGGTAACCCATTTCAATACCAGCTTTACCTATACGCTTTTCAAGGGTTTCCTGAGTTTCTGATTCACGGGCAATAAGTCTTTCCCTTAAAGCGGTTATTGAAGGAGGAACCACCATTACATCCAGCAAGTTTTTCCCAAAACGTTCTTTTATATGCAAACCACCTTCTACATCCACATCAAAAATTGCAACCTTTCCTTCTTTATTAATTCTTGAAACCTCTGAAGCCAGGGTTCCATAAAAACCATTTTCATAGACTTCTTCCCATTCCAGAAAAGCGCCTTCAGAGATCTTCTCTGTGAACTCATCCACACTTATAAAGTAGTAATCTTTGCCATCTGTTTCATTGTTTCTCTTTGACCGAGTTGTTGCAGACACAGAAAAACTGAGGACAGGAAAGGTGGATAGTAAATGTTTTACAATAGTTGTTTTACCACTACCGGAGGGGCCACAAAAGAGGATGAGCTTAGCATCCATGAATTAAATGATATTTGCCGTTTGTTCTTTCATCTTTTCAAGCTCATCCTTCATCTCAACTACCATACGTTGCATTTTGGCGTCGTTTGCCTTTGAACCTATTGTATTGATCTCACGACCCACTTCCTGCAGAATGAAACCGATCTTCTTTCCGTTTGATTCCGTTGATTTAATGGTCTCCAATAAAAATGACAAATGGGAACGAAGTCGTACCTTCTCTTCATTTATATCCATTTTTTCTAAATAGTATATCAATTCCTGCTCAAACCGGTTGGGATCAATTGACTTTGTTTCATCCGAATCTTCAAAATTCTTTTTTAACCTTGATCTTACATTTTTGATTCTTCCCGGGTCAACCTTTTCAATATGCTTGAGTAATGAGTCTATCTTTTTTGTTCGTGACTCGATGTCTTTTTGCAAGGCTTTACCTTCTCTTACCCTGAAAGAATTAAAATCTTTCAAGGCATCCATGCTCAGTTTCTCAATGATCTTCCATTCTTTAGGGTCGGCTTCAACTTTTTCGTTGTTAACAACGTTGGCGAACCTAAGTGCCGTTTCCAGCGGGTCGGCCACTTTTAATCCGGTTTCCTTTTGAATTTTCCTGATGTCTTCCAGATACACCTTTACAGTGTCCATATTGATCAGACTCCTTTTAGAGCCTGGTAATGGTTCCATGGAAACAAGAAAATCTACTTTACCTCTTTCGGCAAGTTTACCAACCTTGGATCTCAACTCTAATTCGCGGTCTTTATAACCTGAGGGTAGTCTGATTCCTAGTTCAA
This sequence comes from Bacteroidota bacterium, assembly GCA_024643795.1. Taxonomy (GTDB): domain Bacteria; phylum Bacteroidota; class Bacteroidia; order AKYH767-A; family OLB10; genus JAHEMF01. The sequence goes on along the minus strand of JAHEMF010000028.1, from coordinate 585 downwards.
GAAATTTGCTGTTAAGCGAGCGAACTTCTATAGTGATCAGGTTAGCAGAGGATGATCCGGTAGATTTACCGTATCCGGTCATAGATCTTATCATGTTCTTTACTTTAGAAAGCTGTTCACAAAGTTAGTTTTTTAAACCTTTCGCACTAACGGAGTACTTGTTACCAGATAAACACCTGTAAAGATCAATACGGATGAAATAATATGCATCAGGTGTAATGAGTCTTTGCCAAGCAAAATAGCAAACATGGTGGCAAACACAGGTTGAAGATATATGTAGGAGCTCACACTTGTAGGACTCAGGTTTTTCAGTGCAAATGTATTAAGCAGGTAAACAATAACAGTAGTAATGATAACCACATAACTGACCGCAAGCCAAATGTGGGTTGGAAAATCTTTAAATTCTATACGATTGAATTCATCATATCCGAACGGGATCACAAACAAGCTTCCAAAAACAAAAACATATTTCATGACTGTGATGGGTGGATATTTTTGCATCAGTGGTTTAACGATGATCAGAAAAATGCCGAAAGAAATGCTGTTGATGAGGATCAACAGGTCGCCCAAAACATCGCCCTGTTG
>JAHEMF010000027.1 GCA_024643795.1 Bacteroidota bacterium | reverse complement strand
CCACTCAGCCACTTCCGGTTATTAATGTTAATCCCGTTTCTCCCATTTGTTTAGGAGACAGTGTACTTCTGGCAGCTTCATCATCAACTGCTATCCAATATCAGTGGTCACCGATAAATGGGTTGGGCAATCCGCAAAGCTCAACCACTATGGCATCACCTGCCGTTCTAACTAATTATTCTGTAACGGGCACAGACACCTTGGGTTGTACAAACACTGCTGGAGCATCTGTTCAATTGCTTTACTTACACAGCTTCCAACTTGGTAATGACACGGCATTTTGTTTGGGCAATACTATTGTATTGGATGCAGGAGCAGGAAATGCAGCTTACTTATGGAGCAACGGTTCAACAAATCAACAGATCACAGTTTCATCTGCAGGAACATATTGGGTAGGTGTAACAAATGTATGTGGCACGGTATACGACACTTTATCTGTAACAGAAATTTATTCACTCCCTGTGATAGATCTTGGTCCGGGAGGAAAAATATGTACTGAACCTACACCTGTACTTGACGCAGGTAATCCAGGAAGCATCTATCAATGGTCTACCGGAGAGAATACACAAGCTATATACATACATGAGTCGGGAGCGTATACAGTAACAGTAACAAATGTTAACAATTGCACTTCGGATGCCTTTATCAGCATTGAACTTGTAAACAAACCGCTGGTATATTTAGGGCAGGATACTATTTTGTGTTATGGAGACGAATTAACACTGGGAGCAGAAAACCAATTTGCAACATATTTATGGAACAATGGATCAACCTTACCATTTATAACCATTGCAGAAGCCGGTTCATACTTCCTTTACAGTGAAAATATGTGCGGGGCTGATGTTGACACTATTATAATTGAATACAGTGATTGTATATGCGAACTTTATATACCCAATGCTTTCACGCCCAACCGGGATGGGATCAATGAAATATTTAGACCCGAGTCAGTTTGTCAATTGGTGAATTATCAACTGCTGGTATATAACCGCTGGGGGCAACTTGTATTTTCAAGCAATGAATTTGTCAATGGATGGGATGGCATTTTCAATGGCGACAATGCCCCACAAGGCGTTTATATTTACAACCTGGCTTACACGGCAGAGCTCAATGGAAGAATCACTGTGAAGTCTCACTCGGGCACAGTATCACTCATCAGGTAAACCAGCGCCGCTATTTGCGATGTGGAAGGATACCATCCTTTAGCTAAGGCTAATTTCTAATATTGAAAATTTATGATATTGATCAGATATTGATAGTATAAATTAGTTACGTTTGCCCATCAAAGCACCTATAACATGGCATTATTAGAAGAATGCGAGCAGCAAGGGCAATGGCTGTTCAAGTATCGAGGCATCATCCCGATCTTTATTTTAGCAATTGGCACATTCCTTTATCTTAGAACAGAGTTATACCCTGAGACGTTCTTCCTTGAAGAAACTCCTTATGAGATATACTATGAATACACTTGTATATTGATAAGCTTAGTGGGTTTGGCAATCAGGATCTACGCTGTAGGACATACACCCAAAAACACATCAGGCCGAAATGTGGATGGGCAACTTGCCGAAACACTTAATACATCCGGCATTTATTCAGCTGTCAGACATCCTTTATATCTGGGCAATTTTTTCATGTGGCTGGGACCGGCAATGTATTGCGGACAATTCTGGTTCATCATTTCCTTTTGCCTTTTCTATTGGGTATACTATGAAAGGATCATGTTTGCCGAAGAGCAATATCTTAAAAGAAAATTTGGAAAGGCATATGAAGATTGGTCTGCATCGGTACCTGCATTCTGGCCATCTTTTTCAAACTTCAGATCTCCTGAACTTCCATTTAGCATAAAAAAGGTATTAAAAAAGGAGAAGAACGGATTCGTCGCATTATTCGGAATTTACTTTTTCTTTAATCTTACAGGAGAAATCCTTGAAAAGGATCAAGCCCATTTCGACTATATAATTGGAGCTACATTTATTATCTCGTTTATTTTATATTTTGTGTTAAAATATCTCAAGCACAATACAAAAATGCTTGAAGAAATCGGTCGTTGAAATTCAATATTTATTAAATAATATTATTATAAAACCACTTAAAATGAAAAAGATCTTAACCCTGCTTATCTTATTAAGTTTCACATTTTCAGCTTTTGCCGGACATGATGATGACAATAAAACCTGGAAAGGAGTTCGTGCCGGATACCAATCAAGCAATTTATTTTATGATGGGGATAAATTGTACGACAATAACCTTCATAGTTTTTATGTAGGCGTATTTGGTGCCAGAAAAATAGGCTTGAAACTATTTTCGATATACTCCGGTCTTACCTTTTACCAAACAGGATCAGATCAAAGTAGCGATACGCGTGTGGTTTTAAGTTATATCGAATTACCTATAAGCTTAAGAGTAAAGCTTGGGCCAATGTATGTATTCGGCGGTGGTAATGCTGCCATCAAGGTTGGAGAGAAAAATGAGCTTAATGGAGTTGATATTTCGAAAGACACTGACATCAAATCATTTGATGCAGGTGCTCAGATCGGCTTAGGACTTAAACTCACCAAAATAGGTGTTGAGATAAAATACAATTGGGGGTTGGTTGACATAGCGGACAAATTAAAAACCAGTCACCTGCAGGCAGGACTATGCTTGTATTTATAATGGCACTCTTATATTCTATGAAGCCCGCAATTGCGGGCTTTTTTTGTTTACAAGAGTTCCGGTTTCTCACGGTCATTGATAATTGGTAACTTTAGCAATTGCATTGAATTAATTGATGAAATTGAATCCATTGAAACTACGATGTAACAGAGGTATAGTTTAATTTTAAATAGAAATGAATAAAATATATATCGAAAAAAACCGAGTAGCCTGGAATACGTGGACGCAGTTGCATGTTGGATCAGACTTTTATGACAATGAAGCCTTTCTAAAAGGCAAATGCACCTTGCAACCTACCGAAATGGAAATCTTAGGGGATATTGAAGGAAAATCCATACTACATCTTCAGTGTCATTTTGGTCAGGATTCTATTTCACTTGCACGGATGGGTGCAAAAGTTACGGCTGTAGATATTTCGGATGTGGCAATAGAAACTGCAAAATTTAATGCTCAAAAATCCTGTGAAACAGTCAATTTTATTTGCAGTGATGTAAGTCTACTAAGTGATATTCCTGAAAACTCATTTGACATAGTATTTACCAGCTATGGGACAACATGTTGGCTTCCTGACCTTATGCCATGGGGAAAGGTGATAAACAGGTCTTTAAAAAGGGGTGGGAAATTCGTTATTGTAGACTTTCACCCCCTTGTTTATATGCTCAATGATAATTTATCAGACTTTCAATACTCCTATTTCAATTCAGGAGCTATAATTGAAACATCAAAAGGTAGTTATGCTGCCCGGGAAAGTGATGTAGAAGTTGAAAATGTTTCCTGGAATCATAGCATGAGTGAGATTATAATGTCATTGATTGAAAACAACTTGAATTTAGTGTCATTCAATGAATATGATCATTCGCCATATAACTGCTTTAGTAATTTGATCAAAGTGGATGAATCTGTTTATAAAATGAAAAATAAAGATATTTCAATTCCTATGACATACAGTTTGGTAGTGACAAAGAGGTGAAATGAACGATAAATAAAATTTGAATTCGATAGAGTACGTTGAAAATACTTATTAATTCTAAGTATAGTAATTTTTAAATCAGAACTGAATCTTGCCCTTATGAGCCAGCCAATTCGCATTGCATGTGCGCAGTTAAGCCCTGTTTTCCTTGATAAAAAAAAGACTGTAGCTAAAGCAATTGCTGCCATTCACGATGTAGCTAAAGAAGGTGCCAATCTTGTTGTGTTTCCGGAAGCTTTTATTTCCGGTTACCCGGACTGGATATGGACCATCCCAAACAGCAGGTCCGCAGAATTAAATGAACTTTATGTTCAACTAACACAAAATTCTGTTAGTGTGCCAGATGATTCAACTGATGAATTATGCAAAGCAGCGAAAGAAGCAAAGGTAAATGTTGTTATGGGTATAAATGAAAGAAATACTAAATCAAGCAACGGAAGTTTATTTAATTCAATGTTGTTTATTAATGAAAAGGGAGACATACTGGGCACTCACCAAAAATTGATTCCTACAGGAGGAGAACGGTTGATATGGGCAAGAGGTGATGGAAGATCTTTACACACTTATAAAACCTCATCTGGTGTAATAGGTGGATTGATCTGCTGGGAAAATCTGATGCCATTAGCCAGAGTAAGTCTCTACAAACAAGGATTGCAAATTCTGGCTTCCCCTACTTGGGACAAAAGCGATAATTGGCTGGTTTCAATGAAAGCCATCGCACGCGAAGGTGGAGTATTTGTTATCAGCTCATGTATGGCTCTTCGTATTTCTGATATACCGGATGATCTGGGCATCAAGAATTCCTATCCGGAGGGGAGAGAATGGATAAACCCGGGTAATAGTTGTATCATAAGTCCGAACGGCAAGGTGTTAGCAGGCCCACTTAATTCTGAAGAAGGTATTCTTTATGCAGATATTGACCTTGATGACATCATTAGAGCAAAAAGAATGTTTGATGTTGAAGGACATTACAGCAGACCGGATGTTTTCGATTTTAAAATAAAACAATAACAACCTCCTTCATTTAAATCAATAAGTAAAATGAAAATTGCACCTTTTTTTTTCCTGCTTATAATTTTAGGTCTTAATATTTCGTCTTTACCGGCACAGGAAATTTCGAATAGTGCTGATGATGAATTTGAAGAAGGCGAGACGACCGAAAAGCAGCGTAGCCAATTAACATGGGCCGGCAGGATATCTGCTGACGGAAATTTTATTGAGGCAAATACCGCGAACTTCAATTACACACAACAATTCAATGCGGATAGTAAACCTGATTGCAGAAATAACAAACCATTGGTTGCTGCATGGAAACAACTTGGCCCTGCTGGTAACAACACCAATACCCCTACCGTAGGGCAGATCCACAGGATCACATTTCATCCCGGTTATAATGGAAAATCAAACAAAGTAATATTTGCCTGTTCAGGATTTGGTGGATTATGGAAAAGCGATGATGCCGGTGATAACTGGCAAATCATGAACACCGATAACACATTGCCATTTTGTGGAGTTTCAGATGTTGCCGTGAATACTAAAAATGAGGTCTATGTTGCTACAGGATATGCCGATGGAACTATTTATGGTTCTGTACAGCCTAATGTTTCAAGTGTAAACCCAATGTTCACTCAAGGTATATATGTGAGTGCTGATGATGGCGAAAGCTGGAGGCCTGTAAACGCAGGACTGATGGATCATTTTGCAAAGGGCGGTGTAATAAGAAGACTTCTTACTGATGCCAAAAACGGATCCCGACTGGTCATGGCTTCTTCTGCTGGTGTATTTTACTTTACATCAGGCCAATGGAAGCCGGGCTTACTCAATGGAAAAAAAATTGATGACTCACAACTGCGTGGGTTGGAATTCAAACCTGGCAGCAGTGATACATTGTATGCGTCAGGACAAAATATTTACCGTTCTACAGATGGGGGGAGTACGTGGGAGATCATTACAGGGGCAGACAAAGGATTGGACTTCCGGTACCTTAAAGGCCAATACAATGATTTTATTCCGGAACGATCTAACCTTGCAGTGACCTCACTCGATCGCAACATGGTGTATGCATATATAATGGGTCGTGAGCCGGAAAAAAATATCACCCGCATGTTCCTGTATCGTTTTGATGGTTCACAATGGGAGATGATAACCACACACCTGTCGATAGGTAATATGGATCTCTATAGCCAAAGCTATATGGCTATTGCTGTTGATCCGAATGATCCGCAAAAAATATTCTGGGGTAATACCATCATCCACACAACATCTGCTGACCTGAAACGACCATCACAAGTAAATCAATTTATGAGTTATTCGGTCAGCAATGGGATGTACGTCGATATCCATACTTTGATCTTCGAGCCCGTAACAGATGTCGAAAGCAGGATGTTTGTTGCTAACCACGGTGGAGTGAGTGTATGCACTGTATCACAAAAAAAATGGGAATACAAAAACAGCGGGCTTTGCAATGCAACAATTTGGTCGTTCGATGATAATGAAACCGATCCGGATGATATAATTGTTGCGTTACAGGATCATGGTATCAGAACTCATCAGGAAATAGACGGTATTAACAGATGGAAAATTTTAAATACAGGTGGTGATGGCTATAGTGCCCGGATATATGATGATCTGAATAAGAAAGCATATCACTCAAACAGCCATGCCACTGTATTTGAATTTGATTTCAATACCATAAAGAATACGAATGCTTATAATGGATTTCCAACAGATGCAGCAGATCCGGAATCAAAACCCAATGTGTTTTTCAGTAAATCGTTCCCATGCGAACTGGATCCGTTGACTCATGAACCGTATCTTGGATTCAGTGAAGTGTATAAGCGAATCAACAACAACCTTTACGACAAGAATGTATGGCAACAGGAATCTGATCTTGGAAAGTCCATTGTACCAAAATGGAAGCGTCAGATAACTGAAATGGCTATTGCTCCAACGGATCCTGACAGAGTATACCTTGTTACCATGGGCGTTGACAATGGTACCAACCCGGAAGCTGAATGGCATCTTGATCCCCATTTTTTCCGATCAGACAATGGGTTTTCAAATGGCAACTGGCAGTCAAACCATTTTAAAGAGCTGATATTAAGTGCTGATGGTTCCGGCATTCCATTGTACAAGGGAAATGTGAAACTACCACCTGTTACCGGTATTGCTGTAGATCCACTAAATGAGAACCGGTTATGGATCACCTTCACAGGTTATTCTCCTGATCACAAAGTATACAGAAGTGATGATGGTGGTATTACATGGGTCAATCAGGATCCTACAAGTTGTTTGCATAATCTTCCGGTGAACGGGATCGCATATCAGCAAGGCAGTAATGACAGAATTTACATAGCTACTGATGCAGGTGTATATACCAAAGACAAAGATTCAGATTGGGTTGAATATGGCGACCTGCCGAATGTGCGGGTGGTAGAAATAAAAATAAATTACTGCAACAATTCAATAAAGGCAGCAACTTTTGGAAGAGGCGTTTTTGAGACTACCCTGTTACCAACAAATAATTTGTCACCTGCAGTATATATCCGTAATTCAACTACCTGGGAAAATGATCGCTTTGTAAATGGTGATCTGGTAATTTTAAAAGGTAGCACGTTAACCATTAAAGGTAAATTACATATGCCGGCAAAAGGCAGGATCACCATAGGTAAAAAAGGAAGGCTTATTATTGATGGCGGAGTGATAACAAATGCATGCGGGAATAAATGGTCGGGTGTTTATTTGCAGGACCGGAGATCTGATTGCTGCTTTTTAAATGAGGGGCAGTTAGAGATGGTTGAAAGTAAGACGCCGATCCTCATTCAGAAATGATGTTTTTGCGTTAGGGGGCGAGCGGAGCTACCCCGCCTAAGCACGCAGTGCAAAGGCGAGTACTAGCGAGCACCCGGCCCAGCTGAGCGCGAAGCTGGGAAACGCCATAAAAAAACCGGCAAGGAATCCCCTGCCGGCTTAAATACCTGATATAAATTTATTTCTTGATGAACCTTAGCGAGGTGTTATTGGTGTTGTTGAAAATGTGAAGCTGATAAAGTCCTGCAGCCAACGATGCAGAAGGGATCAGGTACTTCACCTTTTCACCCTGAGAATATTGTGCCTTGTAACTTGCAACCGTATGTCCCAACTGATCTACTACGTTTATGGTAAGGGGTGAGTCTTGTGCAATGAATTCTACATACAGATCATCAAGCACCGGGTTCGGATAAAGGATCAGAGGAGATCCATCATTCAGCGATGCAAGCCCTACGTTACCAACAGTGATAACCTGAGTGTATGTGTTTGAGCAGGTGCCATCAGAAACGGTGAGGGTAACAGTATATATTCCAATAGCGTTATAAGTGTGTACCGGATTCTGAGTGGTATCGGTTGTTCCGTCACCAAAATTCCACAAATAGGTGAGGTTGGTACCACTGGAATTGTCGGTGAATGTAAGCACCAGATTGTTAGCAACAAAAGTGTATCCTGCCGTAGGTGCCGGTAAAACTTCTATTGTGAGTGTATCATGACCGGGACATGCATTAAAGGTAGAAGTAACTGATACCACATACGTTGTGGTTGTAGTAGGACTCACCATTACATTAGGTCCGTTAAGAGGCCCTGGCGTCCATGTAAATTGCAATCCGAAAGGAGGGCCCTGAACCTGTGCATTAAGGTTAGTAGACTGGCCGCTGCAGATGGTGTCGTTGTTGGTGGATGCTGTTACATTAGGTGATGATCCCACATTAACTATAATTGAAGTGACATCGCTGCATCCTGATGAATCAGATCCCACTACTGTATAAGTTGTAGTATTTGAAGGCGCAGCTAAGGCAGAATCACCCACTGCATTGATTGCAATATTTGGTGTCCATGTATAAAATGAAGCACCGGAAGCCACCAACGATATTGGTGTATCACCTGTACAGTAATTTTGAGTTTGTCCCGGGTTCAATGTCACATTTGGCGCAGCGTTGGGACTCACAGCCACATAAACTACAGTACTTGTGTCGCTGTCCATGGTAGGGCCACAAGTAACAATACATCTAAAATAAGTTGACATAGTAAGTACACCTGTGTTAGTGGTACTGGCATTGGGACCAAAGTCTGTCCAGGGACCGGTATTCGAAGGCCCGTTTTGCCATTGAAAATTTATTCCTCCAAAAGTTACCGAAGTTCCATCCAGTGACAAGTCGGCGTCACCTGATCCACCACAAATAAGCGTGTCTGTCGCAAGAGCATTTCCGGCATCAGGAGGACCGGCACATGCAACAGCATATTCATCCCATTGCACATCATCAATAAACATATTTTCACCACCTCTTGCTATACCTCGTATAAGGAAATAGTTAGTATCGGTGTTGAAAGTAGATGGCACATTGAAGGAATACTGATACCAGCCATCAGAAGGTTCGTTCACAGGCAACACAAAAAACCTGCTGCGTGCGACACCTCCGATACGTGTTGCGCCGGTAACTGAGTTTGTAGTATTGATAAATATTGTGATACTGTCTCCGGCAGTTGATGAACCTTCACGGTAAACCCAAAGGCTGAATGTTGGTGTGGAACCGGAACTTCCGGCAAGATCAACTACAGGAGTTGTGAGTGTTTCCTGACTTCCAGGCTGCTGATTGTTAACTGTAAAACGAGCCATACCGGCACCTGAATGTGGTGTAACAGGTGGGTTGTTGCTGTTGGTTACCCTTACCCACTGACTTCCGAAACCACCCGTGCGTGTCCATCCGGGAGGAGGAAATGCAGTGGCATCAAAACTTTCACTATTTATAGTTTGTGAAAAAAGTTGGATTGGAACTATCGATATTATCATCAATAGAAATGAAAAAATTAATTTTCTATCTGCTGCTGCTCTCATTTAATTTTGGTTTTTGAACTAAATATTTTCTGTTATAAGTTACTTATATTATCTGATCAGCGTAACTGACCCTTTATACTCTTCGCCGGATATCTTAACAATGATAAAATAGGTTCCGGCAGGCAGATCTTCGCCTGTTCCATCCTTTTTACCATTCCAACAAGGCCTTGATGATGAGCTGGTGAACACTATACTACCCCATCTGTTGAATACTTGCCATACACTACACTCTGCAATATCAATAGTTGCTCCTAGGTCGAAGCAGTCATTCTGCCCATCACCATTTGGTGTGAAGATATTAGGCATGTTATCAAAGATCTGCGATACTGCTGTAGATGTAAAATCTACAGTTGTTGTATCAGCACAAATATTATTAATTGCAATGAGCGTGATAAGGTTGCTGCCACTCAGGTTTATATGTACCTGAGGGTTCACATCGGTGCTGGTTGTTCCGTTAGGGAATTGCCAAACATAATTAAGCGCATCAATACTGTTATTGATAAGGTATCCATCGTATCCGTCGCATGTTGCTGACGACAATCCGGAATCATCAACTGTAAATGCTGCCTCAGGCTGAATATTCACATCAACTGTAACCTGATCATCATCTGAACAGCCATTGGCATCAGTAACGGTAACAGTATATGTTGTTATTGATGTTGGCGATGCAATCGGATTTGATATTCCGGAGTTATTTAGCGAAGATGCAGGGGTCCAGCTGTACGACACTCCACCGCTGGCCGATAAAAATGCTGTTGTACCAGCACAAATGGTTGTGTCACCGCCGGCAATCGCCGTTGGAAGGGAGTTAACTGTAACGGTGACACTGTCGCTGTTGACACAACCATTAACATCGGTTACTACCACAGTGTATTGAATAGTACTGACCGGTGTTGTTACAGGGTCAGGGATTGTAGTGCTGCTAAGATTTGTTGCGGGTGACCACATGTATGATACACCTCCTCCGGCATTTAATTGCAGGGAGTTACCAATACATACATTGGAGTTGGGTGTAATTGAGACCACAGGTAATGGATTCACGGTAACAATAACTTCATCAGTATTTCTGCAACCGTTAACATCAATCACTAGTACTGTGTAGGTGGTAGTTGATGAGGGTGTTGCAACCGGGTCGGGAATAGACGGGTTATTGAGCCCGGCTCCGGGCGACCATTGGTACGCCACTCCTCCTGAAGCATTAAGTTGTGTGCCGTTACCAGTACATACTGCCACGTCAGGGCCGGCATTAGCGGCAGGCAGAGGGTTGACCGTTACATTGAAAGAAACCGAATCGCCGGAACACCCGAAGGAATTGGTTTCTAATACCGAGATCACTGCCACACCTCCTGCTGTGTAAACAGCTGTTACCGTGTTAGTGCCGTCTCCTGATACAATATTTCCACCACTGATGGTCCAGCTATAAGTTGAACCGTTGGTATTGACAACGGTATATGTAGTGGTATCATTTTCACATACCGCTCCTGGGCCGGTGATCGCACTTGTTACTGGTAATGGGTTAATAGTAATAGTAACATTGGAAGAATCAATACAACCATTCTGATCTGTAACTACTACAGTATACGTAGTAGTATTTATTGGCCCAGCAACAGGGCTGCTCACATTAGGATCGCTGAGTGAATTTGCAGGTGACCACTGATAGGTGCTACCACCAGATGCTGAGATCTGTATCGAGTCGTTCAGACAAATACTTGTATCGGCAGAAGTTGTTATTACCGGCAGTGCATTGACACTTACCGTAACACTGTCAGAGTTGATACAACCGTTCGCATCGGTTACGGTTACAATATATTGCGTTACTGTTGTCGGACTTGCAACAGGGTCAGGAATATTAGTTGCAGATAGTCCGGTAGCGGGCGTCCATGAGTATACTGTACCTCCGCTTGCATTTAACTGCACACCCTGTCCGGTACACACTGCTACATCAGGCCCGGCATTGGCTGCGGGCAAAGGATTTATTGTAATGGTGTATGAGACTGTATCGCCAGTACATCCTAATGAGTCTGTCTCAACTACAGAGATCACTGCACTACCCGATCCTGTCCAGTTTGCTGTGACAGCATTGGTACCGTTTCCGGAAAGAATTGTACCACCCGTGATGTTCCAGGCGTATGTTGATGTAGGCGTATTAATAACTGAGAATGAACCTGTATCAGGAACACATATTCCTAAAGGGCCGGTGATCGCGCTGGTAACAGGGATCGGATTAATAAAGATATATAGTGTATCGGATGCGCCAAAACAACTATCCACAGCAGTGGTACTTGTTTCTTCATACCATACAGCAACCAACTGTGGTCCGGGAACATTAAAATCGAATGTTGCAGTGCTCGTACCATTTCCTGCCACAACATTACCGCCATTCGAAAACCACGTATAGGTGGATCCGTTAGTGTTAAACGCATTATATATGATCCCTTGCGCTTCATTGGCACATAGTGTGGTTGGACCTGCTGGTGCTACCGGTGTTAACAACATGTTTATTGTAACCGGAAGATCGACCGGGTTGGATGCACATCCATCAGCGGTGATCTCAGTAACACTCACTAACCCTGTTCCCGGCGTTGCTGACCAGTCAACGGTTATTGTTGCAGTGCCTTGACCTGTAGCCAGGGTTCCGCTTGTAATGGTCCAGTTGTATGTGGAGTTTGGATTCGGGTTTGTGATGGTGTACTGCACCCCGTTGATACCGGGACAAACAGATACTGTGCCTGTAATTCCTGAAACTGTAGCTGCCGGGTTCACATGTATCACAATAGAATCCTGACTTGAACAGTTGTTAAGGTTGGTGCCATTCAAAACATAAACGGAAGTTGCCGAAGGACTAACCTGTATATTGGTTCCTGTTCCAATATAAACACCGTTCTCATACCAATCGTAAACCGATGCACCACCAGCTGTAAGAGTTATTGTATCCCCTTCACAAATGGTATCATTGGCTGTAGTTATAGCCAGGTTTGGAAGTTGATTCACATTTATAGTTAATGTATCACTGAATGAACAGGCAAATAAATTGGTGCCGGTAAGAATGTATGTAGTTGTAACTAACGGCAAAACAATAAATGTAGAGTCTGTGCTTATAATTGTTGAGGGAGCAGTGGACGTTGCCCAGCTGTATCCTGTAGCACCGGCTCCTGACAATGTAACCGTATCACCACTACATACAGTTAACGGCGACCCGGACGCCGTTACAGATGGAAGCGGGTTAACCGTAACGGTAATACTATCTGTTGATTGACATCCGTCCAGTGAAACATTAAGTGTATATGTTACCGACACAGGTGTTGTACCATTATTTATAGCAGTAAGGGTTGGTGCAGAAATAGTATCATTATTTAACCATGTGTTGGGTGTCCAGTTGTATGTGTAACCCGGAGTTGATGAGCCTCCCAATATGATAACCTCACCACTGCATAGTGATGTATCCTGCCCGGCGATGATAGCAGGATTTGGCTTAACAATGATCATGACTGTGTCAATATCCTGACATACTCCAAGATTTGTGGTTAGATAATAGGTTACGGTATCAGGTTGTGTTCCGTTATTTATCAGAGTAACTGATGGATCGCTGATAGTGTCATTACTTAAACCGGTTGCAGGAGTCCATGAGTAGCCATAACCGGAAACGTTTGATGAACCCAATGTTATTGTGGTTCCACTACATACAGAAGTATCATTTCCGGCTATTGCAGTCGGGGCCGGATTGAGAGTAACGGTTACAGTATCACTGGAAGTACAACCATATATGTTAGTAACGTTAACAACGTATTGCAATGTAGATGATGTTCCGGTAGTATCAATAAGCGTAACCGTTGGTTCGGCGATAGTGTCATTGTTCAATCCTGTAGCAGGGGTCCATTGGTAAACGTATCCTGTATCAAGGGGTAATCCCAACACAGCAGAGTTGCCTGAGCATATGGCTACATCCGGTCCACCGGAAGGAACGGGTACGGGATTGGATGTTACAACCACAGAATCTGTATTTGTACAACCATCCAGGTTTGTAGTGAGCGTATATGTTACTGAAATTGGAACGGTTCCTGTATTGATGAGTGTTACCAGAGGATCAGAAATGGTATCGGTACTTAACCCTGTGGATGGCGTCCAGATATAAACATATCCAGGTGTGGAAGCTACACCAAGCTGTGCTGAAGTACCCGAACAATATGTAATATTAGTGCCGGCATCTGCTGAAGGTTGCGGACTCAGATAAACCTGTTTTGTAAGGGTGTCGGAAGGACAGCCGTTGCTGTTGAGTGCAATAACGGAAATGGATGCCGGACCCGGATTAATAAAGTTAACATCTATGGATGATCCGTTACTCGGTCCGTTGATAGAAGCGTTGTTCACCTGCCAGCTGTAAGTATAACCTGCGGTCAGTGGCACACTATATCCTATGCCGGTGGCAGCGCTGATACATAGAGTGTCAGGGCCGGTCATAGGCCCGGGAGTTGCAGTATTCTCTACCGTTATAGTATATACGATATTTGTAACCTTGGCGGGACACCCGTTATCGGTAGCTGTTACTGTAAATTGATATGGCACATTGCTACCCTGACTACAATCCGTTGCCCAGCAGAATTGCCCGGTTGCTGTTCCGGAACCCGAAGCATCAATAAATGTTGCTGTGGGATTGGTTATTGAACTGTTGAATATATCACCGATATGACTTACATATATACTATCACCGTTTGAGTCGTCAAAGGTCATATTGAAGCATAGTGAATCACCTTCAATAATTGTATAGCTGGTCTGAGTTGTACTACTTGATAATCCGGGCGAAGGGTTGACAGGGCATGTAATAACAATGATCTGAAGATCTCTTCTTGACAACCCAACCAAAACTCCGTTTCTGTATTCTTCTATCTCAACCGCAAGCACATAAAAACCGGTGTTGGTGGCATAGTATGCCGCAAGTCCTGTTGAAGTGTTTATTGTAGCTGAACCTCCTGCCCCGAAAGGGTTAGTAGTACTGTATCCTGGATTATATGTAACGGTAGGTACAGTCCAGGGATAGTTAATAGGTGGGTTAGGATTGGGATTGAAGTTGTTAGAAACTCCATTGTACGGTGTTACAAAATTATACACCAGCAGATCACCATCAGGGTCGAAAGCCTGATTGAGGATAGAAACTGTATCGTTTGCACAAATAAAAGGTACAGGTGCTGCAGCGAATGTTGGTGAACTATTTGAAACAGTTGGATCAGTGGCATAGGCAAAATATGCCTGCCCTGCTGCGCCGGGATTGTTTAGGTTAACTATGTTATTGTTTCGGCAACAACGATCAGAAATAAAATAATATCCTGATGTGTTTGGCGATACTGCAACAATTGCCTGATATATACCTTGTTCAACACAAACATTGGGAGCGAAAGTGCATGTATCATTAGCGTTAGGAGGAACAATTGCCTGCTGACTTATTAATGGAAGAATAGTGTTTAGCACTAGTTGTTTATCACCTGAGGGGTTTGCAGGATTATCCTGATACACTCCCAGATTCATACTTACATCCAACAATGCAGATCCCGGGTCACACAATCTGTATATTGTAAGTGTGACTTCATATTCATAGTTCCCCGTTCCCGCATTAAGACCCAAATATTCATAATTCAAACTACCACCCATCAGGTGTGTAGCATACAATGAACTGGAGAAAATAGATAATGAACTGATTAGTAATACATAAAGTATTAATCTGTTTTTCATAAGAATACGGGCTGGAAAAATGGTTAGGGATATAAGGTTAATTAGACTTGAGAGTCCATAGCTGGTTTAATAGGGTGTATCAATTTTAATAGTTTTATTTGTAAATCAAAAGGATAAGGCAGCTTTGTTAGAATAGTACAAGTTTATTATGTCCTAAGTATGCAAATAAGGCCATATCAGTCTTAAAAGCCCCCATTCTTTTGTAATTATGTATTTTGAAGCTGAAAAATTGACCTGTTAAATATCAAAAATATACACCATGGCTAAAACATATAAGAATTGTCAGAGTTGTGCTATGCCTCTCAAAAAAGATCCAAATGGTGGAGGAACTGAATCTGATGGCTCAAAGAGCACTATGTATTGTAGTCTTTGCTATGGAGAAGGTAAGTTTCATCGTCCGGATATCACGGTAGATGAAATGCAAACATTTGTCAGGGCTAAACTCAAGGAAATGGGGTTCCCGGGATTTCTGGCCGGGATGTTTACCAAAGGCATTCCGAATCTTGAACGGTGGCGCAAATAACCTTCTGATAATTTTAATTTCTGAAATTAATATCACATGAACATTAAACAAATTTTTGAAAACAACCGGTCATGGGTTGAAGAGAAACTAAAGCTTGATGCTAATTATTTCAAGGACCTTTCAAAAGGTCAAAATCCCAGCATACTATACATAGGATGTTCTGACAGCAGAGTTACTGCTGAGGAAATGATGGGAGTGCAACCCGGCGAAGCATTCATTCACAGAAATATTGCCAACATGGTTCCCAACGGAGACCTGAGCTCTATGTCAGTGATAAACTATGCTGTAAAATTTCTGGGTGTAAAACACATCGTAATCTGCGGACACTACTTTTGCGGAGGTATCAAAGCTGCCATGGAACCTGCAGATCTTGGGATTCTGAACCCCTGGCTCAGGAATATAAGAGATGTATACCGTTTGCATAAGGATGAGCTGAATTCCATTACCGACGAAGAGAAAAAATATATGCGGTTGGTAGAGCTCAATGTACAGGAACAGTGTATAAATGTTCTTAAAACCTCAATAGTACAGCTCGCAGTCAGAGATAATGGACTTACAGTGCATGGGTGGGTATTTGACGTACATAGTGGCAAACTTATAGACCTAAAGATAAACTTTGATAAGATCCTCGAAGAGATCATGGAGATCTACCGGTTGAACGACCACGCTTGAAAACCTTCCTGTTCCCGGCAGGTTCATTAGGTCAGGATTGATTAAAGTATTTAGATGATCCTTATCATGGATCTGCTTGATCAATTATTTATAACTTTCTGACTTCAAATCAATTTATCAGTAATTAGAAATTTATCCGGCATGAAATTTTACGCTTGCCTTTTATTTGCTCTTTTGATCATTTCATGTAAGAATGATCAGGAATCTGTATATCCTGTCAGAAGCAATATAACAGAGTCAGTTTATGCATCTGGCATTATCAAAAGTCGTGATCAATATGAAGTTTTTTCCAAGGTTAATGGAATACTTGATTTAATTTATGTTAGCGAAGGTGATACCGTTTCTTCAAGCATGCCAATCATGGCTATCAGCAATGAGGTTTCAAGGTTAAATACCGAAAATGCGCGGCTTGCTGCTGAGCTGAATGACTTCAAAGCTAACCAGTCAAAATTGAACGAATTAAAAATTAAAGCTGATTTCGCAAAGTCGAGGATGTCAAATGATTCTTTATTATTCAGTCGTCAGCTGAATTTATGGCAAAGCGGTATTGGAAGTAAAGTAGAACTAGAACAGCGTGAGATAGCTTTTGAAAACTCAAGGACCGCTTATGAAACTTCACTGATCAACTATAATGATGTAAAAAGGCAATTGGAGATCACATCACGCCAAGCTCAAAAATCATGGATGATAAGTAGGTCTATAGAGGCAGATTATATCATCAGAAGCAAAATGCAGGGCCGTGTGTATGCACTGCTTAAGGAGCAAGGTGAACTAGTTACACCACAAACTCCAGTAGCAGTTATAGGAAGTTCTGATGAATTCATTTTGGAGCTGCAGGTCGACGAATATGATATAGTAAAAATAAAACATGGTCAGCGGGCACTCATAACACTTGACAGTTACAAAGGTGAATTATTTGAAGCTGTTATTACAAAAGTGAACCCTTTAATGAATGAACGATCTAAAACTTTTAAAGTTGAAGCCTCGTTCATAAAAACTCCACCTCAACTTTACCCAAACCTTACTCTGGAAGCAAACATTATCATTCAAACCCGCGAAAATGCACTATTAATACCCCGGAACTTTATATTGCCGGGAGATTCTGTTATTAAAGCTGACAAAAAGAAGATACGTATCGTGATCGGTTTAAAAGATTTTGATATGGCTGAAGTACTTGAAGGACTTAATGAAAATGATGAAATTATCAAGATCATAGATTGAACTTTAAAGTGATCATAGATATTGCCAAGGCACTTTTACATGCCAGGCTCAAACAAACTGTTGTTGCTGCAGTTGGTGTTACCTTCAGTATCACTATGTTCATAACACTCCTGAGTTTCATGTCGGGACTGAATGACCTTCTTGACGGCCTAATTCTCAACCGAACTCCGCATATACGACTTTACAATGAGGTTAAACCCAGTACTAAACAACCTGTTGATCTGAATCCGGATTTCTCACTTGATTACAATGTCATTCGTTCTATCAAACCCAGTGGTGGCAGGCTTGAGATCTATAATAATGTAGCCATTCTGAAGCATGTTGGTAAAGACCCTCGTGTACTTGGTATTGCCCCAAAAGTAATTGCACAGGTATTTTATAACATTGGTGCTATTGATCTTACCGGTGCCGTACATGGCGTTGACGTGGAAGCAGAAAACAAATTATTCTTTTTTAAAGATTATGTTGTAACGGGAAATTACCGTGACCTGGAAAGGGTGCCAAATAGTATTATCATTGGAAAGGGAGTGGCTGATAAAATGTTAGCCAATCCGGGTGATATTATCAGCATTACTACTGCTAAGGGCGATATTATACCTTTAAAAGTTATCGGATTTTTTCAATCGGGTATTCAAGAAATTGATAAAGTACAAAGCTATGCGTCGCTAAGTACGGTTCAGAAAATGCTGGGTAAAACGGAAAGCTATATTACAGATATTCAGATCAAATTGCATACCCTTGAATTAGCACCTCAGGTGGCTGAAGAATACAGGCAATTATTTAATGTTGATGCAGAAGATCTGCAAACAGCTAATTCACAATTCGAAACGGGAAGCTCTGTACGGACTCTTATTTCTTATTCGGTGGGTATTACATTACTCATTGTTGCCGGTTTCGGCATTTATAATATCCTTAATATGATGATTTATGAAAAGATGGATACTATAGCGATTTTAAAAGCAACAGGATTTTCAGGGTCAGATGTTAGGAAAATATTTCTCACTATAGCACTCACCATTGGAATCGTAGGATCACTTGCCGGAATGGTATTCGGATTCCTTTTGTCTGCATTTATAGATAGCATCCCTTTTAACACAGCAGCACTGCCTACCGTGTCAACATATCCAATAAATTATAACCCCAACTTTTACCTGATCGGAATAACCTTTGGCATTATTACTACATACCTGGCAGGGTTACTTCCGGCACGAAAGGCCAGCACCGTGGACCCTGTAGTGATTATAAGAGGAAAATAAAATGAGTGATATTGCTATACATACTAAGGGTATCAACAAATACTTTCACGATCCGAAAACGATCCATGTTTTAAAAGATGTTGGGTTTGATATTTATAAAGGCGAATTTGTATCTATAATTGGAAAATCAGGATGTGGCAAATCCACACTTCTTTACATTCTTTCAACAATGGATACTGATTTTGAGGGTGAGTTAACAATTGATGGGCAAAATATGAAAGGGCGCAGTGGGGTCGAACTTGCAAGAATAAGAAATGAAAAGATCGGCTTTGTATTTCAGTTTCATTATCTTTTGAATGAGTTTTCTGTCCTGAAAAACGTTATGCTACCGGCTTTAAAACTGGGGAAGTTGCCTTCTGAGCAAATAGAAGCACAGGCTATAAAAAAACTTGAGCTTTTTGGTATGGGTCAGCACATTCATAAAAAAGCCCATCAGTTATCAGGAGGTGAAAAACAACGTGTGGCGATTGCCCGGGCACTGATAAATGACCCAATTATAATCATGGGTGATGAACCCTCGGGCAACCTGGACAAGAAGAACGGTAAAATAGTATTTGATTTTTTTCAGGAGATCGTTCAGAATTTCAGGCAAACGCTTTTGGTAGTAACTCACGATCCCGAATTTGCCGAACGATCTGGTAGGGTGATTGAAATGGATGACGGGCGAATTGTACGATCGTGACCAAAAATACTACATACAAAATGCGAATTCCTAGTACAATTATTTGATAAAAGTATTAATGTTGCATCCTTAAATCCGGGATACCCCAGAATTAAATTTGTGAATTTAATGAGCCATTTATAGATTTACAAAACAACCGTTGAATCCTATACATGTATTGACATGATACACCCACACACTGAGTTAAAGTATATTAGCAATGAAGTTGGCTATGGCGTAGTAGCCACTCAAATGATTCCTGCCGGAACAATCACCTGGGCTTTGGATAAACTTGACAGAGAATTTTCGCCGGAACAGTTTCTGGCCATGGATCCCATTTATCAAAACATTCTGGATACTTATACTTTTCGTAACAACAATGGGAATTTGGTACTTTGCTGGGACAATGGAAGGTATGTGAACCATAGCTTTAATTCCAACTGCCTGACCACAGCGTATGACTTTGAGATTGCAATACGTGATATTATGCCCGGCGAACAATTAACCGACGACTACGGTTATCTTAACATCTCTCACCCATTCCGCGGAATAGATGAAGGTACACGCCGAAAAGTGGTTTATCCGGATGATCTTTTAAAATACTCTAAGGTTTGGGACAAAAAGTTGCTTAAGGTCTTTCCACGGATCATTACTCTGGATCAACCATTACAGCCTGTTATAACAGCATCATTGTGGCAAAAAATTCTGGATATTGCCAAAGGTAAAGCTGAAATGGACTCTATAGTCTTTAACTACTACCCTGACGGAAAAATAGGCCCAAGATAGGCCCAAGACCAGGTCTTATAGTCAGCTTGCTAGCTACCTTCACCCAAGAAATCCCTTCATTTGCCCTACAGTTGAATACCCTTGTCAAAAAGTTTTGACCAGCTGGAAGTTCGTACTTACTTTTAGCGTAAGTAACGTGTCGCGTTAGTAAGGGATTCCCCCTCAGCCCTAGCTACCCCCCTCTCGACATATTTATCCTGTAATCATCAGATATTCCCCGGTATCTGAAATTGTATAAGAACCAATAATATGTAAATCTGAATAGCCAGGTTAACAGACTGACCGATCTTTAATTGAACAATTTTTAAATAATGCATTCACAAAAACCCGTCCATCCCGGTAAACTATTATTTGATGACTTCCTTGAACCTCTTGGGATCTCAGCATACAAACTTTCCAAAGATATTGGCATCCCCCAAACACGTATCTCAGAAATTTTGAAAGGTAACAGAAGGATCACTGCAGATACAGCATTAAGGTTGGCGAAATATTTCGACAACACCCCCCAATACTGGTTATTTCTTCAAGACAATTATGACCTGAGCGTAGAAGCTGCCAGTAAGAAGGAAGTTTTAAGGTCGATCAAAAAACATGTATCCACATTAGCATGAACCTGGCTGTTATGAGATCTTATCAGATAACATTCAAAACCTTTCTGTTAGCAGTGTTTGCATTGTTAAACACCCTGGCTTACAGCCAAACACCTATATCTGGTATTGTAAATAGCTATCACGAAATAACAAGTATTGATTATATAAATAATCTTGTAACTATAGGATCATCTTCAGGGCTTACAATTGGTGATAAGATACTGATCATTCAAATGCAGGGAGCACAAATAGATGAATCACAATCTTCCAGTTTTGGTACCATTACAAATCTCAATAATGCAGGTCGATATGAGATCCAAACTGTTTGCAACATCCAGGGCAATGATATTTTGTTGAAATATGACCTTGTAAATAGTTATGACGTAAGCGGTTCGCTTCAACTTGTACGAATCCCGGTATATAGCAATGCAATAATAAGTGGTGGTGATCTCACAGCACAGGCATGGGATGGAACTCTAGGTGGTATACTGGCTATAGAAGTTACAGGCACACTTGACATGGGTTCACAGAACATCAACGTGAGCGGATTAGGGTTCAGAGGTGGCTCGGCTATTTCTTCCGGACAAAATTGTTCATGGCTGCTCGACGGCTCATACTATTCAAACGTTACAAGCACTGATCAAAAAGCGATGAAAGGTGAAGGCGTTGCCAAATATATTACCACAAAGGAATGTGGAAGAGGTCCGCAAGGTAATGGTGGTGGTGGTGGAAACAATCACAATGGTGGCGGTGGTGGCGGTGGAAATTTTGGTTTTGGCGGTGGTGGTGGTGAAAGGAAGAAAAGCTCTTCATTCACTTGTGGTGCATATACAGGTGTCAACAGCAGGAACCTCA
The DNA here is from genome assembly GCA_024643795.1 of Bacteroidota bacterium. Lineage (GTDB taxonomy): Bacteria > Bacteroidota > Bacteroidia > AKYH767-A > OLB10 > JAHEMF01. The sequence goes on along the minus strand of JAHEMF010000027.1, from coordinate 16,948 downwards.
GCGCCGCGTATCTGGCAGATAAGGTATTTATGGGCGGTGGCGGAGGTGCAGGTCATGTGAACAATGCCATACATACTGGTGAGCATGGAGCCAACGGAGGAGGAATTGTAATGATAATTGCAAATGCTATTGTAGGTAACGGTAAGTATATATATGCCAATGGCAATTCCAACACTATTGATGCCTCCAACGATGGTGGTGGTGGTGGTGGTGCAGGGGGATCAATTCTACTGGAAGTTAACTCCTTCACCTCTCAATTAAACACTGAAGTCAAAGGAGGGAGAGGTGCCAGCGTTATTAATACAGGAACCTCAAACTGCAATGGCCCGGGTGGTGGTGGTGGTGGTGGCGTATTGTTGTTCAACGCAGCAAGCTTACCAGGAAATTTAAGTGTAAACCACTCAGGTGGTGCGGCCGGAACCATTTCTTCGACTGACCAAAGCAATTGCTCAGTAGGTTCTACAAATGGCGCTGGGGCAGGTCAAAATGGCAGCTACTTAAGTAGCAATACGCTAACTAAAGGAGTTGTGGATATTGGATGCCTTACCATTCTGCCGGTTGAAATAGGTTATTTCAATGTTGCAGTTGAGAATAATAAACACGCCCGCTTAGATTGGATGACTTATTCAGAGATCAATAATCACCTATTTGAAATTGAAAGAAGTGCAGATGCTAAAAGCTGGGAAACAATTGGAAAAATAATGGGCTCTGGAAATAGCTCATCACAAAAGTATTATCAGTTCTTTGACCGCGCTCCTTTGAACGGGATCAACTATTACAGGTTAAAACAGATTGATTTCGACGGAAGACAATCATATTCTTTGATAAGATTCATCAAATTACTGGGAGTGGATGTTGCCAATATTTACCCGAATCCGGCAACCGATATTTTAAATATCGATATCAATACTTCTGAAATGACTGACCTTGTTATAGATATTATTGACATAAGTGGAAAGCTGGTAAAAAGATCTGACGATATTTTAGCTAAAGGCTTCAACACTATCAGAATTACTACATCTGGACTTGATAAGGGTGTGTATTTTGTAAATATTTCGGCTTCTAATTCTTTCCGTCATCGATCCAGATTGATAATCACTCACTAAGTTTTTTATCATTTATTTTATTTTACTTTAGTGTCAGTTTTTGAATTAAAGTGACCTATCCCACATAGCGAACCTATGAATCTTGATTTTTTACAACACTACGATCCGGTTTTACTAGCTCTGATTGCAACATTATTCACCTGGCTAGTAACAGCCTTAGGTGCGTCTTTGGTATTTTTCTTCAAAAGCTTGAATAAAAAAGTTCTCAATGCTATGTTGGGGTTTGCAGCCGGCGTTATGATAGCGGCAAGTTTTTGGTCACTACTTAATCCTGCCATTCAAATGACCGAAGCAAGGGGTGATATATCATGGGTTCCTGCGGTGGTAGGATTTCTCTCCGGTGGTATTTTCCTGTACATCATAGATAAGATCTTACCACATCTTCACATGGGCTTGGGCATAGAGCATGCTGAAGGGATCAAAACATCATGGCACAGAAGTGTTTTACTGATCATGGCCATCACTTTACATAATATACCTGAAGGGCTGGCGGTAGGAGTTGCATTTGGAGCCCTCGCACATGGCTGGTCGCCTGAAATAGCAGCCGGCGCCGTTGCACTGGCATTTGGTATTGGGCTTCAGAATTTTCCGGAAGGTGCAGCAGTATCCATCCCGCTGCGACGTGAAGGAATGTCAAGAATAAAAGCGTTCTGGTATGGTCAGCTCTCAGCAATTGTCGAACCTATTGCCGGCGTATTGGGTGCTATATTGGTAGTTTACATGGAACCCGCACTACCCTATGCACTTTCATTTGCTGCCGGCGCAATGATCTTTGTATGTGTTGAGGAACTTATTCCTGAGTCACAATCAGACAATGAAACTGACATGTCTACCATCGGAGCAATGCTTGGTTTTACAGTGATGATGTTCCTTGATGTTGCTCTTGGATGATCAGGATCAATAAATGAAAGATAAAATCTCCCTTTCAACGATCTTGATTTTATTTTTTCTGATTCTGCCTGGCATTTGTCTTCTTGTTTCCTGTAGAGAAAATAATTCCGTAGAAAAAATTGATTACAATAAATCCATCGATAACCTTGATTCATTAGTTACGAAAAAAGAGTGGGACAATTTTCTTTTTGAAGAAAAGGTTGTCGGGTCAATATTATTTTATGACCCCAATCAAAACATTTACTACTCAAATGATTTCGAAAGGTGTAGTAAAACATTTCTTCCTGCTTCAACTTTTAAGATCGCAAATACAATTATAGGGCTTGAAACAGGTGTTATAGAAAGCGACACAACCTTATTCAGATGGAACGGGGAAAAACGCCGATTGAGTATTTGGGAAAAAGACATGAACCTGAAGGAGGCATTTCAGACATCTTGTGTTCCTTGTTACCAGGAGGTGGCAAAAGAAATAGGCCCCGAGCGAATGAATGCTTTTTTAGGAGGATTCAATTATGGGAGTATGGTGGTTGATAGCAGCAACATCTCCATATTCTGGCTCGAAGGAAATTCTGGTATATCCCAATTTGAACAAGTGGGGTTCCTTAACAAAATTAGAACCGGCAAGCTTGATATAGCAGATCGCACTTACAATATTTTGCAAGATGTTATGTTGATCGATTCAACAGACTCATATGTATTGAGAGGTAAAACAGGATGGGTGGCCAGTGATCACTCCAATATTGGGTGGTTTGTGGGTTATGTCGAATCACCGGATCAAACTTTCGTTTTTGCCACAAATGTGGAACCCGCAGCAGGTTTTGATCTGGACAACTTCCCCGCTGTCAGAGCCCGGATAACTAAAAAAGCACTTGATACGTTTTTTGATTAACCTGCAACATGGTTGATGATCCATATTGCTGACTTAATATCAGTAATGTATAGTCTTCTTTGTTATCTTTGGTTTATCGGTACTAACAAATAGTATAATCTTATTGATCATGTTTAAAAATATACTCTCAGCATTATTACTCTTTCTTTCCATCAACATTGCAAATGCACAAAATGCATTGAATTTTGATGGGGTTGATGACGCAATTAGTATTCCAAATGCTTCATCATTTGTAATTAATGGAAATATGTCTATGTCGTTTTGGGTGTATGCTAAAAACCCTAATCCGTCATACCCTGATTTTGATGGTATTGCCGGTTTCCGGAATGATCTTGATGTGGATTTCTATATTCTCCACCTTGCAACAAATACATTGGAAGCCAGATTTAAAAATAGCTCCGGAGTATTATTTGAGATCGTTTATAACAATTTCAGTATAAATAGTTGGAACCATCTTGCAATGACCTATGATGGAAGTGAACTAAAATTATATAATAATGGGGTGGCTGTTGACTCAGTTCCTGCAAACGGCGCCTTTATTAATCCAAGTGAATCATTTCACATGGGCTTTCTTCCATTCAATCAACCCGACTTTTACTTAAATGGTAGCCTTGATGATGTTTGCCTTTGGAATAAAAGTTTAACAGCAGCAGAAGTGAGTGATCTGTATAATTCTTGTTCCATGGACTTAAGTGATCCCAACTTAAAATTGTGCTACCAGTTCAATCAGGGAATTGGCGGCGGAAACAATGTGGCTATCACCAATGTGATTGACAGCAAGAATGGTTTCAATGGCACACTTCAAAACTTTACAATGAATGGTAATGTGTCCAATTTTATCCCATATTCAAAAAACTCATTCGCAACCATCACAGAAGTTGTATGCAATGAGTATATCTCCCCCAATGGCACAATTCTTACCACTAGCGGAACTTATACCGATACTATCCCTAACAGCATCGGATGTGACAGTATTATCACCATCAACCTTACTGTAAATCTGGTAGATTCATCTGCAACGCAGACCTCACCGGTCACACTGATGGCGAATGCACAGGTAGCGGCTTATCAATGGGTGGATTGCAACAACGGATATTCAGCTATACCCGGGGCAAATTCACAATCGTTCGTTGCCACTTCTAACGGAAATTATGCAGTTATAGTTTTTCAAAATGGCTGTGCCGATACTTCTGCATGCTTTTTAATAACATCGGTTGGCATAAGTGAATCAAATGATGATTTTTTTCATCTGGGTCCAAATCCTTCTACCGGTGTATTGAACATTTTCATGCATCAATATGATCTGCATTTAAATATTACCATATACGACATTTCCGGAAAACAAGTTAGGACGTTTAATGATTTAACCGGGAAAGAAATTTCAATTGACACCAGACTTGATCCGGGGTATTATTGGCTGAGTATCAATACAGGCGATCGTTCTGCTGTGAGAAGATTTACTATACAATAAAATAATTAACCAAATAAATAAAATTTTGTTATTCCCCTGATGAGATTGATTTCTATCATAATTCTAATCATGTTGACCGGATCGACCCTGGCCGATCAGATACATGACCTGGGTCATGCCGGAGATCAGCATTGTTATGAAACTGAAGGACTTCATCTACATCAAACCGAACATAATTGTCCACTATGCAATGTTTTAAAATCAAGCAATAGCACAGCTGAAATTAGCCCATTAGTTGTTCGGTGTTTTTTACAGGATGCAAGAGTTATTTATCTTAACACGGTACCTGAGCCCCTTCAGACCTTTCAAAATCACATCCCCGGCAGAGGCCCTCCAGTTTACAGTTGATTTATGTGTGATGAACACTATTCATCATTAAAAATTAATTGTTAAATATCTTTATTTTATGAAGCATTTCATCTGGCAGCTTATCTGTCTGCTGTTTCTATCATACATTTCAATAGCTCAATCGTTCAAAGGCACAGTACTCGATAGCACAAGTAACGAGTCTTTGCCGGGTGTAAATATTTATATTCCCGAACTGCAAACCGGAACTGCTACTGATATGAACGGCAATTTTGAGATCAAAAAAACCATCTCAGGGCTAGTGCATTTACAGGCATCATTCATCGGATATGAATCTTTTGTCACACTCATCAACCTAGAGAGATCAGGACCGATAGTGATACGCTTGTCAAAGAGCCACCTTAACCTCAATGAAATAGTAGTATCAACTTCCGGTGTTCAATTACAAAAAGATAATATTACTGCTGTAACCAAAGCATCTATTGAAGAGTTATCATTGTCGGCTTCAAACCTGGCAGATGGCCTCTCAAAAATTCCAGGAGTAAACAGTTATTCCACCGGGCAAGGAATTGGGAAACCGGTAATCCGAGGGCTGAGCGGCAGTAGGATCATAATCTATGACCAAAATGTAAGAATGGAGAATCAGCAATGGGGAGATGAGCATGCAATAGGAATCAGCGAAACCGGAATTGATAATGTTGAAGTGATCAAAGGTCCATCATCCTTACTTTATGGAGCAGATGCATTAGGAGGAGTGATATATTTTACTGATTCCCGATATGCTATGTATAATTCTACAGAAGGCTTTGCGTCGTCAAAATTTAATACAAATAGTATGGGTTTGAAAAATGATGGTGGTATAAAAATTAATAGGAACGGCGTTAAGTTCAATTTGTTCGGAGGCCATGAGTCTAATGCGGATTATCAGTTACCAAACAGTAAAAGAGCAAATAACTCAAGGTTTTCAAATTCATATATCAGAACTGCATTGGGTTTGAACAGTAGTAAATGGATCGGAAACATACGTTACAGCTATATCAAAAGCAAATATGGGATCACAGAAAGCGATATTCCAACAACAACTACCAACTATGATCCTGAGTTACCATTTCAAGATGTAGTTAACCATTTATTAAGTATCGATCAAAAATATTTCATCGGGCAAACACAACTAGCCGCCATTATTGCGTATAATGGAAATGGTCGTGAAGAATATGAAGATGATATGTCCATTCCATCACTAAAAATGCAACTGAACACATACTCTTACAACCTGAAAAGCAAGACAAATTTCCTCAATGAAAAACTGATAATGAACACCGGAGTACAAGGCATGTTTCAGGAAAATAAAAATAAAGCTGATGAGATCCTGATACCGGATGCAAATACACAGGATATAGGCTTCTTTGGAGTACTTAATTATAAATACAGTCATGCCATTACTCTTGAAGGAGGTGTACGTTTTGATAACAGAACCATCTCAACAAAAAAAATGGTTTCGGATGAGGTAAATTTTGAATCGCTCAATCGTCAATTTCAAAATTTTAATTATTCTGCCGGACTATCAATTGATAAGAAACCTATACTGATCCGGTTTAATACTTCAACAGGTTTCAGGTCGCCTAATACTGCTGAATTACTTTCTGATGGTGTACATGAAGGAACACAACGTTATGAAATAGGCAATAGGAACCTAAAAAGTGAAGAAGCTTTTCAAGTAGATCTTGGTTTATATTACAATAAAGAACATTTCGATCTTTCCATAAATCCATTTGTTAACAGAGTAAATAACTACATATATCTTGAACCTACAGGCTCATTTGTGGATGGAGCTCCATTATATCTTTATCAGCAAAAGCAGGCTTGGTTATATGGAGGAGAATTTGGTTTCCACTGGCACCCTCATCCAGTGGACTGGTTACATATAAGCTCCGATCTTTCATTAGTATTTGCAGAAGATAAAGATGGCAATGCACTGCCACTTATACCCCAACATAAACTCAACAATACATTTAGTGCAGAACTGAATAGAGGTAAAAAGATCAAATTTCAGAAATTCTATACGGAGCTCACATATCATTTTAAACAAACAAGAGTAGAAACATTTGAATCACCATCGAATGGATATATGCTTTTAAATGTCGGGGTTACCGGACTTGTTGTCACAGGAAAAAATTCAAATCTGGGATTTTCCATTGAAGTTGCAAACCTTTTAAATGAAACCTATATTGATCATTTATCAAGACTTCGTGAACTGGGATTAGCAGGGCCGGGGATAGGATTTACAACAAGATTAAAGTGGAGTTTTGGAAAAATATAGATCTATGATCAAATAAATAAGATTATTCACAATGCTTAATTATTTTTACCAATATGGATCTCAGGAAATATGTTTTCTTTAAAGTCACATACTGGGTTGCCCGTATTGGGTTGGGCTTAACTTTTATCATTTCAGGGATAAGAAAATTTCCTGGCACCTCTTTTACTCAACTACCGGTAGATGATCCTGTTGGAGCATATTTTAACTTGATGCATGAACTTGGCTTTTACTGGTATTTTATAGGTTACTTTCAGGTATTGGCTGGCATACTTGCCTTCTTCAACAGAACAGTAGTTGTTTCATCATTGCTCATGATGCCGGTAACCGTAAATATATTCATGATATCGCTAGCATTACATATGAGGGGAACACCCATTATAACATTTGCTATGCTGCTCGGAAATATTTTTCTGATGCTTTGGCATTATGAAAACTATTCGGGTATCATCAAAAAGCCAATAGCTAGGTAATCGAATCATTACGAAAGTTTCTCAAAGCTTTTATTGAATATTGATCATTTTTATCGAATTTCACACTGTTATATCTGATTAAATAGCAAGGAATAGCTTACCAAATTTTAAACATGAATAATTTATTGAATAAATTTTCATTATTGATCTGCTTTTATTTATTGATCATTTTTCAACCATTGCAGTCAAAGGCACAAGCTGAACTTGGCACACCTTCACAGGTCATTGATAGCCTTGAACTAAAAAAGACCATTCCTCTTTCAGAAATAATATCAAGGTCAGCAGAGGATAAAGATGCCCTTCAAAAAATACGACAGGGATTTTTGCCACCTGCCGAAATGAAGCTAATAATGATCAACATTGATTCACTAATCAGCTTGTATGAATCTAAATTAGCGATAACCGCCAAGGACTTGTCAACATATAAGAGCATTCATGAACTTGAAACTTCAAAAAGACTATGGATTCATGTTGACATAAAACTTTCTGAAACTGAAAAAAAATTAACTAAACATGTTGAAGACCTTACCGACAAGGAAAAAAAAGTAATTAAGATCAAAGACATCTGGATCAATACTGATGAATCCTTAAGATCTTCCAATATTTATCCGGTTTTAGCTGAAGAATTTACTAATATAAATTCCATTGCAGATAGTATTTTAAATGAAATAACGGCTGAGATTAAATTTATTCTTGATCAACAAAGCAAATTGATCAATTACTCCATTGAAACTAAAAATAAACTTGGCAAGATCAATGCCTTGATGGCCGAAAAAAACATTAGAAATATCCAAACCAACTTACCTCCTTTATGGGATTTTAACGAAATATCTAAATCATCTGTTGGTTTGGTAAAGCAAGTTTCCCGTGTTATTGGTGATGAGATCGAACCCTTCAAAACATTCACAACAGAATTTAAAAATGAAATACGATTACATATTTCATTCATAATAGGTTTTTTTATCTTTTTCATATTTCTTTATTTCAGAACAAGAAAATATATAAATACAGGAGAACCTATCTCAGAAAAGGTCATTAGAATTTTTCGATTCCCTGTACCTCTGGCGTTAATTATGTCAGCTTATTCCACATTATATCTGTATGATGCAGCTCCATTACTATTCGTGGAATTGGTAATACTGGTTATCGTTATAGCTATTATTCCTCTTATACATATAATAATACCCCAACTTACTAGGAAGTATACATATTATTTAACCGGCCTATTCTTAGCTACCAGATTGTTGGGTATGACTCTTGAACAAAGCATTCAGGTTCGCATACTGGTTATTATTGTATCGGTATTAAGTGCTTACATTTTGCTTCTTGTTCTGAGAAAAGTCGGTAAAGCTGATCAAGAGAATTCTTCGGGTTCATTAGTTCTTGCTAAGGCAGGTTTATTGTTATGTATACTTTCTTTATCAGTTGCAATTATTGGAAATGTTACAGGGGCGGGTGAGCTCTCCATGATGCTATGTGTTGGTACACTCCGTTTTGTAATGGCAGTTGTTTTATTCTTCATTACAATGAATATACTGAAGGCACTATTAACATTATTCATGTATAGTAAAACCATAATGTCTATTCACCTGTTCAAAGCAAATAGCACTGAGATATACCGGTTCAGCATCAAACTTATATATGTATTTACTTTTTTACTCCTGTGCAATTCTTTATTGGAAGTCTTCAATATGAAAGATTCGTTTTTTAATGCACTTGAAGACTTTTTGGAGGAGGTGCGAACAATTGGCGAGTTTGAATATTCTGTTGGATCAATCTTATTGTTCATTATTGTTGTATATCTGTCAGCATTGGCAGGAAAAGTCCTCAAAACATTTATTGAAGACGGGATCTTGTTCAATTTTAATGTCAAAAGAGGCCTGGCACTTAGCATAGGTACACTCACCAGGTACCTGCTTGTAACCACCGGAGTCTTGATAGCAATATCTGCAGTTGGAATAAGCCTCGACAAATTAACCGTTTTGATAGGTGCACTAGGCGTTGGAATAGGATTCGGGCTTCAAAGTATTTTCAATAATCTTGTGTCAGGTTTGATATTACTATTTGATAGACCAGTCCAGATAGATGATACAGTTGAAGTGGGAAACCTTATTGGGAAAGTTAAGAGTATCGGGTTACGCACCAGCAGTATCAGAACCTTTGACGGCGCAGAAGTAATTGTTCCCAATGGCGAACTCATTTCCAAAGAAGTGATCAACTGGACACGCTCTGACCCACAAAGAAGGATGGAGCTGATTATTGGTGTAGCGTATGACTCAGACCTTAAAGTTGTTGAAGATGTAATAAAAAATACACTCGAGGGTCATTCGGATGTGATCAAATATCCTAATCCGCTGATTCTAATGAACAAATTAAATGACCATTCAATAGATTTCAGAATACTCTTTTGGACAGATAATTATGACCAATGGATGCGAATACGCAGTGAAGTATTGCTGAGTATATTTGAAGCATTGAAAATTAAAAACATTGAAATACCATTTCCCCAAAGGGATCTTTATATCAAAAACCTTGATAGTATAGTCGGAAATCTTAAAAAATAAATTAGTGCACTTTAGTATTCCATATTAAATAAATATCCCATGTTTAAAAAGCCAGGCTTAGCAATAGTAATACCAATGCTCATTTTAGTCTGCACATCCGTTAGGTTATTTGCACAAAGTGACAGCTTAGAATTAAATGCCTACAATTCTTACTTCAAAGCACTTGATAGTTTAGAATTAAATGCAAATAAATCAGCGGTAGTACCTTTTGATGATGACACATTATTTTATATCTATCTAAAGATTGGCGCATTTACGCCACAGCATCGTGCGCAGGCAATCAGCCAGCGTATAAATGCCCTTGCAAGTGTTATAAATTTTATTCCCGACTCCTTATCTATTGTGCATTACGATCTGGCTTCTGAAATATATTATAAAGACGAAGTTATTCTAAGTATCACTGAATATGATGCACGAGCAGTAAACCTTACAAGAGAGCAATTATCTGAGGAATATCTTGAAAAAATCATCATTTCTATTGACTCTTACAAAGAGAGGCATAACTGGATTTCATTGATCAAAAAGATCGGCATTGGTTTATTTGTCTTATTCGTACTTTTTGGAATAATAAAATTATTAGGTAAATTATTTAGTTGGACAGAAAAAAAGATATATGAGCAGGAAGGGAAACTGATCAGTGGGATAAAAATCCGAAACTATACTTTATATGACGTAAAGAGCGAGTTAAGGTTATTTACAAGATTAAATAATGTGATCAAATGGGTATTTATTATTCTGGCAATATACATTTCATTACCTGCTCTATTCAGTATTTTTCCATGGACTGAAAAATTGGCAGATACTCTTCTGGGTTTCATTTTGGACCCTCTTAAGAAGATAGCAACTGCTTTTTGGAAATATTTACCTAACATTTTTACAATTGCAGTAATTGTATTTGTTTTCAGATACTTTATTAAACTTCTTAGATTCTTAAAAGTTGAAGTTGAGCGCAACAGGCTAAGCATTCCAGGATTTTACCCAGAATGGGCTAATCCAACTTTTCAAATAATCAGACTACTAACTTTGGCTTTTATGTTGGTTGTGATTTTCCCCTACCTGCCTGGTAGTGACTCCCCAATTTTTAAAGGTGTTTCTGTTTTTCTTGGTTTTCTGTTAACATTTGGTTCAGCCGGTGCACTTTCCAATGTTATATCGGGATTGGTGCTGACATACATGAGACTTTATAAACTTGGCGACAGGGTAACAATAGGAAATCAAACAGGAGATGTGGTAGAAAGAAATATGCTGGTAACCAGAATAAGAACTATAAAAAATGAGATAGTTTCAATTCCCAATTCGATGGTGATGAGCAATCACACTGTTAACTTTAGCAGCGAAGCGGAATCAAAGGGTCTTATAATACACTCCACTATCACCATAGGATACGATGTTCCTTGGAAGGATATTCAGGAATCATTGATTGAAGCCGCATCAAGGACTGAGCATATATTAAAAGATCCGGCACCTTTTGTCTATCAAATGAGTTTGGATGATTTTTATGTTTCATATCAGATCAACGCATACATAAAGCAGGCCAACAAACAAGGAGCTATATATTCTGAGTTACATAAGAATATACTTGATGTTTTTAATACCAAGGGTATTGAGATAATGTCGCCACATTACAACTCGTTAAGAGACGGCAACAAGATAGCCATTCCAGATACTAACCTGCCAAAAGACTACAATTCTCCGGCATTTAAGGTTGATAATACAACAACACCTTCCAAAGATTGAAGAGAATATGAAAATCAAATTTTCTGATCTTCAATATTTACCTCTGCTTCTAATATTACCATTTATTTATTTTATTTCAATACTACCTTTCAGGCTACTATATATTTTTTCTGATATTCTGTACGTTATCATCTACTCACTATTTTCATACCGTAAAAAGGTAGTTGTAGATAACCTGAAACGTTCATTTCCGGAAAAATCAGATATAGAAATTTTGCAACTGACTAAAAAGTTTTACCACTATTTCTGTGATCTGATACTTGAAACTTTAAAAACCTTAACCATTTCTAAATCACAACTCAAAAGGCATGTGGCGTTCGATAACACTGCACTTTTCAAAAAGTATGTTGAAGAACATAAAAGTGTAATAATAGTGATGGGCCATTGGGGAAACTGGGAACTGGCCGGAGCGCGATTTGGAATTGAGGGCTTACATTCACTTTATGTTATTTATCATCCTCTGTCGAATAGGTTTTTTGAAAAACTGATCTATCATATGCGCACCCGGCTCGGAAATAATTTATATCCGATGAAAGATGCTTTGAGAGGAATGATCAATGATCGTGACAAATTAACGGCTACTGCTTTTATTGCCGATCAAAGCCCGTCATTAAAGGGAGCACATTGGCTTACTTTCATGAATCAGGACACCCCGGTATTCATGGGTACCGAAAAAATTGCCCGGAAAATGAATTATCCGGTTATTTATGTTTCTGTTAAAAGAATCCAAAGGGGATTTTATTCTATTGATTATGAACTACTTACTGACAACCCAAAGAGTGAGCCTGAGTACACCATTACCGCAAAACACACTGAAAGGCTTGAAAAAGATATCTTTGCACAACCTGAAATATGGCTTTGGACCCATCGTAGATGGAAGCACAAACGCCCCGGGTAACCAGTAAAATAAGATCATCATGTTGAGTGAAAAAGAATTGATCCTTTCTACAAAAGAGTTTGTTGCTGAGGATAGAGTAAGAAGCTGGAAGCATCTTTGGTTTACACTTTTACTCTTTATTCCAAGTTATATTATAATACTCACAATTAACTCATGGCCGCTTCAATTGATAACTTCAGTTTTTCTTGGCCTTTTAGTTGTTCGTTTATTTATCATATATCATGATTACAACCATAAAGCGATCTTGCAAAATTCGATTGTAGCTGATTTAATATTTAAATCTTTTGGATTGTACATATTGGCTCCTGTAAGTATCTGGAGGCGATCACACGACTATCATCATCAGAATAATAGCAAACTATATACATCCAGTATAGGGTCATTTCCCATTGTTACCAAATCACGATACCTTGAATTTTCTCCAAAAGAAAAGTTTTATTACCTCTTCATCAGACATCCCTTGACGATCCTTTTCGGATACATCTTTGTTTTTTTCTACGGGATGGCTGTACTTTCTTTTGTGAGGAACCCTTCCAAGCATTGGGATTCTTTGGTGAGTATCATCTTACATTTTGGAATTGCAGCCCTTATAGTTACTTTATTCTCCTGGAAAATATTGCTGTTTGCTTTCCTGATCCCAAATCTGATAAGTTGTGCGTTGGGATCGTACCTTTTTTATGCCCAACACAACTTTCCAACTGTAACATTTAAGGATAAAAATGGCTGGACTTACGCCTATGCTGCATTGCAGTCGTCAAGCTTCATGAAATTCGATCCATTCATGACATGGGTTACTGCCAATATCGGGTATCACCATATTCACCATTTAAATTCAAGGATTCCTTTTTACAGATTACCTGAAGCATTTAGCTCTATGAAGGAATTACAGAATCCTAAACGTACTTCTATCAAACTTAAAGATGTGATCAGTTGCCTGAAATTGAAAGTTTGGGATCCTGAACAAGAGAAGATGATCTCACTGAGTGAAATTTATTCACGATAACGCCGGAAAATCAGGTCAACATTTACACCATTTACATCTTCTTATTCAGTTTCTTTTTTGTGTACCAATGTGCCTGCTAATAACCAGGATCGCTATTATTAAAAAAGGAAGTGTTGATATAATGATCTTAAGTTTAACAACCCAAATACCTATAAAAAGGATCAATAAAATAAGCATTCCTATCAATGACATCCCAAGAAGTGTCAATTTATAGCCAGGTTGTTTTTGGAAGAGTGTATACAATAACAAAACTTGACCTATCAAAGGGATGATCACCAATGGATGTAGCACACCCTTGGCATTTTTGAAAAGCTTGATTATTATTTCAAACTCCAACTCGTATATAAACGCACTTTTATTATTGCCCCATTCCAGATAAACAGCAATAGATGATATTAGCAGCAGTAGGTTTAGTGCCTTATTTCTCATTATTTCCACAATAATAGTTGCCGAGCAAAGGACCTATACCCGCAAAAGCAAACCCTAAAACAGGTGTTTTTTGATCATAATAGTCCCTTAATAGACCCCAAAGTGTCAGAATGAAGCAATTTTACCATATTCTTACACATTTGTTAATAACTTTTTTATTTTGTATATTTGCCTGACTAACAACTGATTAGATCGTCTTATATTAACAATATCTTTATATAAAAGTAAAAATTATCGGTCTCAAATCGGCTGAAAGCACTATAAACAGGGGCTTTCAGTCTCCTTTGTAAGAAAGTGTAAAAAAACTGGTTAAATTTTGGCGAATGGCCCTATATATTGGGTGAATGAAATAAATTTGACCGTTAATCCATTATATGGACGGGCAAAAGTTTTAAAACCTATATACCAAAATGCAATACAAAGTAGCTAGCTCTATTTCTGAGGTCATTGACGCCTGGTGCGTGGTATACCGCCAATATCTGGCAGCATCCCTTATCGCACCCAATGAAATGTCGGTATTCACTTTCCCTGAATACATAAGCAACAATACTGCGGTATTGCTTGGCAAGAAGATGGGGCGTACTGTATGTACAGTATCTGCTGTATTAGACAGCGACAGGGGCCTTCCTCTTGATAATTACTATTCTGAAGAACTTAACTCGCTAAGAGGTGAAGGTCGTAAGCTGATAGAAATAGGCTTACTGGCAGATGCAAGAGGTGCTTCAAAAATGAATCAGATCGTTGACCTGATGTCAGGAATAGCCAGGTTTGGAGTTTACAGTGACCACCACGACTTTGTGGTTGGGGTGCACCCTAGAAGGGTTAACTTCTTCAGCTCTGTATTTGGATTCAAACCTTTCGGACAGGTGAAAGATTACGGAAAGCTCAGAACTGCACCTGTTATCCTGCTTCACGCACATGGAAAAGACCTGGATGTAAACTCATTGCAAATAAATTCTGAAATATACGGCGATCCTGCTAAATTTGATTTTGTAAACAGGTATCAATTCAATCCCAATAATTTTATAACTCCAAACGAATTTGGAGTATCAGTAGAGAACTTCATTCAGACTCTATGGAAGAACAAAACGCTTCAGCCCGCATAATTGCCACTTTTGGAGAAGCGTTATTCTTAACTGACGAACCCACATTACTAAAGTACTCTTCCAGTTTCAATGGAACAGATGTAAAGCCTTTAGGTATTTTTCTGCCTCAGAGCGAATCTGATGTGGTATCCTTTATAAAATATGCAAATGTTAACGCTCTTGCGGTCTACCCTATTTCGAGAGGCAAGAATTTTGGATACGGACAGGCACAAGGTACCAGAGCAGGCCAGGTGATCATTGATCTGAAGCAGATGAATAAGATCATCGAAGTAAATGAGACTTTAGCATATGCCCGAATTGAACCGGGTGTTGCACAAACAGAACTATCCAGTTATCTTATCAATAATAATATCAAGCTACAGGTTGATGTTACGGGTGCCGGTTTATCAGCAAGCATTACAGGTAATATTCTGGAGCGGGGATTTGGTCATACAGATTATGGCGACAGGTTTGGAAGAATAATTGCATTGACAGCTGTCACCGGATCTGGACAGATCATTAGAACAGGATTTTCAGGGTTTGAAAATGCCAATGCAAAATACGTATACCGTTATGGCATTGGTCCTGTGATTGATGGCTTGTTCTCCCAATCGAACTACGGTATAATCACAGAAATAACCATTGAGTTGATGCCAGTTCCTGAAGCCATGCAGATGTTTGTTCTATCAACTTCAAACGAGGATAACTTTTCTAATCTTGTTGATGCCGTAAGGGAGATGCGACTTAATGGTGTTGTAAATAGTGCTGTTCATATTGCAAATAAATCACGGGCCGTTGGAGAAGGTAACAATAAATTTGTTGGAGCCTGGAATTTAAGTGGATCCATAACAGGACCATCCTCGGTTGTTTACGCCAAGAAGAAAGCTGTACAAACTATTTTTCGCAAACATGTAAAGGGCTACAAGTTGCATTTTCTTGATCACAAAAGGATGAACTTGCTAGCATTCATAAACAAACATATTATCAGGTTACCGGTCTTTGATCCCCTTACCGACATTTTTGATCTATTGAATGGACAACCAACAGATAATCCTCTTCGAACTCTGATGAACAACTCAGAGCTCTCTTCAGACAGCTTTAATGCATCTGGTCACGATACCTGTTTCAGTTGGATAAATGCCGTTTGTTCAGGGGATGGTAAAAATGCCGGAAGATTACTTGAATTGATGAAAAATCAGTTTTCAAAACATGGTTATGAATTCAGAGTCACATTCACATTTGTTACTCCCCGCTCATTAGTAATGATCTCAAACATAACATATGAGAGGTCGCAAGAATCCATAGAGAATGGGTTGGCATTTTCAAAAGAATGCACCAAATTGCTGATCCAAAATGGTTTTATTCCCTATAGATCAGGTCCCGGTATGTATGATAGGCTTCCGGCGTGGTCTGATGATTATTCCAATATACTGGCCGAAATAAAAAAGGTTTTCGATCCAAACAATGTTATTGCACCGGCCAAGTATAACATTTGACTTAACAAACCTTCTTCTTAAAGTGATAACAAAAACCTGATTTTCTTACATCGGGCATACTTCAGTTCACTGTAATCACACTTCCATCTCGTTTGATCGTTTCTTGATCTACATGAAGCTGAGGCTTTAAAAGCGCTTCTGTTCACTAAACGATTGGAATTATGAGAAGATTACATTTATTTGAATTTGAAGACCAGTCCTGGTTTCCATCGGTATTCAGAGAAGGTATTACTGATTACCTGCAATATGCTTCTAACAGGATAGACCTGTACAATCCTGTGAT
>JAHEMF010000026.1 GCA_024643795.1 Bacteroidota bacterium | reverse complement strand
CTTCCCGGCGTCTTAAAATGGTAAGCCAACTCAATCCAGCTTGTGCCCCCTCAAGTATCAGCATTTCAAATAGTTTTGCATCATCATGAATAGGAATTCCCCATTCGGTATCATGATATAAAATGTATTCAGGATCAGTGCCACACCAGGAGCAACGAGATTTTATAGCCATTATCAGTGTTTATTAAATGCTAAAGTACATTCACAGGAAATAACCTGCAATTTGTCATAGATAAAGCATCGCTTTAAGCTTACTTTAGCAGGGATAAAGATCATTACCTCATGACTAAGTTTAGATATTACATATTTATATCTGTTTTTTTATTCACCGTACTGGCATCAGAAGCACAGGATGCATCTGAAATCATTAAGCAGTCGGAAGAAAAGTACAGAGGTGTGACTTCTGCATATACAGAGTTAACTTTAACAATAGTAAGGCCTAAATGGGACAGGAAGCTGTCGCTGAAAAGCTGGTCAAAAGGGAATGATTTCAGTATGGTGTTGATCACATATCCGGCCAACGAAAAAGGCACAGCATTCTTAAAGAAAGAGAAAGATGCATGGAACTGGATCCCTTCTATTGAAAGAACCATTAAATTATCGCCCAGCATGATGATGCAAAGTTGGATGGGCAGTGATTTCACCAACGATGACTTTGTAAGAGAATCTTCTCTTGTGCGCGACTATACACATGAACTGGTAGGGAATGAAGATATTTCAGGTAAGAAATGTTATAAGATTAAACTTGAGCCAAAGCCTGAAGCCGCGGTAGTATGGGGTATGGTAATTGTGTATGTTGATTCGGCCGAAATGATTCAAATGAAAAGTGAAATGTATGATGAAGATGGAGAACTGGTAAAAGTAATGGAGGCATCAGATATTCAAATAATGGATGGCAGAAAAATTGCTACTAAGGTCAAACTGGTGCCCAATGATAATAGTGGCAACAGTACAGAAATGCAGATAAATAAGATCTTATTTGACAGACCTTTAGACAATTCCTTTTTCACTACTCAAAATATGAAGTCTCTTCAATGATAATTGAAAAGCTTGCCTGGAGAAATATTTGGCGAAACCGCAGAAGGACGTTCATAACGTTATCGAGTATATTTTTTGCGGTCATACTAAGCTCACTTATGATGAGTATCAAAGAGGGTATGTATTCGCTAATGATACAATCGGCAGTTGGTTCTTATTCCGGTTACCTACAGATCAATACATCTGATTTTACATCTGATGGCACACTTGATAATGGTTTTGTATTCACCCAGGCAATGTCGGATGATCTTAATGGTATCAAAAGCCAGATCAAAGCCATTCCCCGTATAGAGAACTTTGCACTATCTGCCTATGGCGATAAAACACGCGGAACACTTGTTCTGGGAACTGATATTATTGCCGAAAAGGAACTTACACAGATAGATGAACGGATAATTTCAGGCAGTTGTTTATCAAGAAACGATAAAGGTGTTTTGTTAGGTAAAGGTCTGGCCGAGTATCTGAATATAGCAGTTGCCGATACAATAGTTTTACTCGGTCAAGGATATCACGGCACAAGTGCAGCAGGAAAGTTTGCGGTAAAAGGGATTGTGTCGCTGGGTTCACCTGAATTAAGCAAACAATTGGTGGTTATGGATCTGGGAAATGCGCAACAACTGTATTCAGCACCCGGTGTTATAACACAGCTGAATATTTGGCCATCAGAAGACGCAGGGTTGCAAACATCAAAAACATTGCTTGCGGGAATTGTTGGCAATGAAATGGACATCCGAACCTGGAAAGAGGTGATGCCGGAGATCGATAAAATGATACAGGCTGACCGTGTTGAGGGGTATGTGTTCATGTTCATTTTATATTTGGTGATCTCATTTGGAATTTTTGGAACATTGTTAATGATGCTTGTGGAGAGGGCATATGAATTTGGAATGCTGCTTTCTATTGGAATGAAAAGAATGAGTCTAGCATTTATGGTGTGGCTTGAAGCGCTCTTTCTATCCCTTGCCGGTGCTATGATTGGTATTGCCGGTGCAATTCCAGTGTGTTATTATTTTAACCAAAACCCTATTCGCTTTGGAGATGAATTCAACGAAATGTTTGAAGAGTATGGCTTTGAACCTATAATGAAAGCTTCAATGGATTTGGGAATATTCTTTGAACAAGCTCTGATCATAGCCGCACTAAGTTCAATCCTTGCATTATACCCGGTATTAAAAATATTTACAATGAACATTTTAAGTTCAAGGCAAAGCTGATATGATACTTAAAATAGCATGGAGAAATATTTGGCGAAACAGCATGCGAAGCATAGTGGTTATTGCATCTGTTTCGTTGGGACTGTTGGCTGCAATTTTTGTCACAAGTTTTTACAAAGGTGTAACAGTACAAAAGGTGAATGATGTGATAAAGTTGGAGATGTCACACTTGCAAATTCATATACCCGGCTTTCGCGATGATTATCTTCCTGCAGATTATTTAAACAATGCGCAGGAAATCAAAAGGCAAATACAAAACAAATACAATGTAAAGGCAATCGCGCTCAGGTCCATTGCCATGGGGATGCTTAGTTCACCAACTAAAGGCGGAGCCGTCAAAATCATAGGAGTGGATCCGGTTGAGGAGCGCAAAACAACAACACTTTATACGTATATCAAGGAAGGCTCCTATTTTGAAGGCGGCGTAAAGCACCCTGTGGTTGTCAGCAGAAAACAGGCAGACAAGTATAACTTGTCTTTGAAATCGAAAGTTGTAGTCACAGTTCAGGATGTAGATGGCGAGATCGTTTCAGGTGCATTCAGAGTAGTTGGAATATTTGAAACAGATAATGGAATGTATGATGAAGCCAACGTTTTGGTGGTTCAGACAGATCTTAACCAACTTTTATCAATTCCCGACAGGTCAAATGAGATAGCAGTATTGTTTGAAGATCATGATGATGTAAATTCAATTGCCGACGAATTACAATTACAATATCCTTCACTTGAAGTAAAATCATGGATGGATCTCTCAACAGGAATGAGATTTCTTGTTGAAGCCATGGATACCTATATGGTGGTTATTGTAGGAATAGTTTTACTGGCACTTCTTTTTGGAATCATTAACACTATGCTAATGTCGGTACTTGAACGTACACGCGAGATCGGTATGCTCATAAGTATCGGTATGTCTAATATTCGTGTTTTCTCCATGATAGTTATTGAAACTATCATTCTGGCTGTTACAGGAGGACCACTGGGGTTATTGTTCTCATGGTTAACTGTAAAATACTTTAGCGAACACGGTATTGATCTGGGGCCATTTCGTGAGACATATATGGATTTGGGGTTTGCACCGGTTATTTATCCTGTGTTGGAGCCTCATGACTTTTATATGGTAGCTATTATGGTTGTGCTAATGGCAATAATAGCAGCTTTGTTCCCGGCGATGAAAGCGCTCAAACTAAAACCATCTGAATCTTTGAGGAAAATATGAAAAAAATTGTTGTACAAACCATTGGGCTCTCCAAAACATTCAAAGGTCCGTTACCGGTACATGCGGTGCAGAGTGTTGATCTTACAATAGAAGATGATGAATTCACCGCTATTGTGGGTCCTTCAGGCTCGGGGAAAACTACTTTGCTCAACATGATCGGAGGGCTCGACAGGCCAACCTCTGGTTCGGTTTCTGTGAATGGACTTGATTTAAATAAACTATCTGATCATGAGTTAACTAATTTTAGGTTAAAACACATTGGTTTTGTTTTTCAAAGTTTTAACCTGATCCCCGTACTTACGGCAAGAGAAAATGCGGAGTTTATTTTATTACTGCAAAAATATCCGCGAATAGAAAGGGAGCAACGTGTTTTACAATTGCTGAATGAAGTAGGATTACAGGACAAGGTTGATAGTAGGCCATCACAGCTCAGCGGTGGCCAGCAACAGCGGGTTGCTGTTGTACGAGCTTTGGCCTCTAAGCCCGACTTTGTGATAGCTGATGAGCCTACAGCGAATCTGGACTCCAAAAGTGCTTCCAACCTGCTTGATATAATGGAGCGGCTAAATAGGGAAGAGGGCATAACTTTTATTTTTTCAACTCATGACCAAAGAGTGATCGACCGTGCTCGGAGAGTTATCACTTTGGTAGACGGAAAGATAGCTTCAGATGAAAGGAGATAAGTGCATAATTATCATCATTTGCCTGACACTTATCCGGTTCGAAGGCCTGTGTCAATCACAGCTGGGGGGCTACATTAAGTTAATGCAAACAACAAGCTTTGGTGATCAGGTTGAGGGAACCAACTGGGATTACCTGCTTCATAACCGATTGAACTTTGAACATAAATTCAATGATAGTTTCCGCTTCAACATTGAGCTTCGTAACAGGTTATTCGCCGGCCAGTCTGTAACCTCTGAAAGTGGATTCAGCCAACTTGTTGATCATGATAACGGCGCAATAGATCTTACCTGGCTGGTGGTGAATACTAATGATATGGTTGGAGTTGTGCAGGTTGACAGGGCATGGTTTGAATATAAAACTGACAACTGGCAGCTATCTGCCGGAAGGCAAAGGGTTAACTGGGGTATCAATCTTTATTGGAATAATAATGATCTTTTTAACACCTATTCACTTGTTGAGTTTGATTACGAAGAGCGGCCGGGAAGTGATGCTGTAAGGGTTACACGGCTGATTGGTGATGAAAGATGGATAGAAGCAGCAATTAAAGTCCCTGCCAATGATTCAGACTTTGTAGCAGCATTGCGTTATGCATTTACACTCAACCGTTATGATATAAAAATACTTGGAGGGACATATAAGAATGAATATGTTGCAGGATTGGGTTGGGAGGGTAATATTGGCAATGTGGGATTTAAAGGGGAGTCGGCAGTGTTTGTTCCGGAAGACCCTAAAAGAAACACTACTGTTAGCATTAGCGTTTCAGGAGACTATTACTTCCCAAGTAAACTTTTTTTAACAGGTGGATATTTATATCAAAACCTGGAAACATCCGGAATAACGGCAGAGAATATAATAGACAGGTTCGCGAATGGAGCATCACCGAAACGGCTTATGCCATTTGACCATAATTTTATTGCAAATGCGGGTTACCCTATCACACCTTTGTTGAACGTCTCATTGATGGCTACCTGGTCACCTGAGGTAAATGCTTCATTTATCATGAATTCATTTAGTTATTCAATTGCAGAGAATTGGGAAGCCGCAGTTTTTGGACAATTCTTTGTGTGGTATAAGGATGAGTTTCACAATCCCGTTAACAGCATCTTTTTAAGGGTCAAGGCCAGTTTCTGAAAAATGATCGAATCAATCTGATTTTGAAAGCGGATATGTGATCTGATGAACAAAATCTTCAGGATACTTTTCATCGCCGGGAAACCCAAGAGTGATGTCTCTTCCTTCGTTTGGAATATAAGCAGTATTAAAAATATAATCCCATAAGCTTAAACTTATTCCAAAATTTACTCCATAAGATCCTTTAGGTAATTCCTTGGCATGATGCCAAATATGCATAACCGGGTTATTGATCAGATATTTTAATGGACCGTAAGAAAGGTTCAGGTTTGAATGATTGAGATGGCCTATGGCAACTGAAATTATATGCACTATAAAGAAATCAGAGATCCCAAATCCGATCATAGAAAGAGGGATATATTGAATGGTCTTGTATACAATAGTCTCCATCCAGTGAAAACGTAAGTGTGCTGCAAACCCCATTTCTTTAACGGAATGATGCAGTTTATGAAATTCCCAAAGCCATGGTACCTTATGTAACAGTCGGTGCGTGTTCCATTGTATAAAATCAGCAACAATAAATAAAATCAGCATTTGGCTCCAGCCGGGTAACGATGCAATTTTTATAGCTACCAGATTCGTGATTCCAAATAAGGATAAGAAATCATTAAAAGCTTCTACGGCCACATTTGAAATGGCGTTATATCCTACAAGGGAGAATAAAAAGAAATTGAAGAACATATAAAATCCGTCCAGCCAAAAATCTTTACGTATTTTTTTTTGATCCTTGCGCCATGGAACCACAATTTCAAGGAGCCAAACAAATAATGAAAGCCCTATCAGCCAATAAAAATAATTATGCCATGAAGGATTTAATATTTCACTCATCAGGTAGTTAAAGTAACCTGTGAATGAATCAATTATTATTTTGACATACTTATCCATAACTTATCCAGGCAACGCTGTTATTTTTGAGAAGAGTAGGCTTTATAACCTCCTTCAAGGTTATATACCTGCTTGAATCCGGCATTACTTAGCATTTCCTTTGCTTGACCGCTTCTGCCTCCTACGGCACAGTATACATAAACAGGTTTTTCTTTATCAAGTTTTGACACCTGCTCTATAAAGTCGCTATTGTAAAAGTCAATATTGATATATCCAGGTATGGCACCTCTCGATACCTCATCGGCAGTTCTCACATCTAGTATAGTACCAGGGTTATCATGGCTCATCTTTTTAAATTCAGCTACCGAAATATCTTGTGCAACTGCCCCATCAACATTGGTCTTTGGTTGAGAGCAGCCGGGAAGTACATATCCCGAAAGGGCTACGAACAGAATAAACAGCGATTTTTTCATAATGTTAATTTTTAGAACAATGCAATATTAATAAATAGCGGCTTATAGCACTGTGACCTCAGATACACTGGGTTTGTAATGATATAGGATGATGTTGCCCCCGTTTTCAATCACTAATACCCTAACTTCCTGTCTGCACATTAAGGAACCGACAAGGGTCCAGCAGTAGAAATAGCTGTTATGCTAAGCGGCGTTTGAAATGTTTAATAGTTCTAAAATGGGTGGGTGCACTCTGCTTCTGTGTTATTTAACCGGTGGTTTGGTTCTACTGCTACAAAGAAGTAACTTCGCTCTTATGCTTCCTTATTATAAAAACAGAATTGCGTCATGAAAGTAAGAAGTCTTCTGTTATTGTCTACTTTGATTATAGCTGTATTTGGATGTTCTGACAAAAAGAATGAAAAATATACCGGTGATTATAGTAATGGAAATCTGATCTCGGAATTTAATAAAGTTTTAACAGAAGCAGTAATTACAGATCTCTTTTCGCCTCCTGTAGCAAGCAGGATCTATGCATACCCCAATATCGCAGCGTATGAAATTTTAAGACTTTCAACTGATGCTCCAACTATGACCGGAAAGATCAGAGGCCTTAAACCATTGCCATCAAATAATGATCCGGTAGACTATTATATAGCGGCAATGCATGCTTTCAATATGATTGCTAGGCAAATGGTATATACAGAAGGGGCGATCGTTGAATTTGAAGAACATGTTCTTGATTCGTTAACTAAGGCAGGTGTTGATGAGGCCATTTTGAATAACTCAATCGCATATGGTGATACGGTTGCTGACCATATACTAATGTGGGCTATGGGTGACAACTACAAACAAACCAGATCAGCCGAAAGGTATCCGCTTCTAAAGACAGATGGTTCGTGGTTGCCTACTCCTCCTGACTATACTCCGGCTATGGAGCCGCACTGGCACGAGCTGAGAACTTTTGTGATAGACAGAGCTGATATTTTTCGGCCTGATAGTATGATCAGGTTCAGCACAACAAAGGGGTCTGATTTTTATAACGCTGCAATTGAAGTATATGATGCTGTGAACAACCTTACCGATGATCAAAGAAGTATGGCAAAGTTCTGGGATGATAATCCGGTAGTAACAGAACATGCCGGACATATAATGATGAAAAATAAGAAGATGACACCGGGAGGGCACTGGATAGCAATTACATCTATGGCTGTAAGAGAATTTGATAAGGATATGGTTGATGCTGCAATGGCATATGCTGTTACATCTATTGCATTGGCTGACGCATTTATATCTTGCTGGGAGGCAAAGTACTATTATCAAACGATTCGTCCTGTTACTTATCTGAACGATCTGGTAAGTCCAGAATGGACACCGATATTGCAAACACCACCCTTCCCAGAGTATCCATCAGGTCATAGTGCGATCTCCGCTTCTGCGGCCACTGCACTCACAGCTTTGTTTGGAAATGAATTCGCATTTACTGATTCTTCAGAGATGCGTTTCGGTTTGCCTGTACGCTCTTTCCGCTCTTTTGAACATGCCGCCAATGAAGTAGCACAAAGTCGATTTTATGGTGGTATTCATTTTGTTGTTTCAAATGAAGTTGGGGCAAGGATGGGACGTCAGGTTGGACAAGTTGTGGTTGATGAACTACTGGATGCAAATAATGCCAAACAAGCTAATTGATTGTTTTCATGAAGCAAATTTGTAAGTATACCTTGATATTATTATTGATTGGTGTGCTACCGTCTTGTGATGATATGAAGAGCAACCAGAATGTTCAGGTGCAAGTTAAAAAGCGATTTACATTATTGCCTCCTGATTCAACAGGAGTGTATTTTGCCAATACAATGGTAGAAGATGAAACGGTCATGTTGACCTTCGAACACAGGTTCAACGGAGCCGGCGTAGGTATTGGAGATGTCAATAACGATGGACTCGATGACTTATTTTTTACCGCAACAAACCTTGATAACAAACTTTATCTGAATCTGGGATCATTAAAATTCAAGGATATCACTGCGGAGGCCGGCATTCTTAAATCAGATGGCATAGCAACTGGTGTTACCATGGTTGATATCAATTGTGATGGTTATCTTGATATATATATATGCCGCACAGGGAAATCAAGTCCTGATAAAAGACAAAATCTATTGTATATAAATAACCGGGATCTCACTTTCAGAGAAAGTGCGCTTGAATATGGCTTAGCCGATCAAGGATATTCAAACCAAGCTACTTTCTTTGATTTTGATAACGACGGTGATCTGGATATGTATCTGGTTAACCAGCCTATTGAATATACTTATGCAAATACAATTCTTTTAAGATCTGATACTGTCAGGCAATATGTGAGTGATAGGTTTTACCGAAATAACGGAGATCAAACGTTTACCGAAATAACGAAACAGGCAGGACTGGTTAATAAAGCATTTGGATTTAATGCAGCCGTTGAAGATTTTAATAATGATAGATACTGGGACCTTTATGTAACCAATGATTATCTGCAACCTGACTATTTATATATAAATAATGGGAATGGAACCTTTACTGAATCACTATCATCATATATGAAACATTGTCCTAATTCAAGTATGGGTTCTGTGATAGCCGATTATAACAATGATGGATTGTCTGATGTTTTTGTTTTAGATATGGTAGCTGAAGATAACCACAGACAAAAACTTTTAAGAGGCCCGATGGATTATGATGATTTTTATTTGTCATCAGCTAATGGAGCATATTATCAGTATATGCGAAATCAGCTTCAGTTAAATAATGGTAATGGTACGTTCAGTGAAATTGGAGAGTTGGCAGGAGTAAGTAATACCGACTGGAGTTGGGGACCGCTTATGGCAGATTTTGATAATGATGGATGGAAAGACTTGTTTATAGCAAATGGGTATCGTAGAGATCTGACCAATATGGATTATGTGGTTTATTTTCTTGATTCAATTAATAAGCTAGGAGGAGTGAGCATATTCAGATCTATGGCTGATATGCTGAGCTCACTACCTGAAACGCCTGTGCAGAATTATATGTTCCGTAACAAAAAAGATCTGACCTTTCAAAATGTTTCAGACGATTGGGGCTTTTCTGCAAAAACTTTCTCTAATGGTTCAGCTTGCGCAGATCTAGATAACGACGGCGATCTGGATATTGTAGTAAATAATATCGATCAGCCTGCTATGATCTACAGGAATGAAACTTCATCGATTGATTCAGCTTCGTTCTTAACAGTTAAGGTCAATGGCGATACATATAATACACATGGTATAGGAACCAAGGTAAGGGTTGTTTCAGGAGAAAATGTACAAGTAAATACTTATTTCCCCACTTCTGGATTTTTCTCATGTTTGCCGAATAAAATGCTTTTTGGATTATCATTAAGTAGCACAGTAGATACACTTGAAGTGATATGGCCCGAAAATAAACGACTGATAAGAACAAACATAAGATCAAATCAGCAGATTACAGCTGATATTAAGGATGCAATTTCTTATACCCCTTCTGCCTCAAAACCTGAACCTATATTTTTGGATGTTACAAAGTCTTCCGGGCTAAATTTCAAACATCAGGAAAATGATTTTGTCGATTTCAAAAGGGAGCCTCTACTGCCTATGAAATTTTCGGAACTAGGCCCTGCACTTGCGATTGGCGATATTAATGGGGACGGGTTATCAGATGTATATATAGGAGGAGCAAAGGATCATCCGGGAGTATTATATACTATGGGCAAGGATTCCAAATTCAGAAAAAAAGGAGTTAAAATATTTGAAGACGACAAGTTACAGGAAGATGTCGGTGCTGCATTTTTTGATGCTGACCAGGATGGTGATCTGGATCTATATGTTTCAAGTGGTGGAAATGAATGGGATGCCGGGATGCCGGTTTATCAGGATAGACTGTATGTGAATGATGGCGTAGGAAATTTTAAAAAGGGTATAGGTATACTCCCGCCAATTGATTACAGTACGTCATGTGTTGTTCCGGGAGATTTTGACGGGGATGGGGATTTTGACCTTTTTATTGGTGGAAGAATCATTGCCTGGAATTACCCGGTGAGTCCACGAAGTTATTTATTGTTGAATGAAGCAGGTAAATTCAGGGATGCTACAGCCGAACTAGCTCCAGAGCTTGTGGCCCCCGGACTGGTATGCGATGCAGCGTGGGCTGATCTTAACGGCGATGGAACAAACGACCTGATTGTGGTGGGTCAATGGATGTACCCAATGGTACTTCTGAATAAAAGTGGGAAACTCAAAAAAGCCTCCGAAGATCTTACGACCAAATCAGGGTGGTGGAATTGTGTTGAGGTTGCTGATATGGATGGAGATGGAGATATGGATTTTATTTTAGGAAACCGCGGACTCAATAGCAGAATATCGGCATCTGAAAATGAACCTGCAAGAGTTTATGCTAAAGATTTTGATAAAAATGGAACACTCGATGCTATTATGACTTATTATATTCAGGGGAAGAGCTTTCCTATACATAGTCGTGATGTATTGAGTGACCAGATAAGGCCCTTAAAAAAGAAATTTTTGAGATACCGTGATTATGCTGATGCAACCATATATGATATTTATTCTGGCCCTGCTATTAATGAATCATTGATTTTGGAAGCCAAAACTTTTGCATCATTTTATGTCGAAAATAAAGGCGATAATAATTTTTCATTTCACGAGCTTCCTCTTCAGGCACAGTTTTCTACAATCAATGATATTGTAACAGGCGACTGGAATAATGATGGGAAGAAAGACATTTTGTTTGTAGGGAATGATTATTCACCGGATGTTGAAACCGGCAGATATGATGCATCAATTGGAGGAGTACTGTTGGGGAATGGTTCAGGCAGCTTCACTTTTTGGCAAAGCCAATCAAATGGCCTGAATGTTTCCGGCAATGTGAGACACATTCAAAAAGTGGCATCTGATTCTGGCACTCTATTAATAATTGCTAAAAACAACGAGCCGGTACAGGTATTAAAATTTCGGGAAAATTCTGTAACACCCTAAATTAAAGATCAAGACCTAATAACCCTCTCATATTTTCTTTTCCTTTAGGTAGCGACTTCAGGTTATTCATCATCATAATAGCCCGATCTATACGGCTCTGTGAGCGCTTCACATTGAGGATATAATAAATTATTGTTCTCTGCTTACCTGGTGTAAGTGCATGAAATCTTTGATCAGCTTCTTTATCTTGTTTGAGCAATTCACTCAATTCATCAGGCATTTTCATGCCGTACTTACTATTATCCAATTCAAGTGTAATTTCAACTTTATCACCAGTTTTTAATGAGGCTTCAGCAAGTCTTTTTTTGTTTATGGTTATATATCCGGAACCTTTTTTTAAAGGCATGATCCCACATTGGAATTGTAATTTATTATTTACGGTGCATATGTAACGACCTTTCCCTGCGCCACCTAATTGATTTAGAATTACAGGAGGAATTAGAATGTAATTCGCACCCATCAGCATCTCCAGTCTTGCTATATGGCTCTTGAACTGCAAAGGTTGGGTGATATTTTGAGTCATGACTTTAAAGATAATATAATCAATTCACAATGAACTTATTGACGTTTTTAAGCCCAAGCCGGGGGCCTTGAATGGGAAACATGACTTTAATCATAATTAACAATGACAAGGGTCAAGTTAACCCTGCTGATTCTCAATGACCTTTGGTCTTAACAAAAAATTAACAATCATGAAGAACTATCTAAAAGGCACGGCATTTGTTGCGGTGGCATCTTTTTTTCTATTTGCGGCATGCAACAACCCACAACAATCTGAACAATCTACAGGCTCACCGGACGTAAATACTCCTTTACCTGCTGGTCAATCAAGTGTTCAGGATGATGAATCACAAAAAAATATTGTACAAGTCGCTTCCGGGTCGGCTGATCATTCAACATTGGTTGCAGCAGTGCAGGCTGCAGGGCTCGTGGATGTGTTAGTGAATGCAGGACCATTTACGGTTTTTGCACCCACTAATGCTGCTTTTGATGCTTTACCTGCAGGCACTGTGGACAACCTTTTAAAGCCTGAAAATAAAGACCAGCTTTCAGACATTCTCCAATATCATGTAGCTGTTGCTGTGTTAAAAACTGATTACCTACGTGACGGTCAAAAACTTGAAATGGTGAATGGTGGTATGATTACTATAAGCAAAAATGGTGATCAGGTAAAAGTTAATGGAGCTAATATAATTGGAACAGTTGAAGCATCTAACGGGCTGATCCATGTAGTTGATCAAGTATTACTACCTCAATAAATCCCTAAAAATGAAAAAATTAATAACTGCTCTAGCATTTCCGGCCTTCATGATGCTTATATCATGTGGAGGTAATGAACCCGCTACTTCCGATAACCCAGATAAAAGTACTGCATCTGCAACAGAATCAACTCCTGTTGAAAATGAAGAAGATTACTCAAAAGGTATTGGAAAATTTAAAGATGTTGTTGTGAGTCCCACATTAGATGTAAAGCTTGCAAGTGCGGGTAAAGACGTATATGAACTGAAATGTTCGTCCTGCCACAAGCTCTCCGGTCCTCGATTGGTTGGCCCTTCATGGGATGGAGTAACATCAAGAAGAGAACCTACCTGGATCTTGAATTTTGTCACCAATGTTGATGAGATGCTTAGCAAAGATCCGGCAGCTATAGCACAACTTGAAGAATGTCTGATCAGAATGCCAAACCAAAACCTATCTGATGAAGATGCTTTTGCTGTTCTGGAGTTTATGAGAGAAAATGATGGAGTAAAATAATTCGCTTTTAACCTAAATACATTATGAAAAAAAATAAAATAGTAAGCGTTTCTGTGATGATAATTGCGGTCTCAGCCATTTTAATTCAATGGGGTTGTAAGCCTCAAACAGTTCAAACAGCTGCATCCGGTGATGCAGCATCTAAAGTTTACGTTGCGCCCGGTACATACGATGAGTTTTACAACTTTGTATCCGGTGGCTTTAACGGTCAACTCTCTGTTTATGGCTTGCCATCGGGCAGAATGTTCAGAAGCATTCCGGTTTTCTCCGTAGATCCTGAAAAAGGTTATGGCTTTTCAGAAGAAACTAAACCAATGTTGAACACTTCTCATGGCTTTATTCCATGGGATGATGCACATCACCCTGATTTCTCATGTACCAATGCAGAAGTAGATGGACGATGGGTGTTTATTAATGGAAATAATACACCACGAGTAGCCAGAATTGGATTAACTACTTTTAAAACAGAAGAAATAATAGAGATCCCTAATAGTGCGGGTAATCACTCTTCCCCGTTCGTAACTGCAAACACCGAGTATGTGGTAGCAGGAACCCGGTTCAGTATACCATTAGGTAATAATACTAATGTGCCAATAAAATCTTACAAAGAAAATTTCAAAGGCACTATCACGTTCATAAAGGTTGATCCTACATCTGGAAATATGAGTATTGGTTTCCAGATACTGATGCCAGGTATGGATTTTGATCTGAGCCGTTCAGGAAGAGGCCCTAGCAAAGATTGGTCATTCTTCTCATGTTATAACAGCGAGCAAGCTAATACATTGAAAGAAGTAAATGCATCGCAGCGCGATAAGGATTTTATTATAGCAGTCAACTGGAAAAAAGCTGAAGAATATATCGCTGCAGGTAAGGGAGAAAAGTGGCCCGCTAAATACGCGCATAATACTTGGGATGATAAGACGCATTCTGCAACTTCTACCATGATGAATGAAGTATTGGTATTGGATCCAACAAAAGTTCCTGATATGGTTTATTTTATGCCATGTGCAAAATCTCCGCACGGAGTTGATGTTGATCCAACAGGTGAATACATTGTTGGAAGTGGTAAACTTGCAGCAGTTATGCCTGTATTTTCATTCTCAAAAATGATAAAGGCAATAGAAGAGAAAAATTTTGATGGAGAATATCAGGGAATACCAGTTTTAAGCTACGATGCAGTATTGCATGGTGAAGTTCAAAAACCTGGCCTAGGTCCACTTCACACCCAATTTGATGATAAAGGAAATGCTTATACTTCCATGTTTGTGTCATCTGAAATTGTTAAATGGAGAGTAAGCGATCTTCAGGTTCTTGACAGGGTTCCAACTTATTATTCTATCGGTCACCTTTGTGTTCCCGGTGGAGGATCAGCTAAGCCATTTGGAAAATATGTGGTCGCTTATAATAAGATCACTAAAGACAGATATTTACCTACAGGTCCTGAACTTACTCAGAGCGCACAACTCTATGATATTACTGGAGATAAAATGCAATTACTTAGTGACTTCCCAACAATAGGAGAGCCGCACTACGGAATTGCTTGTCCTGCTGAACTTATTAAAGGGAATTCTAAGAAGTTTTATAAAATTGAAGAGAATATGCATCCTTATGTTGCTAAGGGTGAGAAAGAAGCCAAAGTGGTTCGCGAAGGAAATAAAGTTCATGTTTATATGACTTCTATCCGTTCACATTTTGCTCCCGATAATATTGAAGGAGTTAAGGTTGGTGATGAAGTATATTTCCACGTAACCAACCTTGAACAAGACTGGGACATCCCTCATGGATTCGCTATTAAAGGGGCCAGAAATTCAGAATTACTAATCATGCCTGGAGAAACTTCAACCTTAAAATGGATCCCGCAGGAAGCTGGAGTGGTTCCTTTTTATTGTACAGATTTCTGTTCCGCATTACATCAGGAAATGCAAGGATACATCAGGGTATTCCCTGCAGGAAGTAACCCTGAAATTACCTTCAGTCTAGGGGATTTAGCTGAAGACCAACCCAAGTAATGGGATTAACAGACAGGGGGTGGACTTACCATCCCCTGTTTCTTTAATTATAAAGGAAAGATAAGATGAGTCGGTTATCACGCATATTAATAGCTTTAGCTTCACTTTCATTATTACTCACATATTTATATCCACTTTGGCGGATAGAATTAACCGCACCGCAATATCCTGAGGGTTTAGTAATGCTTATCCATATTAATGGTTTAGGTGGAGACTTCGACGTGATCAATGGTCTTAATCATTACATTGGTATGGCCACTATGCATACTGAAGATTTCATTGAGTTTAAAATACTGCCATACATTATTGCATTTTCAGTTGTATTTGGCTTATTGACGGCTTTAATAGGTAAACGAGGCTTGCTATTTGCCTTTGTTGGCTACATGATCCTTTTTGGAATAGTTGCGATGGTTGATTTTTATATGTGGGAGTATGATTATGGGCATAACCTTGATCCAACCGCACCAATTCAAGTCCCAGGAATGTCGTATCAGCCCCCTTTAATAGGATACAAGTTGCTTTTAAATTTCGGAGCATTTTCAATTCCTGACATTGGTGGATGGTCTTTTGTGTTCTGTGATCTCTTGTTAGTAACTGCAGCATTTTTAGAATGGAAAAAAATGAGAATTTTGAAAAATACGACAGCCGTTAGTTTAGCTGGTTGCATGCTTTTATCAATCACTTTATCTTCATGTTCCGTTGAACCTCAAAATATTATTCTTGGTAAAGACCAATGTCAGCATTGTAAAATGTTAATCATGGATAATAGGTTCGGTAGTGAGATCATCCTTAAGACCGGAAAAGCAATAAAATTTGATGATTTAATATGTATGGATCAGTTTGTTGACAATGGAAAAATAGAGCTGTCAAAGGTGCATACATTTTATGTAGTTGATTATATCACAGGCGAGTTGTTTCCTGAAACTGTTGCTTATTTTGCCGGTAATGGAACAATCAGGAGTCCTATGGGAGGCAATATCGCAGCTTTTAAAAACGAGAATCAGCGTATTGAGATCATGAATAACCTGGGTGCGGTCAAGGTTGAAAGAAATCCTGAACGCAT
This sequence comes from Bacteroidota bacterium, assembly GCA_024643795.1. Lineage (GTDB taxonomy): Bacteria > Bacteroidota > Bacteroidia > AKYH767-A > OLB10 > JAHEMF01. Next base: position 22,726 of record JAHEMF010000026.1, on the reverse strand, counting down.
GATCGGAGGTGAGCAAGATATTGCTAGTCGGGAATGAGAATAATGAAATATTATTTGGTTATTTTAATTCAAGTGCTGTCTTTGCAGGCAGCATTTGCCAGTATTGGATCGGCTATTCAACTTAAAATCCAAAATGCGAAATCAGGAGATACACTTTTTCTTGAAGAGGGCACTTTTGATGAAACAGGATTGATCATTGACAAACCATTGGTGATGATCGGTGTAGGTGATGTGGTCATTAATGGCATGAATAAGGATAATGTACTCACAATTACTTCTGATAAGGTTATATTACAAGGAATAAAGATCATCAATTCTGGATACTCAAGCTATAATGATCTGGCAGGGATAATGATAAAAAACTGTTCAGAAGTACAAATCCTCAATTGTGAAGTTAGAGACTGCTTTTTTGGAATATACTTTTCGAATTCCAAAAACTGCCGGGTCGAAAATAGTACTGTAATTTCATCCAGATCAACTGAAACGAAATCCGGAAATGGCATACATCTGTGGAAATCAGATAATTTTATTATTAAAGGGAATCATGTTTCAGGAAATCGTGATGGTATTTATCTTGAATTTGCAACAAACATTCAGGTATTGAACAATGAAAGTTTGCAGAATATACGATACGGACTTCATTTTATGTTTTCACACAACAATACGTATGATAATAATATCTTTAGAAGCAATGGAGCGGGTGTTGCAGTTATGTATACAAAAAATGTAAAAATGACCAATAATCGGTTTGTAGATAATCAGGGAATATCCTCATATGGACTGCTATTGAAAGATATTACCGATAGCTACATTGTAGGAAATACATTCAGTAATAATACTGTCGCGATTACAATGGAAGAATCGAACCGAATCCAGGTTAACAATAATAATTTTACCGGAAATGGATGGGCAATGAAAATACAGGCAAGTTGCAGTGATAATGTAATAACAAGAAATAACTATGTAGCAAATACTTTTGATATTACTACAAATGGTACAGCAGTTATGAATACTTTTAATGAAAATTATTGGGATAAGTACTCCGGTTATGATCTTGATAAGGATCAAAAAGGTGATGTGCCATATTATCCTGTAAGTGTATATTCTGTAATTGTAGAACGAATACCGGTTGCAATGATATTATATCGTAGTTTTATTGTAACACTACTTGAACAAATGGAAAAGATAATGCCTAGCATTACACCAGTTGATTTGGTTGATACCAAGCCACTTTTGAGACCTTACACTCATGATTGAAATCAATGATCTGCACAAGCAGTTTGGTAAATTAAAGGTGCTTAATGGAGTAAATCTTAATCTCGAGAAAGGCTCATGTGTCTCATTGCTTGGGCCTAACGCTTCGGGCAAAACCACATTACTCAAGATCATTTTGGGAATCGTAAGACCATCTCAAGGTACAGTAACTTTAAATGGTATTAATGCACTCAAAGATTTCAGGTGTCGCGATTTTATCGGATATATGCCCCAAATCGGTCGCTACCCTGACACGATGAGGGTGGGTCAGGTGGTTGACCTGTTGAAGAGCCTCAGAAAACCTATGGATGGTTATGATGATGAATTGATAGAAGCTTATGGATTGAATCAGATTTATCACAAAAGTATAGGATCTCTTTCAGGAGGTACTAGGCAAAAGGTCAGCGCTTGCCTTGCATTTCTTTTCAGATCTCAAATTTTAATCCTTGATGAGCCTACAGCTGGACTGGATCCGTTGTCATCCGAAATTTTAAAAGAGAAAATACAAAAAGAAGCAGGAGAAGACAGATTGATCATTGTAACATCTCACATTCTAAGCGATCTTCAGGATGTTTCAAGCCATGTTGTATATCTTAATGAAGGTGAGGTTGTATTGTTTGAAACCCTGCAGCAATTACTAGAACGAACTAATGAAAGGACACTTCCGAAGGCGGTGGCTGCTATCATGAAGAATCTTATATATGCTTAAGATCATTCGTTACATATTATTAGACATTTTAAGAAGTAAGGTGATTGTTGCCTATACCTTATTTTTATTCATTATAACATTTAGTTTGTACATGCTAGATGAAAATCCTGCTAAAAGCACATTAAGCATAGTCAATATTAATTTGATAATTATACCTCTTGTAAGTATCATTTTTACAACAATTCATTATTATAATTCATATGAATTTATGGAGTTGCTGGTAGCTCAACCTATTAGCAGAAAGTTGATTATACTGGGAGAGTTTCTGGGAGTAACACTCTCTTTGGCGATCTCATTTTTAATTGGAGTTGGGGTGCCGGTTTCAATATTCAATCCTACTCAATCCGGTCTTTCGGTTCTTATATCCGGATTCATGATAACCATTGTGTTTGCATCTCTTGCATTTTTATGCTCTGTAATGACAAAGGATAAGTCACGTGGAATTGGAGCGTCAATACTAGTATGGCTATTCTTCACGATCATGTATGATGGAATGATCATGTTTGTATTGTTTGCATTCAGTGATTATCCGATCGAGCCGGTAATTGTTATACTTTCACATTTTAATCCGGTTGATTTAGCCCGCATTTTTATGCTGATAAGATTAGATGTATCTGCTATGATGGGTTATACTGGAGCTGTGTATCTCGATTATTTCGGGCACTTTAAAGGAATGCTATTTTCATTCCTGGTGATGAACGTGTGGATAGCCCTCCCTGTTTTTCTAAGTATCAGGATTTTCGACAGGAAAGATCTTTAATTATTCTTTCTGTATATCCCGGTAAACAAATTTGATTTAACATTGCCTTGCGCATCAATTACATCCCAAATCTGGATTACTGAGCCGTCTTTTTGTAGCTTCCAGGTGATCTGATGGTAGATGACATTTCCTTCTTGATCTTTAGTTTGCGCACTTTTGAGTGTCATTACCTTGTTAACTAATTCGCCTTTCAGATCAAGAACAGTTCCCTGATTATCAACCCAGATCTGGTTCCAACTTTTATCTGTCCGGTTATAAAAATTGTAGCTGGTGCCTCTATGCTTGCCTGTTGATGTCCAGTTTTCTTTTACAATACACCCGTCCATTAATTTTTCTATGTTGTTGGTGCCCACTTTCGTGCCGGATGTATCATAAACTTCCCAGTTCCCTATCCAATAATCGAATTGATTATATTCTTCACTGCAACAAGGACATGGTTTGGTTTCCTGCGCCATAATTATTTGGTTTGATACTAGTATGATTCCAATTATTAATACAAGTTTTAGTTTAGTGTTCATTTGATTATTTTATTAATGTGTTAGAACCATTTTATTAATTCATTTTCGTCTATAATACTCCAGCTATGAGGGTGCTTTTCGCCTTCAGATAAGTAGCCTTGATCATTTGTTACCACAAGTTTTGCATTATCGTTGCCCATAAAACTCAACATTTATCACAGTCTGGGCGCTGGTAAATATTAGATTTCAATACAGTTCCGCAAACTATGATCAATTAAGTCTTCTGAAATGTAACATAAGTCATATTCAATGTTTTTGCACTAGTGTAAATTTGCACTGATGGTAATTAGCGAATAGTAAATATTGCAATTTATTAAGCTTCAATAAAAGTAAAATTGTTTTAGATGCAGTGAATATGAATACAAAACATTTTGATGTAGTGGTAGTGGGTGCTGGAACAGCTGGTATCACGGTGGCCTCAATGTTGCTCCGTGAACTGAAAAATATAAAGGTGGCCATCATTGATCCTGCAGATACGCATTATTACCAGCCACTTTATACACTTGTTGGTGCCGGTGCTGATGATGTAAAGAAAACAGCACGCCCCATGGCATCTGTGATCCCGAAAAATGCAGATTGGATCAAAGAGCCGGTTATAGGGTTTGAGCCTGATAATAACCGGGTAATTACAAATAATTCTACATATCAATATGAATATCTTGTGGTTGCGCCAGGTCTACAGATAGACTGGGATATTATCGAAGGACTAAAAGAAACTTTGGGGAAAAACGGGGTGTGTAGTGTTTATGGTTATAAACAATCAGAAGATACCTGGAATATCCTGCGAAACTTTAAAGGTGGCAAGGCAATATTCACAGCAGCATGGACACCGGTAAAATGTGGTGGAGCCTCTCAAAAGATCATGTATCTCACAGATGCATTTCTGCGAAAGAAAAATTTAAGAAACAATACCGACATCCAGTTTATTTCATCCGGAACTAAAATATTTGCTGTCCCGGGATTCACAGAAACGCTTGAAAAACTGATAAAAGAGAAAGATATCGGTGTCCGATTTAAACATGATTTGATCAAGGTTGACGGTACCAATAAAAAAGCATGGTTCAGAGTGCATACACCTGAAAAAGAAGATACCATTATTGAAGAAAATTTTGACCTGTTACATGTTGTGCCACCTCAAAGTGCACCTGACTTTATAAAAAATAGCCCGCTAGCAATAAATGAGGGGCCGCTGAAGGGTTGGATGGATGTAGATAAGTATACACTAAAGCATGTCAACTATGAAAATGTGTATGGTCTTGGTGATGTAGCCGGGTTGCCTACTGCCAAAACAGGTGCAGCAGTCAGAAAGCAAGCTCCTGTAGTGGCAGAGGCTATACTTTCGAAAATCAAAAAAGAGTCTTACATTCAGAAATCCCTATATAACGGATATTCAGCATGTCCGATCGTAACAGACTATCATCATGTGCTTTTGGCAGAGTTTGGCTATAACAATGAACCGATGCCATCGTTCCCTATTGATACTACAAAGCCGAGATTTTCAATGTATTTGTTAAAACACTATGTGCTGCCATGGTTTTATTGGAATCGCATGTTGAAGGGGAAAGGGTAACTCAGCATCCTGTCCAAACCCATTGCATGCAATTGCAATCACGATTATAGTAGTAAACTCTTGAAGATTTTTCAAAATATATAAGTGAAATGCCGGGGCAATCAATTGTAAAAGGTGAATCAATATCAACACCTTCATCTCTGCCATTATGGAAAAGCAGACCATTTTTTATTTTATAAATGGCAATTGGGACAAATGAATAGTCAGAGTTTTCTGACCGGCTAAAAGCATCTATATGTTGCGGCTTAAATGTGTATCCGTTATTCCAGAAAATAAATAGCCCAATACCTTTTAAAATTTCAGTGCTGTCAGCTGACTGCAACAGCATAGCAAAATCAGATAACCCGTCACAATTAAAATCAGCATATATAATATCAGGCGCAGCTCCTGAAGAAATATATCTTTTGAAAGAAATTGTATCCAGTTGTTTGCCTGAAATGTTGATCCATTCATTAAACTCTTTACTTATAAGTTCGCGTAGAATAATGGTATCGTTTGACTCTGATCCTCCCGTTTTATAAGTGTCCTCGGAATTATCAGATACCAGCCTTGAAACAAATTGATCATCTGTTTTGTTCCCTGCACACGAAAGCAGGAATATTGTTGCAAATAAAAAGCAAAAAGCTTGTTTGAAACTAATTTTCACGGCTATAAATTTTTACCTTTGCAATGCTTTGAAAATGAGCAAATAAGCTAATCCACTCTTTAACGCACGGATTAAGCATTTGGGTCGATAAGTAGATTAATTGCCTCATTTATTGATTTTGCATATTGTTTTATTAATTTAACGGAAAGTAATTTATATTCACCTAATTCATACTTATGACATTAAAAATTTTAAAATTATCGATTGTTTTGTTTACTGCTGGTATTCTGATTCCAGGACCGGTAAGTGCGCAAAAAAAAGGCAACGCTAAACCCAACATCCTTGTTGTGTGGGGTGATGATATCGGACAGTCTAACATTTCAGCATATACTATGGGAATGATGGGGTATCGTACTCCTAATATAGATCGTATTGCCAACGAAGGGATGATCTTCACAGATTATTATGGTGAGCAATCCTGCACAGCAGGCCGGTCATCTTTTATAACCGGGCAAAGTGTTTTCAGAACTGGACTAAGTAAAGTGGGTTTGCCGGGTGCTAAGGAGGGAATGAGTAAAGAAGACCCTACAATTGCTACTGTGCTAAAGGCCCAAGGTTATACCACAGGGCAATTTGGAAAAAATCATTTGGGTGACCGTGATGAACATCTGCCAACAGCACATGGCTTTGATGAATTTTTTGGTAATCTTTATCATTTAAATGCTGAAGAGGAGCCTGAAAATGAAGATTATTTCAAGGATCCGGAAATGAGAAAGAAATATGGCCCCCGTGGTGTAATTCACTCTTATGCCAACAGTGATGGTACGCAGCGAATTGAAGATACAGGTCCTCTTACCAAAAAAAGGATGGAAACCGTAGATGATGAAACATCAACAGCTGCAATTGAATTTATTAAAAAGGCTAATGCCGATGGTAAGCCTTGGTTTGTATGGTGGAATGGTACAAGAATGCATTTCCGTACTCACGTAAAAGCAGAGCACCGTGGCATCTCCGGTCAGGATGAATATGCTGATGGTATGGTTGAGCATGATATGCACATCGGGCAATTCCTTAAGTTGCTTGATGATCTAGGAATTGCAGAAAATACGATTGTATTCTATTCAACAGATAATGGTCCTCATTATAATACCTGGCCTGATGCTGCAGCAACTCCGTTCCGTGGTGAAAAGAATACTAACTGGGAAGGTGGCTGGAGGGTACCCGCAATGGTGCGTTGGCCTGGTAAAATTGAACCTGGTTCAATTTCAAATGAGATCATGCATCATATGGATTGGTTACCAACTTTTGCTGACATAGCAGGTGATGATAAAGTTAAGGACAAGATGCTCAAGGGTTATACAGCAAATGGTAAGACATATAAGATCCACTTGGATGGTTACGATTTCAGATCTTACCTAGAAGGAAAAGTGAAAGAAGGGCCGCGTAAGGAGATATTCTATTTTTCAGATGATGGCGACCTTACTGCGTTGCGATATGCCGACTGGAAACTTATATTTATGGAACAAAAAACAACTGGAACATTAAGGGTTTGGATGGAGCCTTTTGTGCCTTTGAGAATTCCACTAGTGTTTAACCTCAGAAGAGATCCGTATGAACGCGCAACAATAACATCGAATACATATTATGACTGGTTGATTGATCGCGCTTACCTATTGGTGCCTGCTCAGGATTACGTAGGCAGTTTCCTCATGACATTTAAAGATTACCCACCCAGACAAAAGGCTGCAAGCTTTTCCCTTGATCAGGTCATGGAGAAGCTTTCAAGTGGCTTAGGTAGTAAATAGTCTGCTTCAGATAATGTAATAGCCCCTCTAAATGAGGGGCTTTTTTATTTAACAATAACTTAACACATCTTATCAATACTTAACTCCCAGATAACATAAGCCCTATACTTTTGCCCCAATTAACATGAATATAAGACCAATTTAAGATTATGAAAACCTTTACTTTACTTAGAAGAATGGTATTGTTTGTGGCTCTTGCCGGTAGTATTTCTATCGTTAAAGCAGACCCATCAGTTACTATTGACACAGATTCTACAGTAGCGCCAAGTGCAGCAGATAAATCCATTTCCATGAAGTATGGATCTAAAGGCCTTGAATTTAAATCGGCTGACGGCAAATACGGGCTGCAGATCGGTTCCCGGTTGCAATTTAGCTTTGATACTCCCTATCCTGGCGATCCATTGACAATAGATCAATTCGATATCGAAACCACCACATTGCGGATAAAACGCGCAAGATTAAAAGTAGGCGGCAATGCATTTCAACCATGGCTTAAGTACTATTTTGAGTATGAGATGGGTGCTTCAAGGCTTCTTGATTTTAGGATCATGATCGAAAAATATAAGGCATTTAGTGTTAAAGTTGGACAATGGAAAATTGATTATAGCCAGGAGCGTAGTATAAGTAGTGGTAAACAACAATTTGTTGAGCGTTCAATAGTGAACCGAACATTTACGATCGATCGTCAGCGTGGAGTATGTTTCTACGGACACCTTGAAGGAAGCGGAGCAGCCAACGTTCAATATTGGGTGAGTGTTCTTACAGGTGCAGGTATTCAGGCACTTACAAATGATGATAATAATTTGATGTATGTTGGTAAACTACAATGGAACATATTGAATGGAGGAGTAGACCTAAGTTATTGTGATATTGATATAAGTGAGAAACCCAGATTCAGTGTAGCTTTTGGCGCTGCTACAAACACTAGTGTTTATACCCGATTCTCTTCTTCAGGAGGAAGTAAAGTTGATGACAGATTCCCTGAAGACGAACCCGGGCAATATGAAACCACTCAGGGGCTGGTGGAAACAGCATTCAAGTATAAAGGGTTCTCATGGGCACATGAATCTCACCTTAAAAAGATAAAAGACAAAATAAATGGTGGTGATGCCGCTGAAATGACAGGAACATATATGCAGATGGGTTATTTCCTTCATCAGGTGTTACCATTTGTTCCCGAACCTCTTGAGTTGGCTGTACGATATGCTAACTATACCCCCGATACCGAATTTGATTCAGCAGTGAGCCAGGAATATACAGTTGGTGTGAATTGGTTCTTTAGTGGTCACCGAAATAAGCTAACCGCAGATTACTCTTATCTTAGAATAGAAGACCCGACAGGTCTTGATGGAGATGGAAGTCGCATCAGGCTCCAATGGGATATATCGTTTTGATTTGATTTATGCATGTAAGAGGGGCGGAATAATAATTCTGCCCCTCTTATTTGGTACCACTTGAATCAGCTGACATTGCTGCTGTTTCAACAGATCCTGATCCAACATCATATTTTATCAGAAATTTTGGAATGCCTTGCTCTGATTGAATTTCAGCACTACTGCCAAACTGTATAGTATATTTACCTGCAGAAATACCAGCATCTTCAAGCATGATTTTTAAATTATTATTTCTACCATTTCTAAGTTCAGAAAGTGTAGAAGTGATATGCTTTTTGTCAGCTAATCGAACGCATTTTTGTTGTGGAGGTGTAATGGTATCAAAATCCGAAGTTAACGTGTTTAAATAAAAAACAAATGAGGTATCATGAACTGAAAGTTCATTTAATTGCTCATTGCTGACCTCGGTAATACCTTTAGACAATAGGTAATCTTTTTTCATTTGTTCCACAGCCAGCAGCTCAAATTCCGCTGAACTATCTGCTAATTGATAAAAATTCACAACCAGTTCAGGCTTATCCTTAAAAAGTTTACTAAGTCCGGATATCGTTTTTGATGCATTACTTCCCAGTTGAGAATTTTTATACTCGCAATTTATTTGTTTTGCCGCGTCTTCATTACCATCAAACCATCCGCTTATTAATTTGTAGGGTGCAGCTACTATTTTGATTATTAGATTTTTAATGATGCCCCAAACAATTTTCCAGATGTTAAATTCAGGATCATTGATATCTCCGCTGACAGGTATGTCCAGTGTGATCACACCTTTATTATCCTTCAATAAACTTGCCGCCAGTTTAACCGGAAGGTCATATAAGGCTCCGGATCTGTTTTTGTTTCCAAAATAAAATTCATCTATGGTTATATAATTCGTATTTGTGATCATGCCATCTTTTAGTACCAACTTGCAGTCGTATTTCATTTCACCTGATAAAATAGGATGAGCCACATAAAATTTTGAATGAGAAGTAAAGTCATCAACAACAAAATGATCTATAGTATAATTTATCTCCAGATCCATAAAATCTTTTGGGTTGATAGAAACAACACCTTTAAAATCGCCCTTATCATTCAAGAGACAGGATGCATCAAAAGAGATACGATCATTTTTGGAATTAAGATCTTTTCCGGTAAGATGTATCTGATCAACATTGTAGCTAAATGGTTCTTCAAGAGTATAGTCCTTGAAAACAAATGCTGAGTTATCAATATCAAGTGATTCTATTTCGTATGCGGTAATATTATAATCCGTAAAGTATGTCCTTACATACCTCGCAATCATTTCATATATACTTTCGTCTTCATATGGATCATACTCTGCAGATTCGATAGTAGAACTCGAATCAGCTTCAGTTGAACTTATTTTTATTAATTTATCAAAATTGGAACCATTTGGATACATTTCATAGATACTGTAGAAAGAGTCAATTTTTATAGTGCCAAAATCAAATACGCTTTTATCAAGTATGATTGAATCGATACCTGCCGTCAAATATTCGGTACTTAAAATTGGCTTATTCTCACTGTCTATCATATTAAAGCCATATAAGTCGATTTCGCCGGATGCGCTGAGTATATCTGTGTTTTCATAACTCCCACTTATCAGAAGGTCAGAACTCAGTCTTCCGTTGAATGTGCTGATATTCATAAATCCTTTTAATACAGGTTCAAGAAAAATCAAATTCAATGAGTCGATCAGGTTTGATACGGCGTATCTAGATTCATCAAGATTGACATGAATATCAGCGCTGCCGTGGCCTCCATGCCGAAAATCAGTGGTTATGTTTGCAACTATATTGGGGTCATCAGAATGAATAGCCGGGCATTTTGCAAAGATGCTTTCCAGTCCTATTGTGCTATTATACTCAGTAAGGGTGTATTCAAGTTTAGCATTATTTATGGATAGGTTATCAATAAAATAAGCGAAACTCTCTTCAGTGGTATCAGCAGGAGCAACTGAATCGGAAGAATTAAAGAAGGTAATGATATCATCAAAATTAAACCCCGAATCTGCCTGTATGATTTTTATTTTAGGCTGGTCAAGTTGAACTTTAGAAATTGCTAAATCGCTGAATACAGTTCGGAATAATTCGATGTTAACATAAAAGTTGTTAAAACCGCAAAAGGTATCTTTCTCATTTGGCTCAAACATTGTGAAGCTTTCAATGCTAATACCTCCTGTGAAATAATTTACATCAATGTCATCAACATATAGTTTTCTTCCACACAACTCATTTCCATGATCGTTGATATACTTTGTTGCTATGTTTGGAGCAACAGCCAAAGCAATAAATATCAATGCGAATACTACTGAGCATGATACTATTAATATTTGAATACCTTTAGAAAGCCTTTGAAACCAGTTCATACATCAATAATAAATGTGGATAGAGTAAATATATGAATTACTTAAATATTACATTTGCGTACTCAATTATTTAATATGGCAAATATGTTCTATAGGTTTATTTTCATTTTATCAGGACTTCTGATCCCCTTCAGTGCATTTTGCCAATCTTATACCGCAAAGGATTCTACATTGCAAAAACCTTGGTTGTATTTGTCAGCCGGAGCATATAATCCAAATATTGTTACATCACTCAGAATTGATTCGGATAATGGACTTGGAACCGATATTAGTCTTGAAGATGACCTGAAATTTAATTCCAACATTTGGGTTTTTAAGGCTGATGCAATATTACAGGTGAGTAAAAGATCACAGGTTGCTGTCATGTTCACTACTCTGCAAAGGAGTAAGGATTTGCAATTACAGGGTGATGTAACATTTGGAGATACAACATTTTATGCAGATGCATATGTTGATGTTTACTTTGATACATATTACTACGCAGCTACCTGGAGATATTCTATATTTAACAAACCCGGATGGAATGCTGGTTTTTCAATTGGCCTGAGAACACTACAGTTCAAAGCAGGTCTATATGCCAGCGCTTCCCTGAATCAAAATAGTTATGATTACAGAAAAGATGCGAAATTCACAGCCCCGGCTATACTCGTTGGTTTGCATGGTGCTGGTTATCTAACAGATAGATTACTGGCTCGATATTCAATAGAATATTTTCAGGCTTCCATTGCTGATATAAAGATCAATGTACTGGAAACAAAGGCTTCGGTTGAGTATTATATTATTAAAAATGCAGGTATAGGTGCTGCATATAACTCCAATATTTATCTTGTGAGGGAACTGCCTTTCAGTGATAATATTGATGGAAAGGTGAAGTTTATCTTTGGAGGATTTAATTTATTTCTTACAGCAAGATTTTAATTCAACCATTGATCCTTTTGTTTATATCCTTCAGTAGATTCTTGTATTGAAGTTCCCCGGGGCTTAATTCTGTTAACTTCAAAGCATATTTTCTGGCCTCACTATATCTGCCCTGTTCCAGGTATAGCAGAGTAATAACATAGTTAAGATCTTCATTATATGGAGCTCGCTTAAGCCCCTCTAGGTATGCTTTTTCAGCTTCACCGGCTTCACCTAATTCTTTAAATAGTAGTCCGGTATTATAACATACTCTGTCATTATGCTCTAGAATTTGCATGGCTTTTATAAAGTGATCTAATGCGCCTGGTTTATTACCCATTTCATTGTAAAGTAAGCCCAGGTTGTAATGTGCGCTGCCATCCAAAGGTGTGATCATTAATGCCTCTTTCAACTGCCTTTCTGCAAGTATATTTTCGCCAAGGGTATTGTATATTATTGCAAGGTTACTCCTTACACCTGGTAAAAGGCTATCTTGTTTCAATGCAGCTTCATAATATTTTCTTGCAGTATTAATATCACCCAGACCTTGACGATACAATGCAGTTGCCGCTTTTCCTGAGGGGAAATCAAGTTGGTTTTCAAGATAGGATTCGTATTCAGCTTTTGCCTTTATGTAGTTTGTTTTGGCAGTTATCGGAATAATATCAGGATGAACGGTACTAATAGCTTCAAATGCTGATATTCTCACCGCTCTTATTTTATCACTAAGCAGAGGCAACAACTCCTGATAATATGTTCTTGCATCAAAATTCATCAATGAACGGCAGGCATGAACTTTGATCAAGGGATCGGTGTTGGCTAATTGTTGCTTGATCAATTCAATGTGTTCAACGGATCCATTGTTGCCCAAATAATATAATGCTGTGGCTCTAGCTATTGAAGGTATCGAGTCCTTTTCAAGCAGGTTTATCAAATAGGGGATCGACTCTTTTCCTGCTATGCTGCCGGGAGCGAGGTCGTCTGAGAAATGATATTTTCTTTTTGTCCCATACCAGTTAACTATGGCATCGGCTAACATCTGGTTGCTCATATTTCCATGACAACTCTTACAAGTATTTGGTGTGCCATATTTTATTGATTGGTCAGGACGAGGTATTCGGAAGCTATGATCATGCCTTAGGTCATTTACCATATAATATTTTGAAGGCATATGGCAGCTGATGCATTCAGCTGCTTCAGAATTTATTTTATGGAAGTGGTGCGTTGGGTCGTCGTATGATGAAGTATGGCACTGCGTACATAGTTTATTGCCTTCAAATTTTAGCTTCATACTATGAGGGTTGTGACAATTTGTACATTTCACTCCATTGTGAAACATTTTACTTTGTACGAAAGAGCCATATACATAATCTTCATCACTTACTTGTCCGTCCGGTTTATAATGGCCTGTGTGGATTATCTCAGGAATGTAATGATCCATGTATTCATTACCTGCCTGGAAAGAATGATCCAAAGCAGATCTTCTGGAATGACAGGGAGCACACATACCAATCTGATTGATATTTGAAGTGTCACCTATGTTGTAAGAAAAGGAAGTTGATGGTATATTATTATCGGAATAACCTCCGGTTTCTGCTATGGCAATATGATTACTACCAGGGCCATGGCAACTTTCACAGCTTACATTAATGGATGACCATGTTGTATGAAAGCTGTCAGTTTGGAATACATAATTCTTTTTGAGATCAGTGCTATGGCAATCAGCACACATTGTATTCCACGTTTGGGCTCCATTGGTCCAGTGAAGCCAATCATTATGATGGACTTCATCACCGGGATATTGATGAAACCATTTATTTTCTCTTGAATCCCATGATTGTCGAAATGCCTGAAGTCGCCCACCCGGGAATTCAGTGAGATATTGTTGAAGAGGGTAGTGGCCAAAGATATATTTCACTTCAAAACTACCAGCTACTCCATTTGGGCCATCTGTGTGAATGAAAAACTTTCCATTTTCTTTATAAAATTCAGAAGTTATCCCGTCAGCTTTTAGTTGTGCATTTGAAAAATCTCCTAATACTGTTGAGTCATTTGCCGGAAGCATGGCCATATAATGATCAGAACTTAACCATTGATCGTATTCTGCTGCATGACAATTTTTACAAGAAAGATCACCTGTATATGTGGCAACTCCATTGCTTTCTTCGGTTGATGTTTCGGATTTATGGTCATTACATGAATAGTTCAGTACTGACCCGGAAATAATTGTCAATATGATCAGAACGATAAGAAAAGTATAGTTGTTTTTCAACATATAAATATCAATTCTTTTGTTTTGATCAACTATCTTCTTCTTGGTGTTGCACCTCCACCGGGTCTGCCGGCCGGACTTGGTCTTGACTGAGGAGCTGATTGTGGCCTGGTGTATGGAGTGCTGTTTTGTTGTCTCACATTACCACGGTCACGGCTGTTTTGCATGTTATTTAAATTTTGTTGCGGTGCTTGTTGTGCAGGTTGCCAGTTTCTTCCGTTGTTCTGCTCCCATGAATTATTGTTGTTTCGATATATGTTACCTGAGGGATCTGCATAAACATTATTAGGGCGGCCTGTTGTTGCAGGCATCGTTGAAGGACGTCCTGCAGGTTGTTGCTGTGGTTGGCTCGGTCTCCCTGCTGGTTGTGTACTGGGGCGACCTGTTGGTTGAGTTTGGTTAGGCCTTCCAGCCGGTTGTGTTGAAGGCCGGTTGGGTTGTCCAGCCGGTTGTGTTGATGGACGCCCAGAAGGTTGTGTCGTTGGACGGTTAGGCCTTCCAGCCGGTTGTGTTGAAGGTCGCCCAGAAGGTTTTGTCGTTGGACGAGCCGGTGAAGAGGAAGGTCTTGCTGAAGGACGTACTCCGGACTCAACTCCCGGACGGTTCTTGTTTACATAGATATTGTTGGTTCGGTTGATATTGACGTTTGTGTTGCCATAGTGAGAAGCTCTGGGGCCATAATACCCTCCGCTGTGAGGATGATGATAATATGGTGGGTGATATACAGGCGGTCCCCACCATCCTCCATGATAATAAGGGCTGCCAAAACTCATCCCTACCCATCCATGCGGACCACCATAACTCATTGAAAATCCCATGCTCCAACCCGAATATGGATTATAGTGAAAGTTAAATCCATAAGTCACAGGCCGTGGATAATAATATGTTCCATACCAACCTGAATAATTATATCCGGTACCATAAACTACAACAGGTCCGTATGGATAACATCCAAGATACCCTGGAGTGTAGCCGGTATAAACAACCGTTGGTGTAGATTCATATATGTATACGTACTTAACATTATAAACAGGGCTGCTTGGCGGTATTTTTTGGACATCTGGTGGCACTTGTGTAGCAACTTCCCATGGACCATCAGGTGTAGTGCCGGTAAACCATACACCATCATCACATACATAATATATTTTTGCTTCAGTCATGAGCACAGTTTGTGAAGAGTTCTTGGCATAATATAAACTTGTGCCGTCAATTTTTTCAAACTTTGGATTACCATCATAAGTTACCGATGTTGTGGCACTGCTTCTTTCAACTGCTGCAGTTTGAGGAATTTGTGAATCAAGTAAAGCTTCTTCAGCAGCATCTGTGCCCGGAACACTCGCAAGCACTCCATCCTTGTCAGAACCTTCAGGAATCTTGCTGAATTCAACAGGCAGATCACTTGCTTCAACATATGTCCATGTTCCTGTAAGGGTAGCTGATTTGAACCAACGACCGGAGATCAGTATGTAATAATCTTGTGAGTTGATCAATCTGAAGATATTGTCAGAACTATTGCTAACGTACAATAAGTCGGTTCCGGCTATTGGCGAAAATACAGGGTCGCCGTTCGTAGTGATCAACTCGGCAGGTTTCATACGTATCACTATCTCAGGAGTGGTGTTGGTTGTGTCCTGAGCAGGGCTTTCCATGGACTCCTGCAACTTGGTATTGAGTTTTTTAAGTTCCGATGACATTTTCTTAACAGGTTGCCATTGTCCTGTAAAGTCACGTGTCTGAAACCACTTTTCATTTCCATACAAAAAGAATTCGCCGGCTTTTGGATCCCGGATCATGAAAAATGGTGTATTAACAATTTGTTGATAGCTAAATCCTTCTAGTTGTTCATACTTAGGATCTCCATCAATTACAACCAACAATGACGGGTTGGTTTTGAAAATTATTTCCGGAGGATCATTTTTTATAGCATCAGCGGTTTGAACTTCTTGTTCAGCATATTCAATGCTTGCAAGCAACTTATCCATGGAGATCTCCATATCCCATCTTGGCACTTCTGTTTCTACAATGAATTTGCATGTTTCTAACGTAAGCGAATCAATTGAGTCGGGAAATTTAAGTCCGATGACTTTAACGGATTCTAAAACGGCAGTTCGTTCATCTCTATTAGTTTGTAATCGTGATTCAGTCCACATGGCTCCAAATACAGGTTCGTCACTATTGTCAAATTTAATTGAGACGGCACAACGTGATTTTACCACATTACCTTTCAATGATTCATTGATGGGTTGGTATATGTTGAGTACCCATCCACTCCCGATAAGTTCTTTCGGCCAGTTATTTTCGGAATGCGATGTAATTGAAAATAAGATAAATGCTAATAAGATCAAGATCCGTTTCATGCTTTATAAGAATTGTGTTATATATTACAAATATACCTAATTAAGGCACTTCTCTTTTTGAAAAGGTATTAAAAATTAAACGAAGTATGATTGGCGGAGAATGCCGAAAGTGTGAGCTAATGCTTGATCTTTAAAATCAATGTCATTTTTTTGATCACGCAATATGTCAGATCAGGCCAAGTTCCCGGGCTTTTGCTTCGTTACATAGCAAATAATTAAAATGATCACTTTTGGTTATGTGTTCTACTTTTCTGATACCATGTTTTTCATCTATGTTAAAATAAAGATATCCTAAGCCATTGACCATTTTCTCTACGTTGGCTCCTACATCGTCTAACAATATTTCGATTAACAGAGTCGGGCGAAAAAGTTCTAAATATTTGCCCATGCCTTGTAGAACTTCATGTTCGTGTGTTTCAACATCAATTTTCATCAGGTCAACTTGGGGGATCTTATAAAAATCAATTAAAGAATCTACTCTTATAGTTTCAATTTCGGTTGGAATAGTAGAATGTTTAGTTGTATTCAGGTCTTTATTTACTGTGACGGAAAGTATATGTTCAATTGGAAGGTCGTAGATTGTTGCAGTGCCATTGAAATTGGATGCAGCTTTTTCAATGCAAAGAATATTAAAATTATTTAACCTATTGTTTTGTTCAAGTTTTTCAAATACTCTATGCACTGGTTCCAGAGCATACACATGGTTTTCTTTATTAATTGATTTGGCTATTAATGAATAAACCCCTGTATTGGCTCCAATATCAAAGATATAGCTTGCAGACTTGCATAAGTCTATCCATAATTTCGTAGAAACTTTTTCCCAACCATCATTTACGCCTTCCCAAAACAGTGCATTTTCTATTTGGAATCCCAAATGCATCAGTTTAAAACTTGATGTTTTATTTATACGGACTCTGAATGGTCCTTTAAAAGTTAAGTGCTGGTATGTTCTCAATGGAGGTTTCCAGAAAAGCTTAAGAATGCTGAACAATTCTTTCTTAAAAGGAATTAAATCGTATATTTTTTTTGCAATTGCCCTCACCCGAATAAGCTCAAATTACTAGGTACTGAGTAAAAATATTTTTGATCTACAAATATACCGAATCTACCTATCCACTCCAAGTGCCAGCATATGACAATGATTCATTTGAAAGGTTTGCAAGGAATTTGTGTTTGATCCGCAAGATCTGTTTTATGTGTAAGTAATCATGAGCAAGCCAGTTGGTCAGAATCATTTTTGGTGTCATTGCACCCAAGGTAGGATGCTGATATATATTTTCCCAGGAGATCTCTTCCAGGTCTTTCAGTAAGTTAATACTTTCTGTTCTCTTTTTTTCAAACTCTATTAGCTTTGAAGAAAGGTCTTGATGAATGTATCCTCTTGCGAGCACCCACCCTTGCGGATCTATTGGTTCAAATGGCTTTGTGGGGTCTCTGATCAAGCTTAAAAACCTAGCTCTGAAATCGTGGACTTCTTCGTCCACAAGATGGCATAATACTTCAATAATGCACCAATTATCGTTTTCATATTTCCATTTTTCCAGTTGGCTGGGCAGGTCAGACAACAATCTGACAATAATTTCTTTATTGTTATTTAGTTCATCGATGATATATGATAAATTTGCTGCAGATAATTTATTCATGGTCAAAATTGTTTAATACCTAAGGTAGTAATTATATCACTATCATGAATTATTTTCTATTTAATGAAATTTACAACTAAAACATTATTTGATTGCATAAAGTAACGCTCCGGTTTTTAGTAGCAAGTTTGGTTTTATGTTTCGCTATGAGTGGTCACTTGTATGCATCAGACATTATGGTCGATGATGAGGTATCAAGTGATTCAATAAGTATTCCACTGCATGATACTTCATACTTTGTTTCTTTCAGTGATAAGATTGTTGGCAGGCTATATACTTCACAGAAATTCACAAACTTTTCATTAGAAAATGATACTGCAGGTTTTAAGTTGGACTATTCTCCGAATACATCATTAAATTTAGGAGTTGGGATTACTTACAAGTGGTTTACACTTAACCTTGCTTATGGTTTTGCAGTCTTGAATCAGGATACAGAAAAAGGAAAGACAGAATATCTGGATCTTCAATTTCATAGCTATGGTACAAAACTTATGATGGATGTATTCGGGCAATTTTACAAAGGGTTTTATACAGATAAGCCTGACAGGCAACCGGATGAATCAAAATATATAATCAGGCCAAATCTGAAAATATTTGAAGTAGGCGTAGTAGCACAATACGTTTTTAACAATAAAAAATATTCATACAGATCATCATTCATGCAAAATGAATGGCAGAAGAAATCAGCAGGAAGTTTCCTTTTAGGTGCAGAAACTTATTTTGGTGTAGTGCATGATGAGATATCCATTATTCCTGAAGAGGTGGATTCTAACCTGGCATCACTTCAGCTTAATAGTTTGGCATTTTGGGATCTGGGTCCAACTGTGGGATATGCTCATACTTTTGTAGTTAAGAAGCATTTCTTTTTTCATGCATCTTATTCAATTGGATTCACCTTTGGAAGTACAGAGTACTACAGAGGCGCTACAAAACTAAAGGATAGCGGGCTTTCACCAAATTCAGCTCTAAAGCTAGCCCTTGGTTATAATTCAGATAAATGGGTTTTGAATTTGCTTTTTGTGACCAATCAGGTAGAAGCTTCGAGAGATATAAAAACTCAAAGCGTTGGGATAAACACTGGAAATATTAGATTGATATATGCAAAACGATTTGTTGCAGGGCCAAAAGCTAAAAAAGTATTGGGAATCATTCCGTTCATGGATTGACCCGGTGCTTGAAATTAAAATAGTTGTTCATTAAAAAGTTCCAGATGAATACTATTGTGATGGCAATAAATTTTGAAACGTAAAAGTTTAAACTAAAGTATTTATCGGCCAAAAGCCATATGATCATATTATTGATTATTAGTCCGGCTGTGGCAATCAAAATAAATCCTGCAAATTCCTTTGTGATCTTAGGGTTGTTACTTTTAAAAGTCCATAGCCTGTTCAGGAAGTAGTTTGAAGTTGCCGCTGTGGCAAATCCCAATGAATTAGCCACGTATTTTTCGATTCCTGCAAATTCCTTGAAAATAATAGTAACTGCATAATCTATCAGCAAACCAGAGAATCCTATTAACCCAAACTTCAGCAGTTTTTTTAAAAGATCATTATTGATAAGCTGTTTCACGAAGTCAAATTTATTAAAGAAAAGCTATAAAAATGATGTTGTTAAATCTGAACTCAAATACCATTGTAATTAACAGTCATATTGTTTAAATCTTATTTGAATTCCAGGTATTTAACCGTATTAAATACCGCTACTTTGCAACTCATATTTTAATATATACATGATTGTTATGAAGAAGTTTATCCTCACTTTATTTTTGAGTGGCCTCTTTTTTATCGGGAAAGCTCAGGAAGTTGGAATTCGCTTTGGCGATGTTGTTGGTGGTAATGTAGCTGTAGATGCAATTTTTACTATGGGACAGTATAGCCGTATTCATGCAGATGCCTCATTTGGCCGGGGTCTGGGTATAGAGGTGCTGTATGATTTTCTTTACCGTCCTCTGGGCACTGCTGATGGATTCGACTGGTATGTGGGGGCTGGCCCATATTTATTTATAGGCGATCCTTTTCAGCTTGGAGCAGTGGGTGAGATAGGGCTGGAATATCACTTTAGTGAAATTCCCCTTGCTCTGGGAGTTGACTGGAGACCAACATTCAGACTGGTAGAAAACACAGATTTTTTTGCTGACAAATTCGGGTTTAATATCAGGTATGTGATTTCGTCACAATAATCAATATTTACTCATCGTAAACCCGCTTTTTCACAAGTGCCAGAAATATCAAACCCACTCCGGTCAGTAATAAACTCACTCCCATAATAAATGCAATTGCTTCGGCACCTTCCTGCATTCTCTGAACAGATTCAATGCCGGTGATGATTGCCAGAATTCCAACAATACATGGGATCCACCAAAAACGGAATTGTTTTCGGGCCTTGATACTTCCAATAAGAATGTTAATGCCGGAAATTAATATTAGTATACCAAAAATCACTGTTATGGCCTTAACGGTGATCAGCATTCTGGATATCATTGTGAGCCCTAATACTCCTGCTGCGATACCTCCTACCAGCGACATTGTATTTTTGTTGCCTGGTTTAGAGACCAGATAAAAGGCAACACCGGATAGTCCGCTTAAAAAGATCAGGATTCCAAGCCATAGTGCAATGGTTTCCAGAAATGCAATTGGACGACTCAGAATTATAAAACTTAATAAAATGAAAATTAAACCTTGAATGAGGTTAGACCACCAGGGATTAAGAAGCTTGTTCATATATAATGATTTAGTGATATAGTGTAAAACGGTTCAATGGTTGCTGATCTGATATTTGCAAGAGAATTGAATTCTGTAAAAGTCGCCATTGACTTGATTTTCCAGCTCCCGGTACCCATACCTCAACTCAATTCCTGTCATCAACCTTGAAACAGGAAGGTATAACAAATTTATTGCTCCACTGAATGCAAGGCTATTTATTTCTGATCCGGAATATTTGGTGTTATTGTCAGCCATGATCATTGAACCATTTAAACTGGTCATCCATTTTTCATTCCATTCATGTAAAAGAGCAACATACCCATTCATTGAGCTTATTGTGTTGGGGTCACCATTTGCATCCAAAGCTGATGAAGTTAAAAACCCTAATGCAATATATCTCCCTAATCCCTGACCATAGGTTGCCATAAACCGGACTTCATCCTTTTTACCCAAGCCTATGTTTCCTCCTGCAGAAATGCCATAGCCGGTAGTGGAAAATCTATCACCAATATCATTATCATAAGTAAGTGATCGCCCTACTGCCGCAAGAGAAATTTTGCCTGATGAAAGAACAAAATCTTTTCGGATAACAACATCAGGGATAACACCTTTGGAAGAAAATGAAGGTCCTCCCTGAAAAGGAGTAAATGTTGTATAAGGGTTCTCGATGGCAAAATGCCAGTTGCCGGTTGAATACCTTATTATAGGCTGTCGTATGAGGATAATTCCCTCTGGAGATCCCCAAAGATCCAGATTTTCAGGCAGTGGACCGGTCATGAAAGTGGTCCATGTTTGCCCAATGGTAAAATTCCTGTAGCTTACAAAAGCATGCCTGAGCCTGGGATTGTATGAATTGCTGATTATTGGATTACCTTGAACTGACATCAGGAAATCGATCTCAGCAAATGCTTTGACAGGTTTGCCGGCAAAATCTGAATTTAATTCCAGATTGAACCTGGACTCCTTAGCGTGAAAATGAGTTGAAGAATAATTTACATCACTTCCAACCGGGATATCAGATATAAAATGAACATCATTTATTGGACTTGCTTCCGAAGGCCGACCATCATTATAATTTGTAAATAAAAAATCCGTCTTAATATAACCTCCAAAAGATACTTGCGTTTTTATGGAATCAGATTCCGGGTTGTTTTCAGCAAATGTGAAATTACACCAGCAAAGTTCAAGTAGTGTGGCTACAAAAATTGTTCTTATAAAATTCATAATAAGTAAATCAAAAGTTAGTTATTTAGGATCTATGCTTTTTTTTCAATTGATTGTAGTATTTCATCTTCGTTAAGCCATGATAAAAATAAGATGTATCCGATTGAAAGGACGATTGCTCCTGTGAATAAACCTAAAAATCCTGACGTTAAAAAACCGCCAAGACTTCCAATAAACACCACAAGCATTGGCACCGGAGCTCCTTTCCCGAGCAATATCGGTTTCAATACATTATCAACCAACATTCCGGCACCAATTAGCACAGACCAAAAGCTGGCTTTGCCTATCGGTTCTGTTGAGAATAAGAATATTATAATGCCAACACATACTGGTCCGGGTCCAACCTGTATAATTGCAAGCACCATACAGAGTAAAGCCCAAACACCGGCATAAGGGATCCCGGCTATAAAGAAGAAAATTCCAAGTAGCAGCGACTGGATCACTGCAACGCCAAGAATTCCTTTTGTAACATTACGTATAGTTTTTTCGGTTACAGCAGCAAACTCATTTCCTTTTTCGCCAACTATTTTGATAAAAAGTTTATTTACAAGACTTCCGGTCCCCTCTGCTGCAAGCAAAATGCCGGCGATCACAATTGCGAATGCAATTTGAAATACCCCAACACTTATGTTCACAACTGCTTTTAACATCCATTGCCCAATGGCAG
>JAHEMF010000058.1 GCA_024643795.1 Bacteroidota bacterium | reverse complement strand
AAATACCCATAAAAGATAATATTGTTGAATCCGACATTTCAAGAGATATCATCAAAATAGCTGTAATAAACAGGTATAATGATTCTGTTCCGGCTATATCATTCATTCAAGGCATAGGCCTCACATCAGGAGCAATTGCTTCTTCAGTAGCACATGATTCACATAACATAGTAGTAGCAGGTGTTGATGACGAATCGATCGCCAAAGCAGTAAATCTGGTGATCAATAAAAGTGGGGGGTTGAGTGCTGTTAATGGTGAACGTGAAGAAGTTTTACCGCTGCCTGTCGGAGGTTTGATGACCACCGATGATTGCCAGACCACATCTGATGCTTATTTGAAACTTGATAAAATGGCCAAAGAAATGGGAAGTAATTTAAGGGCACCATACATGACATTATCATTTATGGCTTTGCTGGTGATACCTGAATTAAAGTTGAGTGACCTGGGGCTTTTTGATGGAAAAAGATTTGAGTTTGTATAAACCACACAACAGAAAACCAAAAAAGATTCGTTTATTTTTCTTAAAAACTATAGGGTTGTATTCGGGGGAGATGCTCCTCCCCACCCCAACATAAATTTACGAAAGCAGCATATTGCGGTCAATAACCATTTAGGGAACTGCTGGTTTCATTTAGTGAACAATAGATATGAATGAGGTAACGTAATCGAAAATCAATGTTGAATAAAGTAATGTGATCTTCGAAAATAATCAGGTCAGCTCTGCGGAGGAGGAATTAAATGTGTGTTAAGTAGAGCCGTGAAAGCACCAGAGATAATTGCAATAGGAACTGACTGCCTGTAAGTCATTTCTTTTTGAGATAAGAATGATGAGATCGCTATTATCTCACTTATCACTAATCCTCTGGTATAAATGTTCATGTCGGTTCCTGAAATCCAATGCACCAGATGGTAAGAGGCAGCCGTGATAAGCAAAACAAGCAGTAAATTGGGTATTGACTTCAGCGAAATGTGCTTCATAATTCAATAACATCAAATAGATGCCTGACCTAAAAGCACCACAGGGTTTTCAAGAAACCCTTTCAATGTTTGCAGAAATTCAGAACCGGTTACACCATCAACTACTCTATGGTCGCAACTTAATGTAACTTTCATAACATGTTTGTTGCGAAGCTGACCATCTTTGAGTTCGGGAACAGGTTTGATGGATCCAACCGCCAGTATGCAAGCATCAGGAGGGTTAATAATTGCAGTAAATTCTTCTATGCCGTACATCCCCAGATTTGAAATTGTAAAAGTGTTGCCTTCCCAATCAGCAGGCTGCAATTTTTTATCTTTTGCTTTCTTCGCATACTCACGCACTTCACCTGATATCTGAGAGAGGGTTTTGGAATCCGCAAACCTAACCACTGGCACCAGCAATCCTTCTTCAACAGCAACGGCCACTCCAATATTGATATGGTGATTGTATCTTATGCGGTCGTCCAGCCAGGCGCTGTTCACCTTAGGGTGCTGCCTCAAAGCTGCTGCAGTAGCTTTCAACACAAAATCGTTGAATGATATTTTAGAGCCTGATACTGCATTGATACTCTCTCTTGCATCCATACAACGATCCATATTGATCTCCATTGTAAGATAAAAGTGAGGAGCTGTGAATTTACTTTCAGCAAGTCGGCGCGCAATGGTTTTGCGCATCTGCGAGACCTGTACCTCATTATAACTTTCGGTTGTTACGGCACCAGCCATAACAGATTGTGAAGCAACGAATGTTCCAGGCTTGAACCAGTCAACATCTCTCTTGACAACCCTTCCTCCTTCACCTGAACCCATTATACGGGTAAGGTCAATACCTTTTTCCATGGCAAGCTTCTTCGCTAGCGGAGATGCTTTTATCCTTGCATCTTCGCCATTGTTACTATGTATCGGCATGGCAACTGGTGCTGCCGCGGTGTCAGCTTGTTTGGGAGGATTAGCAGCAGCAACAGATTCTGGTTTAGCTTGAGCTTTTACAGGTGCTTCAGCCTTTACTTCTTTAGCTGCTTCTTTATCTTTGGCAAGTTCTTCTTCCAGCAACTTCTTATAGTCTTCGCCTTTCTCACCAAGTATGGCCAGTATACCGTTCACAGGTGCCGCTTTACCTTCATCAACACCACGATATAGCAACACACCTTCCTGGAATGATTCAAATTCCATGGTGGCTTTATCTGTTTCTATTTCAGCAACCAGATCGCCACTCTTGATTGAGTCGCCAACATTTTTATGCCATTTTGCCACAACGCCTTCGGTCATGGTATCAGACATCTTGGGCATTCGAACTACTTCAGCCATAGGATTTATTAAATCTAAATTCTAAAATTTCAATCAACAATATATGGGTAATCTTCCTGAACATATACATCCTTGTATAGTTCTGATGGGTCGGGATACGGCGATTCTTCTGCGAAGGTCACACTATCCTCAACTATTTCATTGATCTTTGCCTTTATTGCATCAACCTCTGCTTCTGTGGCCCATTTGTTATCAAGCAATTTTTGTCTTGACACCTCAACAGGGTCTTTTTGTTTATAAGCTTCAACTTCTTCTTTAGATCTGTATTTAGCGGGATCGCTCATTGAATGGCCTTTATACCGGTACGTTATGATCTCAAGTAAATAAGGTCCTTTACCATCACGAGCAAGTGCACATGCTTTTTCCATTGCTTCATGCACTTTTTCCGGATCCATACCGTCAACAGGTTCTGAGGGCATATCATAAGAGAGTCCCAGCTTATATAATTGAGTTACATTACTGGTACGTTCAACCGAAGTACCCATAGCGTAATTATTATTTTCGATGATGAATATCACAGGCAATTTCCAAAGCATTGCCATATTGAAGGTTTCATGCAGTGCTCCCTGCCTTACTGCGCCATCACCCATGTAACAAACACATACGTTACCGGTCTCGTTATATTTTTCGGCCATAGCTATACCTGCTCCTAAAGGAATCTGTCCACCAACTATACCATGGCCACCAAAAAAACGATGTTCTTTGGAGAACATGTGCATCGACCCACCTTTACCTTTGGAGCATCCGGTGATCTTTCCATACAACTCAGCCATTACCTCACGTGCCGAAACACCTTTTGCCAATGCATGGGCATGATCGCGATATGCAGTGATCATTGCGTCTTCCTTTTTAAGAACGCTCATTGCACCTGCCATCAAAGCTTCCTGTCCGATATACAAATGACAAAACCCTTTGATCTTTTGCTGACCATATAATTGTCCTGCACGCTCTTCAAAACGGCGCATCAAAAGCATGTTCTCATACCAAAAAAGGTAGGTTTCTTTCCCAAATTTCGTCTTTGACATAAAATGCAGATTAGGACGCAAAAGTAGGATTTATCCCTGACTTGTCCACCCGGTAAATTTGCTACTTTAACCAGCTGTTTATCAGCCCTTTTTACGTTTGGGAGAGTTGAAAATAAAGGGTAAAAGTGCGGTTATATCATCAATCACAATAAAAGCCCCATTATTGCTTGGTAAGATCACCTTGAGAGGTGTACCGTTAACATAAGCGTATTCAGCAAGCACCTGACGGCACTGGCCACAAGGTGAGATCTCCATAAACTCTTCCTGATCTTTCATACGCGCTGCAATAGCAATTGCCACCCCGCTTGTTTTTCTAAGCTCGTCATCATTTACAGCATTATAAAGTGCTACTCGTTCAGCGCACATGCCTGAAGGGTATGCACCACTTTCGTGATTGTGACCTGTTATAGTTCTACCGTTAATGAATCTGATGGCAGCTCCAACATTCAGATTAGAATAAGGAGCATACGACTTTGTACTTGCATCGCATGCCTGATTATACAGTTCCTGATCTTCCGGTAAGAGATCACTGAAATTCTCGTAATATTTATATGAAGTATGTAAGGACTTGTCTTCCAAAATGTGACACTACTTTTTATAAACCGTGGCTACAGCATATGCTATCACCCCTTCTTCACGGCCGGCAAAGCCCATGGTTTCATTGGTTGTTGCCTTTACAGATATGTTACCGTTCTCAAGCTTTGTTAACCCTGAAAGGGTTTCACATATAGCATCTATGTGGGGAGAAAGCTTAGGTTTTTCCAGAACAACAGTACAATCTATATTTCCTATGTTATAACCGTTAGAATTAATCAGCTCAACAACCTTAACCAGTAGTTTTTTACTGTCGGCGTTCTTGAATTCATCAGATGTGTCGGGAAAATGATAACCAATATCGCGCAAAGCTGCTGCACCAAGCAGTGCATCGCATATTGCATGGATCAACACATCGGCATCGGAATGCCCTAATAAACCTTTATGATGCGGTATCTCTATTCCGCCAAGGATAAACGGCCGGCCTTCCACCAATCGGTGGACATCGTAGCCAAATCCTACTCTGAAGATCATGGCTCGTCGGTAGCAGCCTTTTTAAGAGAATCGAAATTGAATACCAGCGTGAAACGAAGTGTATTCTCTAAAGGATTTCGCTGATCGGTTGGGATAAGGTAAGCGAAGTCGAGACCAAATACATTGTACTTAAGCCCCGCACCTAAGGTGAAATACTTACGGTTTCCTTTAGTTTCATGCTCATAAAAATATCCTGCACGGAATGCGAATTGCTGATCATACCAGTACTCTAGTCCGCCTGCAATATTGATCTCATGCAGCTCTTCTTTAAACCCACCCGGAGCATCAGAGAATGATTGGAGCATACCTTGAGCAACACCTACATCAGGATTTTTACCGTAAAGAATCAACTGCTCTCCGTTATTCAATGAATCTGAATATACCGGAGGAGTTGGCACCAGCAATTTGTTGAAGTCTACAAGAAATGTAAGTTCATTGTATTCGTTCAGTTTAATACGTAATGAAGGCCCTAACCTAAGATTGATCGGAATAAAATCCTTGTCTCCGGTTTCGGTGTAGCTGATCTTTGAACCTATGTTAGATATGTTCATCCCTACGGCAAAAACCGCATCCTTACTTCCTAACTCCATATCGGTTTGAAAATATCCCGACACATCGGCAGCAACTGAGTTACCTGCTTTGGTAGCGTTGTTCTCAACCTGAAAGCCTCCTGTTAAATTGGAATGAATATACCTTAAAGCGATACCTCCTGAGAATTTATCACTTAACTTTCTGGAATACACAACATCAAATGCAAATTCATTTGGATTGAACTGCCCTATCTCTGCTCCTGTGTTATCGGTAAAGGTGATATTACCTAGTGAGAAGTAGCGGAGTGAAGCACCTATAGTTTGATCGTTACTTTTTAGCTTGTTGTAAAATGAAACGTAAGCCAGATTTATATCTGGTACCAAGTTTCTCAACCATGGAGTATACGATATTGAGAACCCGATCTTCTTTTCTACAAAGGCCAGTTTTGCGGGATTCCAGTGGATAGCATTGGCATCAGGTGTTGATGCCACACCGGCATCTCCCATACCACCTGCACGGGCATCCGGGGAGATGATAAGGAAAGGAACAGCTGTAGTGATCGTATTGATCTGACCTAACAGATTGGTCTTGTCTTCCTGGCCAAAAACACTACTCGTAATCGTAGAAGTTATTAAAAATGAAGCGATTACGAATTTAGATATCTTATTTTTCATGGAAATTTTAAAACGAGTGCAAATATAACGAAACAGAGGGTAATAAGGTTCTAACTATTTAAGCAATACCAGCTTTTCATATTTCTCGGCCGATGTACCATCAGCTGCTCTTACTTTTAAACGGTAAACATAAACACCTTTACCTAATACATCACCAAAGTCATCACGACCATCCCACGAAATATCATCTACACGGTATCCTTCACACAAAACGGTTCTGTCAAGGGTTTTCACCAGCTTACCTGATACAGTGAATATCTGGACCTGTACGTTTAATGTATTGCAGGGTTTATTGTGCTCAAAGAAGAATGAGGTTTTAGTTGTGAATGGGTTGGGATAGTTAAGCACATGCCGCAATGCCAGTTGGGCAGATTCAGCAACTACAAACTCAGTATATGCCTCGGAAGAATTATTATGTATGTCCCACACTTTAAGTTTCAGAGTGTGACGGCCTTCCGGCAGATCAGATAACTGATACAAAACCCTGCCCGACTGATAACTATCGAGATCTGACTCATAATAGTCGTTCAACACATAGGTATCATCCGTTTCGCCATCAATTTCGGCAGTTATATCATGTCCTATTCCGTTACCTACTGTGTTGATCCCGTTCGAATCTGTTACAAAAGCCAGGATCTTCGGATTTTCATCGGTGGTACCACCAAAAATGAATTTATCATCATTGAGGAATAGCTGGATGGAAGGTCCTTCGTTATCAGCTACCGGATTTGAAGAAGAACCTCCAATGAGCAAACTATCATAATTACCATGTGCGTCATTAACTCCATCAAGAGCATAATAACTTAGTCTGCCCCTGCCTATCTGGTATGCAATATCTTTAGGAACGATGAATGTGAAACTGAAGTTGCCATTTGTAACACTGGCCTTTCCTTTATACAAAATGTTCTTTTGCAGTTTAAATGTTCTGAGCGGACTGGTAACATCATTTGAGAGGGTTGATACATCAACGGCCTTGTCGTACACTGTTGGATATATGATACCATTAAAACTGGTAAGCTTGCTTCCGTTATTTCTTATTTCACCACTGATAGTAACTTTCTCAAGTGCATTAAGGGTATCATTATCAGCAATAACGGGTGCACCGTTCACTGCGGTTGTTATGACATCATATTTAGGATAAGCCAGCATCATGGCAGGATCGCCGAGCAAACTAAAATTCCTTGGGTTGATACCGCCGTTCATTACCGATGGATTATTTTTTGTTTCCATGTAAATGTCTCCTAACCGCGGAGGCGCTCCATTCACATCTGAAAAAAGATAGGTTATCATAGCATAATTCAGAACTGCATTCTGAGCTGCATAAACCAATCTTGTTGTTGTCATCAGGGCAATACCGCCACCACTTCCATTCAACAGCACATATTCACCACTTGATGTACGTCCCGGATCATCATAACGGCTGAATTCACATGTAGCAGTAATGAACATGGGTAACTTTCGCGAATTGGTCCAGCTATTCACCATGGCATTGTCAAGGATGCGTTCACCCGCCCAACCGGTCTCACCTCCATGACCTGTATAGTTCACGATAAGTGAACCACGTTCCACTCTTTCACTCAATGCCTGATAGGCATCAGGATAGCGCTGACCACCGGGTGTTGAAACCTGCTGATACGCATCTATGAATATCTTATCCAGATTATACACCGGGTAGTTGGTGGCCAGATAATTGGCCAGATTATTTGACTGATCAAGATGCAGACTGCCATCTTCGTCATCTGCCACAAAACACAAAACATTTCTCCAGTCGCCTAAACTTGTAGTGTTTCCTGTATTGCAGGTGGTAAGGTCTGTTATCGTTCCCGGAACAGTATAATTGATGATCTTATCTACAACCCCACGTGCCTGTGCAATGGTTGAAACCGGAAACCTACCTATACCTATATCCAGCAGGTCAGGCTGAGCATCATCCCAATCACCTTCAACATCATCCAAAAACCCGACAAAGTCATCAGACACATAAGAGCCTACCAGTGATATTGAATTCAACGACTGGTATGTTGGTATAAAGTTGGTATTGTTACTTGCAACTCCTTTGTTGTTGTAAGATCCATCACCAAATAGTAAAAGATATTTTGGCATATCTGCCGGACCGGTAGCACGGTCGTAGAACATCTTCATAAAACTGCGGATCGCAGTCATGTCTCTTGCGCCGGAAGAAAATTCATTATATACCTGTTGCGGAGTAACCACATGTACAGTAAGGTTGTTTTCAGTACGGTGAAACTCCGCCAACCGCTCCGCTTCTGAAATGAACTGTGGATGCACCACGATCACATAATCTGTTTGTGACATGCCATGCAGGTTCTGATTTTCCACTCTTCCATTCATCCTGGCTGATAAATAAGAAGACCCGCTAAATGCAACAAATTCACGGATCTCATCTGTTTCTACCACAAAATTCTGACCTGCAACACCTTGTTCCACCACACCGGTAGGATCGGTAATATCCCAAATAGTGACCGACTGCAAACCACTGCTGAAATTAAAGCTGGTGATGTTACCTGTTGCAGCAGATTTTGAATCACGGAAATGCATCTGTGACCCACTCATGGCAAGTGTTCGTCGTGCTACCAGATCAAGATAATTCAGATATCCCACAGAAGTGGAAGTGGTAGGAGTGTACTGTAAATTGATAGCAATATTTGAACCCGTAGCACTGAATGTTGCCGTAGATGTATTCTCTGCAGCATAGTCACTGGTGTAACTGCTGCCTACTGCAAGCACACTCTGCTGAAACACAAATTGCCCGTTCTGATAAACTTTAAAATTGCTTGGACTGAAGGAGTGTGCTATAACATTGGAACGTAAGAATACAGGTTGAGTAACATCGATGTTGGGGAAGTTGAAATCAAATGTTTGAGAAAGTGTAACATCAAACTGCTCGCCATACCACTGTCGTCCTGATTTAATAAAGTTCAACTTGTCTACTTCATGAAATTGATGATCATCAAATGATGTTGAGGTATAATTCGGCGTTTGCGAAGATGAAGCACGTACCGTTATCCTCTTAGGTGGTGTTCCTGATACAGCATCGGCAGTGATGAAATAGTATGTTGAGTCAGAGAAAACATGCACCTGGTGATTGTAGGTAAGAGCCGAGGCATCATAATACCATTGGTTTGGAGATTCACCGTAGAACAGTATATAATCTCCGTTGTCGAACCTTCCGGGGATGCCGTTATCTACTACCCTGATGGCATTTTCTTCGAGATCGTCATGTCTTGGAGCCGAATTCAGGAACGGAAGCATACCTCCACCATTACCAAACAATCTGATGAGAGCAGGGTCGAGTGAATCGGGCTTCATACCAAGTTGCTTCAGGTCGTCATAAGTAAGTTTGTAAACACCGTCAGTTACAACTGCTAACCGATACCAATCTCCTGATGCCAATACTGATGAAGCAGCCCATGAGCCAGATTTTTTTGAGGCATTAAGTGGTGATGGTTTTCCGGATCTTATGTCAAATCCGAAACTTAACAACCGTTCATATGATCCGGTGTTGGGATTTTTTCTAACTGGCACAACACTGATTCCCAGCATGGGCACTTTCTTCTTATATACTATACCGTAATTAATAGTGAAATCTGTTGGAACATTGGCAGGGTCTACTGTTCCATTAGCCGGAGTAAAAGGTTCCGTTAATACATTCTTCAGGGAAATAACGGCTTCATTGCGTGAATCGTTCCAGGGCAGGATAGCATTATAGAATGGTAAACTTTTTGCTGTTCCGTCATATGAGGCTCCATCAAAATGGAGATTCCTGACCACTTCCTGATCCCCCATTCGAGATTCAATCGGGGCTGTCCACTCCAGGGTAATGTCACCGGTAGGTAAAGATGAACGCTGCGCCAATACGCAACTAACCCAAGTTCCTAGGATAAGCAGCGTAAAAAAGACTATTTTTCTGACGGGTGAGGGGTACATGTTTTGGTTAGGTTGTTTACAAAATTATGAATATCAGCGCTTACGGAGTATATGGATTGTAATGTTTGGTGCCTTTTTGTTGGATATTAAAAGTTCAATAATCTATCTTTGTGATTATATGAACCCGCCAGAGACCGAAAGGTTTTGACCGAATAAAAACGGCTTGGCGGGTGTATTATTGTTAAGGAATCTGTAACTAAATAATAATTGTTCGTATAAGGTTGTTATACTTGAGCCAGCAAGATAGAATATGTTAAAGCGGATAATTGTTGTTTTTTTAGTTGTTTTCAGTCTTAAGGCTGCCGCCCAGGACCCTGAATTCACACAGTTTTATGCTGCGCCACTCTATCTGAATCCAGCATTTGCCGGATCAGCAAGGTGCCCGCGTATAGCGCTGAATTACAGGAATCAATGGCCTGCCCTTAGTAAGACCTTCATCACCTATGCTGCATCCTACGATCAGCATGTTGATGGGCTTAACGGCGGATTAGGGTTGTTGATTATGAATGACAAAGCAGGTGAAGGAACCCTTAACACTACCAATATCAGTGGAATATACTCTTATCAACTCAATAT
>JAHEMF010000109.1 GCA_024643795.1 Bacteroidota bacterium | reverse complement strand
TCATCTTTTAACAGAGTATAATTGGCAACATAAATTGTTAATCTTCCAGGGGATGGCAATGGCCATTAGGTGTCAGGATGTTCCCTACAAACCGCTGTTGTCAGCTATATGCTGGCCGGCGATTTTTAGTTTTTGACTTAGATAAATAACAATACTGACGATTGAAAAGTCGTTAATTTGAAGCAACTAAATGCTTCGCAATTAACATCGTAATAAATGTTGTCTGTATTTGTTCATAAAATGCAAATCAATTAGAAAAAGATCAATATGTATTTTTTGAAGAAATCATCATTTCATATCAGGCTACCATTGTTAGGCTTGGTCACCTTGCTTACGACTACTTCATGTTTAGGTCATACTGAGGAGTATCCATTTTATTGGTCCCGCATTGAAATCAATGACTCTTTTCAGACCAGTAACTGCCCGAATATTTCTGGTAATTATTTAGATATTGGCGAACCAGACGAGAACTCTATGGACGATTTCAAGGGGAGACATTCTGATCATAGATCGTTGATTTACAATCTTTTAAGCAAGGAAGATTATAGAATAAGGTCTAAATATCATATTTCAGAAGATGTCGATGATTTAATTGGTAATGTTGTAGAAATAGTACAAACGAATAATACTATAGAAATTATAGTTAAAACAAAATTAAATGAAGATAATAAAATTCTAAGTAAGAATACATTTCAATTAGAACAAGGTGATTACAGTTGTGATAAACTTGGCATACATTTAAGATCACGTAGTGAATTTTTTATTATTGGTATTTCTAACTTCCTTGGGTTGGTTAAAAGGACACTATACCATTGTGAAGACGGATCTTTGGTTGTTAAAATTAATGAGTATTCTATGGGGAATCATACTTTTGTCCCATTTGGTGCAGTTTCTGAATATTGGATTAAGTGGTCGCAGGTGACTGAACCAGTCGATAGTAGTAGTCTCAACAATTAGCGGTTTATGGAACATGAAAAGATCACCTCTCAAATTAGGTAGCCTTACATATATCACCATCAATCAAACACGAAAATGGCCCTTCCGCTCTGGATGGGCCATTCCTATTTGTCAGCTTCAGTAAGAATTTCGCATTTCAGCTAATTCCCACTCCCAACACAATGCAGGATAAATAAGAACCTCATCTCCTTTGACGACAAACCCGGAATGGGTATGATTAGTATCAACATACTATTGATCTCATAGGGGAAAGAAATGGACATTAAGTGCCATGATTCTCCCACAAACCGTTATTATCAGTATTGTGTCAAAGGCTGTTTCTTGATGTCTGGTTGCAACGTTCAATTGTGTGCTTTTAGATGAGCTTCCGAAAGGATTTCATGAAACGCCTGTGTGCTTTGCTTTCTCTCATGCTGTTTTGGGGGGGGTGTGTCAAACCAGGGATTGCTCCACAGGAAGAGCAACTCACCAGCCTGGAAGGAGTTCGCATCGTTGCGATGGAGCCCCCTCCATTGGGGGTTCCTCCTGTGTTTCACACTACTAATTGGCCGCCACCTTCACCTGTAGAAGTGCTGGCAGTAGGACCAATCGGGCTGATCTTTTTTTTAGTTTACATTCATGACTTCTTAAATGAGTTGCCCGAAATTTCAGAGCAGGGCGGCGAGATTTCTCAATCTTTTCAGGACATGCTGGACCAAAGGGGTTTCTGGGTTCCTACAATTGTTCTTGCGAATGAGGTTCAGAAGCAACTCACTGAACAAGGGTTTATGGCTACGGTTGCGCCATACGTCAAGCCGATTCCAGGCGTAGAGGAACGTACCTACACCGTATTCATGGAAAATTGGCTTGCTCCTATCCGTGCCTGGTACAATGATTACACTCCCCTAGCCGATTATGTTGATCTCTCCAGCGACCAATCCCTGAAAATTTTAGAAGTCGGTGTGATTAACTACGAGATAATGTCGGATGGAGGATTACTACTCCAGGTTGCGATGAAGCTAATCGACCCATCCAATGGGCACGTGATAGGACGTGCACGGGCATCAAATGCGTTGAATATTACTCCGACGAAGATAACTTCACTCGGCCCAGCCTTTTCCGGAGACGCCAGCAGCTTCAAGGAAGCATTTCAGCGTACGGGGCAGGATATGACAAACAAGTGTCTTATAAAGCTTGGGTTATTAAACGCCGGACATGAATAAGGGTATTATCGGATTTTGACTGAGCTTCACTACCTAAGGTCAAGGGCCTTGTGAGACAGTTTCTTGCAAGTCACCACTTATAAATCACAAAAGCCCTTGATCTCAGGACCGGGGGCTTTTCTCGGATTGCAGGGGTTGTGAGAACGTTTATTTTAAGCAGAGTGAAGTGCCTAGAAACAATATAAGGCAAGATATCGGAATAATCTTTACCAGGCTATTTTTTAGGAGTAAATTCACATTGCCTTACATTTACGCTCTCCATTGGAGGTGTATGCAATACGGGCGTGTAAGATCAAAATAAACTCTACAGAGACCGCTGTTGTCGGCATGAGCTGACCAGCGTTTTTTTATGAGGCTAAAAGGGAGGTCTTATGAAAAAGTCCATTCTGTTATTGATCTGTCTTGCACTTCTCTATCCTGTCGTTGCATTTGCCGGAAAACCAGTAAAACCACCTCCACCTGTTCAACTTGTTGAGGTTACACCACAGATGGTTGACTCTAATGGTAAAACAGTAGGCTATTTAATCGGTACAAATGCAATCCTTATGAATTATAGCGGTACTGATTATTTAGCTTATATAAAATATAAT
>JAHEMF010000108.1 GCA_024643795.1 Bacteroidota bacterium | reverse complement strand
GAGCAGTCTCTTTCTGATAGGTGACATGCACGACCTTTTCTATCTCCTGCTATCTGTATCTCTATATGACGAGGTTCCTCAATATACTTCTCGAGGTACATGCCGTCGTTCCCAAAGGCAGCTCCGGCTTCCTGGCGGGCGCTGTCCCATGCCGCTTCAAACTCTTCCTCTTTCCAAACAATGCGCATCCCGCGGCCACCGCCTCCGGCAGTAGCTTTTAAAATAACGGGATACTTTATCTTTTTAGCGATCTTGATTCCTTCTTTAATGTCTTCAACTAACCCGTCACTACCTGGGATGGTAGGCACCCCGGCATTTTTCATGGTCTCCTTGGCATTCGACTTATCACCCATTGCATCTATCATCCCCGGAGAAGCACCAATGAATTTAATACCGTGCTCTTCGCAGATTGCAGAGAACTTTGCGTTCTCAGATAAAAATCCATAGCCAGGATGTATTGCATCAGAGTTTGTGATCTCTGCAGCGGCAATAATATTAGCAATGCTCAGGTATGAATCTTTACTGGGTGGCGGACCAATGCAAACAGCCTCATCCGCAAAACGTACGTGCAAGCTGTCTTTATCGGCTGTGGAGTATACTGCAACCGTACGAATATTCATTTCCTTACAGGTACGAATAATACGCAATGCTATCTCTCCTCTGTTGGCTATCAGGATCTTCTTGAACATAAGAATTGTTTAAGGGCGACCTGTTATGATGGGTCTATGAGAAAAAGAGGTTGGTCGTATTCAACGGGTGTGGAATTATCCACCAGCACCTTTACTATTTTACCTGAAACATCACATTCTATCTCATTAAAGAGCTTCATGGCTTCAATGATGCATATCACATTACCCGGCTTCACTTCATCACCCACATTCACAAAGTTGGGTTTATCAGGACTGGATGCTCTGTAAAATGTTCCTATCATGGGTGATTTTACAACATGATATTTTGATTCGTCAGTGGCTGGTGCTGGGGCTGCTGCTACTGCAGGAGCCGGCGCAACAGCTGCAACAGGCGCAGGTGCGGCATGAACAACAGCAGGTGCCGCTGCAACGTGTGTTACAGGGTGGCTGTTCCTGATCGTGATCTTGATCTCTTTGGTTTCCAGACTCACTTCATCAACTCCGGATTTGGAAACAAACTTGATCAACTCTTCAATCTCTTTCTTATTCATATTACAAGAGCTTTAGTCAAATGTAAAAAATTAATTAACTCGGGTCGTATGCCCATTTAAGATAAACTGCCCCCCAGGTAAATCCCCCACCAAACGCTGCAAGCATCACATTATCCCCTTTGTGCAGTTTCTTTTCATAGTCCCACAAACATAAAGGTAATGTGCCGTTGGTTGTATTTCCGTAACGGTCGATATTCATCATAACTTTTTCACTTCCTATTCCCATGCGTTTTGCTGTGGCATCAATGATCCGTTTGTTGGCCTGATGTGGAACCAACCATGCAATATCTTCACCTTTCAAATTGTTCCGCTCCATAACTTCGGCCGAAACTTCCGCCATATTCACTACAGCAAACTTGAAAACCGTTTGGCCTTCCTGAAATACAAAGTGCTCACGTGCATTTATGGTTTCAATAGATGCAGGCTTTAAACTGCCGCCCGCCTTTTGATGCAAATAATGCCTTCCTGAACCATCGCTTTTTAAAATAGAGTCAATGATCCCATTTCCGGATTCATCAGGTTCCAGCAATACAGCTCCTCCGCCATCTCCGAAAATTATACAGGTGGCACGATCGCTGTAGTCAATAATTGCAGACATCTTATCAACACCAACTACCAAAACTTTTTTATACTGTCCGCTCTCAATAAATTTTGAACCTGTAACCAATGAGAATAAAAATCCCGAACATGCTGCACTAACATCATATCCGAAAGCATTTTTCATCCCCATCTTGTCGCTGATAATATTGGCTGTGGCGGGGAACACCATATCCGGTGTTGTTGTGGCACATATCACAGCTTCTATCTCTTCAGGTTTTATCCCGCGCTTGTCGAGCAAACCTTTGATCGCTTCAATGGCAATGTCGGACGAGCCTTTATTTTCTCCTTTTAATATTCTGCGTTCTTTGATACCTGTTCTCGACTGTATCCACTCATCATTGGTATCTACCATCTTTTCCAGCTCCTGGTTGGTAAGTACATAATCAGGTACCCATCCGTTCACTGCTGTTATAGCTGCTCTAATTTTACTCATTGATTGTCTTGCATTTGCTCCCCTATCATGGCATGATTCAGGGCCCGGGAAATTTTTCCGGGAAGTTCTGCCTCCACAACTTCTTTAGATAGGAGAATCATGTTCTTTATGGCTTTTGCCTTACTGATACCATGGGCAATGATCACTGATGAGTTGATCCCCAGCACAGGCGTACCACCATAGTTTTCGTAATCAAACTTTTCAAAATACGGGTCCTGAATATTGCGCTTACGCATCAGTCCGAAAATAGACTCAGCCTCTTTAAGTATTATGTTACCGGTAAATCCATCGCAAACCACCACATCGGCTTTTTCATTAAAGAGGTCACGACCTTCAATGTTGCCAATAAAGTTTATTCCTCTGGTCTCTTTAAGCAATTGATGAGCTTCCTTGGTGACCAGGTTTCCTTTCTCTGGCTCTTCACCAATATTCATAAGCCCTACTTTGGGATTTTCAACATGATAAACATGCTTGGCAAAAATAGATCCCAGTACTGCAAACTGTTGAAGTACATCCGGTTTGCAATCTGCGTTAATTCCTACATCAAGTATTACAC
>JAHEMF010000025.1 GCA_024643795.1 Bacteroidota bacterium | reverse complement strand
GCGGATACTAACGCAAATGAGAGAAACAATCCCATTAGGCTGTTAGCTTTCTTTTTGAGATCTTGAATTTTCATGTTCATGATAAATTATTGATTTGATTTTGATTTACTCTGCAAAGAAATACACTGCGGTTTAAGTCATTGTTAATTTAAGGTGGTGATTAGGTTAAACTATTCTTAGAAGTTGAAGGATAACCCCATTGTATAATATGCTCCTTTTCGCATGCGGATGATCTCATCGTCAGAGGATGTGATCATACCATCTTCATTTGAATCCTGAACATATAGCATATCCTGAGCCAGTAGATCCTGTACCCCTGCCTTAACTACCAAGTGCTTTCCAAATCCTTTGGATACTGTGAGGTCTACCGAATGCCGTGGCATGAAATAAATATCGGGTGTGCCGAATGTGCCAACAGCAAATAATCTCTTGCCTATAACATTGTATAGTGCATTCACCTGTACTTTATGGTCGTTATCTATATAAAAAATTCCTGTGTTGATTATATAAGGCGACTGGCCCATCATTGGCCTTTCTGAGCTCTGCCCTACAGCAGAAGATCCTAAGTCAACATTACTTTCGATCCAGGCTACATTAAAGGTTACACCTGTTTTGCTAAGAATTCCTGTTTCACGAATACTTGAAAAAGATTTCCTCACTTCAAATTCCAATCCAATACTGGAAGCAGACTGTGCATTTCCGAAGGTGAAATTTCGTGTACCACCTGAACCGGTTCCGGGTACAAAGAACATTTCAATTGGGTTGGTGAAATTCTTGTAGAATGCAGCTATGCTGATCTGCTCATTAACTCTTGGGTAGATCTCATACCTGAGATCGAAGTTCTGGATAGATGGTGTTTCCAGTTCACTGTTACCTATCAGGATGTTGTTGAATGTAAAGTCATAGTATGAGAATGGCGCCAGCTCACGAAACTCAGGACGGTTAACCGACATAGACCATGCGAACCTGATCAAACTTTTTTCAGCAGTTGCAAATGAAACGTTTACAGATGGCAAAATGCTAAGGATGGGATTATCAACTTCAATGGTTGCTCCTGTGAAGGTAGCACTGGTCAAAACCTGTCTGTTATACTCAACCCTTACTCCACCTGATACATTCCACCTGTCTGTTAAAGGTACAGTAGTACCTAGATAGCCGGCAAGCAATGTATTACTTGCATCATAGTGGTCGCTTGGATTGGTTCCTTCTTCAAGTTTAAAACCTGTACTGTCGTTGATATGTGAAGCACTGAAGATCTCATCCAACGGGAGATAAATCAGTGTATTGTCAAACTGAGCAATCTTAGATTTTTTATACGACATCCATCGTGCACTAAATGACCGGTCTTTGTGCTCTGTATAAAACCCTGCTCTGATCTTCGGGATCAGTACTTCATCTCTCGACTTGAGTTTATGCTCAAAGTCAAGGGCTGCTGTAACAGTGCTTTCAGTCAGGTCTGAATAAAAACGTCCGGCATCCAGCGTTGAGGCCGTTGGTGCAATGATAACCTGATAAGGATCTGATGTGGTATCATTGACATCCTTTACAGTACGTATGCGTCTGAAATCCGGCTCCGCGGAATGTGTATAGGAGTAACCGGCTGTCCAGCTAATATTACTTTGTTGCGCATTAAGATCATGTGATCCGCTCAACTGTCCTGAATATATCGTCCGCTCTTCGTAGCGGTATGCATAATTCTGAACATAACTTCCTTCTTCGATGTTTACACCTGATCTGATGATAGACTGGTTATTACCTTGCTGATTAAAGAAATTTCGGAACTCGAATTTGGTATTAGGGTTCACAATGAACGACCAGTTGTGAATGAGAGAGAGTCTCACTTTTTCATTGTACACACCATCTTTATAAGAGTATATGGTATCACTGGTACCGGCTACTTCATTGTATGCATTGTATCCATAGTTATCTCCTTCAAAAGACTCGTGTGTGAAATCGTATTTGATGGAGGTTACATTACCAACCTTTGTTTGTCCGGCCTGGAAATTCTTTATGAACGACATGTTGAATTTCTGATCAGGTCCGGCCTGAATCTTAGCAGTGGTCCATGCATTGGGTAGTGATTTTCCAAGATCTGCCAGCTGCTGCTGATCCTGAACATCAAAAAGACTTTTGGGAAATGCAGTAGGCAACGTACGGGTGCCATCATCCTTACCTAACCAATCAGTACCACCTTTTGGTGCCTGATAAAAGTCGTTGAAAGTTGTATTTGTCAAAAATCCGGTACTATATCCCACACTCAGGTTATCTTCATCTGATATATTTTTGGTGTAGATCTTGATCACACCACCCGCAAATTCACCCGGTAATTCCGGTGCACCGGTCTTGTAAACCATTATTCTGTCGAGCATCTGACTTGGGATAAGATCAAATGCAAACGCTTTCTTATCCGACTCCATGCTTGGTGCTAAGGTTCCATTAAACAGTGTGGTGTTGTATCTCTCATTCAATCCTCTGATAAGCACAAAACCGTTGTTCATAACCGTAACGCCGGGAACTCTCCGGATCACTTCACCCGCAGTACGATCCTGCGAACGTGCTATTTGCTGACTCGAAATACCATTTACAACCTGTTCGGCTTGTTTAACTTCCATTAAAACCGCATTCTCTGTATTGGTGGTACGCTGTGCTACAATATCAGCCCCTTGAAGCATCTCCACATTCTCTTTTAACTTGCCATTGAGAGTACTCGTTTGATCTGCTTTTACCACCACTTCCTCTACTGAGTATGTTACAAATCCTATGAAGCTCACATTAACCTTATACACACCGGGAGCTATTGCTGTGATTGTATAATTACCATCCAGATCGGTAACACTACCTTGTGTAGTACCATCAATGACCACACTGGCTCCAATAAGCGGCTCCGTTCCACTTGCGTTAGTGATATTACCGCTGATCTTACCGGTTTGCGACCATGCCAGATCAACATTGATAATTGATAAGAATATAAGTAAGAAGACCTTTGTATTTAAATGGTATCTCATTGTATAAATATTAGCTGCTTTTTAGTTTAATGAAACGGGAAATTTCATGGTGCAAAAAAAGTAGCTTAACATTAATTACTTGTTACCATCCTGTTAATTAGATGTTAAATGTAAACTCAGTGAAAATTAAATTGGAACACGCTAAAAAAGAACCGTATAGGTTATAGTGAATTTCAAGAAATAAGTTGAATTAACATTGAATTAAGGTAGCGGTAATTCACTTCAAATCACTTTTGCACTGCTACTCTCATATAGCTGATGAATGATCCCATCAGACAGTCCGATCTGGGGTATCATTATCTTGTCTATTCTGGCAGATTTCATGATGGCCAGAAAAATGCGATAAGCGGGTATGATAACATCTGCGCGATCAGGATTAAGTTTCAATTCCTTGATACGCTGCTCAAGCGTAAACCCTTTAACATAGTTATAGCTATCTTTTAGCTTGGCTTGGGTAAGATATTTATAATCTTTTTTACCGGTCATCTTAAAGATCTTATTGATATTACCACCTGAACCAATAGCCACCACAGGATCATAACCCTCACAGATATCATGAACCTCATTTTTAAAAGCGTTCCATTGATCTTTGGTGACCCTATGATGCAACATTCTGATGGTACCAATATTGAATGAGTTGGAAGATTTTGTTTTACCATTCGAGAAAAGGGTCAATTCCGTGCTTCCGCCACCCACATCAATATACAGATATGAATTACTTGTTTCAAGATGTTCGGCAATGTGATTAGAATAAATGATCTCAGCTTCCAGTTTCCCTTCAATTATCTCAATCAAAATTCCTGTTTGATCTTTTACCTTTTTTATCACCTCGTGTCTGTTAGCCGCTTCCCGCATGGCAGAGGTGGCACAAACCCGATATTGTTCCGCTCCAAAAGCTTCAATGAGCAACCGAAAAGCTCCCATCACATTGCAAAGTCTGGCTAAAGTTTCATCAGTTATGAATCCTTTAAGAAAACTGTCTTCACCCAGCCTGAGTGGAAACCTGATAAGTTCAACCTTCTTGAAAAGAGGCTCATCATCGCCTTCATAAACATTACAAAGCATCAACCTGATCGCATTGGATCCGATATCAACTGAGGCTAATTTTATGATATTATCTTTCCCCACTAAAAATAAATTAGTTGATAAATATAACTAATCAAGGATTTTTTCGCTGCAAATAGCGATAAAATTCGATCTGAGA
Organism: Bacteroidota bacterium; assembly: GCA_024643795.1. GTDB lineage: Bacteria > Bacteroidota > Bacteroidia > AKYH767-A > OLB10 > JAHEMF01. Next base: position 36,075 of record JAHEMF010000025.1, on the reverse strand, counting down.
CCTTGATTTTACCAATCGGTTATCCTTGACATAAGTATTGGATTGCTTGGAATCTATTAATCTGGCCTTTGCATTGTCCTTGAACTGGATACTTAAAAAGTTCATCAGATCTGACTGTAAACCGGGGTCATAAATAGGAATAGCTGCTTCGGACCGGTGATCCAGATTACGCGACATCCAGTCGGCTGAAGAAATATAGTATTTCTCATTACCGTCATTACAAAATACAAACACCCTGGCATGTTCCAGAAACTTATCTACAATGCTGATGACTTCAATATTCTCACTCATTCTTTTCACTCCGGGCACCAGTGAGCAAATACCTCTTACAATCATTTTGATCTTAACCCCTGCTCTACTTGCCAGATATAGCTTTTCGATGATCTCTTCATCCACCACACTGTTGAGTTTGGCATAGATATAGGCAGGTTTTCCATTTTTGGCATTTTGAATCTCCTGATTTATAAGTTGATGAAATCTGTTCCTCATCGACCAGGGAGCCACAAGTAAATTACGATAGGTTCCGGTTTTGTAATTATTGGCGTAAAAGTTAAACAACTTCATCACCTCTATTGAGATACGAGTATCCGTGGTTAGCAGGCTGATATCACTGTAGATCTTCGCAGTTTCTTCATTGAAATTACCGGTACCTGTGTGGACATAATTTACCAGCTTGGTCTTTTCACGGCGTGAGATCACAAATAACTTTGAATGAACTTTTAACCCCGGTACACCAAATATAACTGTAGCTCCTTCCTCCTGCAGCTGGTTAGCCCAATTAATATTGGCTTCTTCATCAAAGCGCGCCTGTAATTCCACTACAACCGTTACCGACTTACCATTCTTAATAGCATTTATGAGTGAGTTTACGATGATCGACTCCTTTGCCATACGGTACATTGTGATCTTGATCGATTCTACCTTAGGATCGATAGAGGCTTCGCGCAACAGATCTAAAATGTAGTTGTATGAATGATATGGAAAGAACAGTAAAACATCTTTAGCTTTAATGACCGGAAAAATTGAAGCCTGATTGATCAGGTCAGGATGTTGTAAGGGTTCGTTCTTTCGATACCTGAGGTTTGAAGCACCAAGATCGGGGAAATTGATAAAATCTTTAAAGTTATGATAACGACCTCCGGGGATAAGGTTATCCTGCTTTCTGAATTTCATTTTTGAGATCAGCATATCCATAATATCAGTGGATATTGCTGCATCATAGGTTAATCTTACCGGACTACCTTTTTTGCGATTCTTAAGCGATTTTGAGATCTTTTCCAGATAACTTTTTGAAACATCGTCATCAAGATCCAGCTCGGCATCTCTGGTGATCTTAATTATATATGCTTCTATTTGATCAAATTCGAAAATTGAGAAAATTGCATCGAGGTTATACCTGATCACATCATCAAGTAACATTACAAACTTCTGGTCTTTTTCTTGTGGCAAAATCACAAATCTAGAGACCACACGGGTAGGCACCTCTACCAGAGCAAACCTTGCCCTTCCACCGGTCTTTTCTTTGTACATTTTAATGACCAAATAAATGGACTTATCTTTCAGGTAAGGGAACGACTTGGCATTGTCCAGTATGATCGGGAAAAGGTGAGGCCTTACCACATCTTTAAAATAACTCCTGACATATTCACCCTGCTTCTGAGTGATCTGCTTTTCGTCAATAAGAAATATCCGGTTGTTAGCCAGTTCTTTTTTTACCTGTGTATATATCCTCTCAAACCTGTTTTGTTGTTGAATGATCACTTTTTGGATCTTGTTCAGCAAATCGGTAGGTTGATAGCCTTGCAGAATATCGAGTTTCTTTTTGAAACGCGACAATCTTTTTACTGTAGCAACTCTTACTCTAAAAAATTCATCTCTGTTATTTGAAAAAATACCCAGAAACCTAAGTCGTTCTATCAAAGGAACACTCGCATCTTCGGCTTCTTGTAAAACTCTTTCGTTGAATGAAAGCCAACTCAATTCCCTATTTACAAGAGCATTCTTTTTCTTCGACATATACTAACGTTAGGAAATTTTTGGAAAGGGCTGAAAAGGTATTAGGTGGTTTTTTTTGCTGCCTTGGCAGACCTTGTATTAACTTTACGTCTTGCTCCTGCTTTCTTTTTTGTTGCCGTAGTTCCGGAAACCTTTTTTTTAGCTGATGTCCCTGCCTTTGTAGTTGTGGTCTTTTGAGAAGCAGATTTTGCAGCACCTTTTCTGAGTTTGCTATAAACTTTTCCTTGTTTTACAAGCTTGTCAGGCTTGGTAGCAAGCTTGATGAATTTTTTAGAAAGTAATTTAGCAGCCGCTGTGATATGCTTGGTCATCAGACCCGATACCATAGGGTCTTTCTGATAAAAGAAAGCACTAAGCTCTGACTCAATATCAGTTTGTATGGATTTACGTAAAACTTTTTTCATGCTATAATGAAATTCTATACAAGTTAGAAGCGTAATTTATAAATAATAAGGTACCTACGACATTTAAAGTTAAGATTTAATATTCACTTAACAATGATCATGGTACCAGAAAGAGAGTGTTTTCAGCATTTATATAGCTTGCATGTCTCCATTTCTCTACATCAAATTCAAATTTAACTACTCCTGCGGTGGAAACATGGCTTATTCCATTCTGGAGTTTTGATGCCAGCATGCTGAATGATGGGTTATGACCGACCAGCATAATGGAATGATAGCGATCATCAAGATCTGCAATAAATTCAACAAGATCATTGATATCAATCTCATATAGCCTGTCTGTTACCTTGAACATGGTTATAGGAACCTGCAACACACGTCTGAATATAAGTGCTGTTGAAAACGCTCTCACAGCAGTACTCGAAATGATCAATTCAGGGATCTCTTGTTTATTGAACAACTCTTCGGCAACGCGATAGGCCTCTTCCGTACCCAACTCTGCCAATGGCCGGTCAATATCTGTAAGCCCTCCTATACTTCTGGATGCTTTGGCATGCCTGACCAGATAAAGCGTTCTTTTATCGTGTTTCATTTATTTACTTTTTCTTAAGGTGAAAGTGAATAATGTCCCTTTTCCGGGCTCACTTTCAACGGTTATATTTTGTTTATGTGCCTCAAGGATATGTTTTACGATTGCTAATCCAAGTCCGGTACCACCCTGCTCTCTTGACCTGCTTTTATCTACCCGGTAAAACCTTTCAAATAAACGCCCAAGATGTTGTTTGGAGATACCTATCCCATCATCATTTATATCCACAGTGATGGTATCATTTCCTTCTTCGATAGAAATTTTTGTTTTACCACCTTGCTTACCATACTTTATGGAGTTTACCAACAAATTATCGAGCACCTGTCTTATACGGTCCTTGTCTGCAAAAACATAGTGCGGGTAAAGGCTTTCTTCATCTACCTCAAGTGTTATATTTCTTTCTGCTGCGCGCAGTTCAAGTGATTCAATCACTTCCTGTGCAAGTTCGGTGAAGTCAAAGGTCCGGTTCTCAAGTATCATTTCTCCGGCTTCAAGTTTTGATATAGACTCAAGATCATCTACAATGGATATGAGTCTGTCAATACTTTTTCCTGCCTTTTTTAAATACAGCAGATTGATGTCCTGGTCTTCAATACCTCCATCCAATAAGGTGTGTACATAACCTTGAACCGTGAAGATCGGCGTCTTGAGTTCATGTGATACATTACCCAGAAACTCTCTCCTGTATTCTTCCAGTTCTTTCAGGTGACCTATCTCCTCCTGATTATCTTTTTCCCATTCTATGAGTAACCTGTTTATCTCACCCAGAACTTTTTCATCCCTGATCTGTCTTTCAACTTTTTTCAGTCCGTGTGAACGAAGCTGAATAATATTCCTATAGATCAATCGAATATTAGAATAAAAGAATTTATCCAATGCAACGCCAACGGAAATCAAAACAGCTATAAAAAGAGTTGTTGCAGAAATAAGGGAAATGATAACTGCATGCTGAACATTATTTAATAAAAGTGATAAAAGGATGATACCAAAGGAAATAACTGCAATAAGCAGGCTGGTATAAAAAACAATTTTCTTTGGTGGAAAGATCTTCACTGTACGATCAAATGAGATTTAACGCAAAATTAACCTAAATATGAGGAAAACCTGAGGATTCAGGAGTCGAATTTATACCCTACTCCTTTAATGGTTTTGATGTACTCATCGCCCAGCTTCTCGCGGATCTTGCGGATATGCACGTCTATGGTGCGATCGCCAACAATGATGTCGTTACCCCATATTCTATTCATGATCTCATCACGGGTAAATACTTTCCCGGGTTTGGAGATCAATAATGATAGCAATTCAAATTCCTTTCGTGGTAAAGTAAGATCTTTACCATTTTTTCTCACATTATATTGTTCTCGGTCAATTTCCAGGTCACCTATTCTAACCAGATTTTCTTCTTTCGCCTGCCCATTCAGCCTTCTGAGTATAGCTCTTATTCTACTCACCAACACTCTAGGTTTGATAGGTTTGTTGATATAATCATCAGCACCTACATCAAAGCCGGCAATCTGCGAATAATCCTCATTGCGTGCTGTTAAAAAAGCGATGAGAGTATTTTGAAATTCTGATTTGGATCGAAGCACCCGGCAAGTTTCTATACCATCCATGACCGGCATCATAATATCAAGAATGATAAGCTGAGGTTTATTCTGTTCGGCAAGTTTAATGGCATCGGCACCATTATTTGATGTTATCACCTCATACCCCTCTTTTACCAGGTTATATTCCATGAACTCCACAATATCGGGTTCATCATCTACTAAAAGTATTTTGATCTTATCAGGATTCATCCGGTAATTCATTCATGGTGCAAAAGTACCACAGCTACAAACCTTTAAAGTTAAATTAATGTTAACAAAATGTGTTCAAAATCTTATTTTCCAGCCACATAGCACTCTTTTATTTGCAGTGTTTCCAGTGCATCCGTTACCGGGATGGTGATATCATCCCTGCCTAGGGTCGTTTCTCTTTTTACGCTTGTTCATTTTCTCCGGCTTTGAAGGAAAGAAATAGCGAATATCGAATGTAAGATAATTACCCTGGATCTGTGTTTGAAACTCAGCTGTAGGTAACATATCATTCGGATAAAGAATGTAACTGTAATAGATAAAATCGAATGGACGGTGAAAGGATGCACCCAGGTATATGAATCCGCTTTTTTCAGTTCTGTACTCCCATCCAATATTGGCAAGTAAAGCGGTAGACACCCATTTTTCACGTGCGGAAAAGTGCACATAATTATCGCCGTAAGTTTTAAAATCATTTGGATAGAAATCAAGTGAAAACCCAAGCGCTACATCCATAAAGATTCTGTCACTTAACTGAATGAACACAAGTCCCTGTAAAGGAACCTCGTAACTGGTTATAGAATATGTTGATGATTCATCCACTGCACTGTCCGGTACGGTAACTGAAAGTCCAAAATTTCTTTTAACGAGGTTGATTCCTGTTTCAAATGAAATAGTGTTGGTGATACCTTTTCTTACCACCATACCCAAGCAGAATCCTGAACGCTGATCGAGATGAAAATCCACTCCATTAATTGTTTCATCTACTGGTCCGGTACGAAAAAAGCTGCTTGAGAAAATAGGTTTGAATTGAAAGCCGGCAGTGATGATCCGATCTTGTGCATTGGTATTTTCAATGAAGCACCCACATAAAACGACCACAAGAAAAGATCTTACTGCCATCCATCCCGCAAGGGAATTACCAAAATAAGTTCTGAAGCATTGATTCAGCATCATGTACGCAAATTTAAGGTTAAATCATGGTTTTCTACCATAACTGATTGATATTGTGTTCAAAAGAAAAACTAAAAATGACCGATTCCGGATAAATGCCTTTCAATTACTACCTTTTGGCAGTAATTTTAATGTGTTGTAGGATACAGGGTGGCTGATAATTATCATAACCCTACTAAAACCAATTGATTAACTTCAACAAAATTTTTGAGTAACTGAAAATGAATGAACCACAGTTAGCTATAGCCATCCTTACTGCTCGGGTATTAGCAGGCATCCTTTTCTTTTTCCAGGGATATGACAAAGTTTTCAAAATTGGGATTCCGCAGGTATCGGCAACCATGAAGGCCACCCTTTCGGGGAAAAATATGAGTCCCGGGTTGGTGGGATTTGTGGCATACTTTTCAAGTTATGCAGAACTGATATGTGGCTTCCTTCTAATACTTGGATTCTTTAAACTTTACGCCTCATATATCTTATGCTTTAACATATTAATGGTATCGGCAGGATTTAGTATGGCTAAACCGATGTGGGATTCTTCGCATGTGCTTATAAGGGTAGCATTACTATTATTTATCCTCATAGCCCCAAGTGCATGGGACGTACTTTCGGTTGACCATTTATTCTCGATCTCTGGTTTATCAAAACCTTAACAAATACACCTATGAAAAAAATATCAGTAGCTACTGACTATTCAGATGTTTCAGGTAATGCTGTAAGGTATGCAGCGGAACTTGCTTTACATTTCAATGCAAGGTTATACATAGTTCATGTATATGAATCGCCTGTTTTTTTTACTTCTGAGATGCCCTACACAGCTGTTGAAGCAGCTGAGAAAGTTGCCATGCAGGAGGCAGAAGGAAGGATGAATGACCTGAAAGAATCTATTTCAAAAGAATTTCCAAAACTTGATTTTGAACCGGTAGTAAAGCGAGGGCTCACATCAGATCTGGTTGTTGAAATAGTTAACGATCTCAATGCAGAACTTCTGGTCACCGGTGTAACAGGAGCAGGTGCTGTTGAAAGAGCACTTGTTGGAAGCACAACAACTGCCATCATCAACAATTCACGAATACCCGTAATGGTGATTCCTGATGGAGCAGCATTTAAAGGCATTTCAAAGATCGTATATACAACAGACCTTAAGGAATCAAACATCACCGAGGTTAATCAGATACTCCCATTTGCAAATTCGATGAATGCAGAGATCAGTTTTCTTTTCATAGACAACACTTTACATGCCGATGCAGAGGAATTTGCTGAAGTGATGAGTGACAAGATCCCTACGCTGATCAAGTATCAAAAAATTTCGGGTTACATATGCACTGACCCTGATGTGATGAACGGTATTTCATTATTTCTGAAAGAGCAAAGTGCCGAAATGATTTGCATGCTTACTCACAAACGAAAATTTCCTGCCATGTTATGGGATCCCAGTGTAACAAAAAGATTCTCTTACCATCCTGAAATTCCTTTGATGGTTCTGCACCACACATCATGAAAGGAATCTGGTAAGCAACCATGAATCACCTCATTTTTTTCGCTCTTGCATTTTTGGCTGAAGTGGCCGGAACAGTAGGTGGATTTGGGTCTAGTGTTTTCTTTGTTCCTTTAGCAGGATTTTTTTTTGATTTCAAAACAGTGCTGGGTATCACTGCAGTATTTCATGTATTCAGCAACATCTCCAAATTGTATTTGTTCAGAAAGGAGATCAATAAGAAACTTCTTGTGATGATCGGAATACCAGGAGTTGTGGGTGTGATCATTGGTGCTGTTCTCAGCAATACACTAAGCCTGGAATTTGCAGAAGTTGTATTAGGAATATTTTTGGTTGCTTTCAGTATCTTATTGTTATCATATCCACGTATAGCCATATCCCCAACAAAGGAAAATGCGATCGGTGCCGGTGGGTCAGCCGGATTTCTGGCCGGACTTATAGGAACCGGTGGTGCTGTAAGAGGGTTGAGCTTGGCCGCATTTAACCTTGACAAAGGAATGTTTGTGGGTACCAGTGCAGCAATTGATTTTGGGGTTGATTTTAGCCGTTCTGTTATCTATTCATGGAATGGCTACCTCACAAGTGAATCACTGGTAATGATACCCGGACTCATTCTCATCGCTATCACCGGCTCATATATTGGGAAATTAATTCTTGGGAAATTCCAGCAAGAAACATTTAGAAAACTGGTTCTATTACTTATATTGTTCATAGGAATAACTATGATCGTCAAATTTTTATACGGATACACTACAGTATGAATGATGAGAAGCAGAAAATAAGGGTAGTAAGGCTTTCACTTATAGTGTCTGTTATATTATTAGGGATAAAGTTCACCGCATATTTCAGTACTCACTCCAATGCGATCCTTACCGATGCGCTTGAATCAATAGTAAATGTAGCGGCCGGGGCCTTTGCATTATACAGCATATGGTATGCTTCACATCCACGTGACGAGAATCACCCTTATGGTCACGGCAAGATCGAATTTTTTTCTGCCGGCTTTGAAGGAGGATTGATCTTTATAGCTGGAATTGCAATCGTCATCAACGCTGTGTATGCCTTTTTTGAACCACCGATATTACATTCACTGGATGTTGGTACCATATTAACAGCAATTGCAGGAGGTGTGAATTTTTTTGTTGGCACATATCTCAAAAAATCCGGTGAAAAAAATCATTCATTACTTATGGTTGCTTCAGGAAGGCACCTGATATCCGATACCATTTCAAGTGTTGGACTAGTTATTGGACTGATCGTGGTGTGGTTAACGGACATGTTCTGGCTAGACAGTGTAATGGCAATCATCTTTGGTGTCATCATCCTTAAAACAGGTTATTCGCTGCTTAAAAAATCGGTGACCGGACTACTTGACGAAACCGACCTTCAAAAAGTTGAATTCATTATTGGTGAGCTTGAAAAAAGCAGAAGAGATAAATGGATCGATATACATAACCTTAGGGTTATCAAGTATGGCTCCAGATTACATGTTGACTGTCACATCACCCTACCGTGGTACGACACGCTTGAGGCAGCACACGATGAAGTGAATGCAGTGGAGGAATGTGTTCGTCAGAATTCTGGACGAGAAATTGAGTTCTTCATACATGCCGACCCCTGCGTAATGCCCAGCTCATGCAGAGTATGTCTTATCAAGGATTGTACACACCGTAAGGCCGAGTTTCAGAGAAAGATTGAGTGGAACACTGAAAACCTTTTACCCGACAAAAAGCACGGACTCTAAGTTTGTAATTTCATAAGTTCGTTGATCAGTACATCCGGTTGTGTAACTCCTGAGCTTCGCCATGCTATTCTCCCGGATTTAAAGATAATGAGTGTTGGAACTCCCATCACCTTATAGGCATTGGCAGCATTAGGATTCTTATCAACATCTACTTTAATAATGTGAGCCTTATCTCCTACCTTATTGGCCACTTCTTTAATAATTGGTGCCATCATCTTACACGGTCCGCACCATTCAGCATGAAAATCGACCAACACCGGTTTTCCTGAATTAATTAATTCCTTGAAGCTTGCCATTCAGTTCAATCATAATCAATATCACCCGGTTTGGGTGCATCCACCGGTTTACGTTTTTCTTCCGCAATCCTGTTCTGTTCGCTAAGTGTTAATGAATCGGTTGTTGTTGTTTCAAGCCAAACCATTCCCGACTTACGAAAAACCTGAACATTTAACCCATACCTGTCGCGGAAAGCTCTTTCCAGTTCACCTACAGTGATAAACCCGCCGATCAATAAGTCGCCCTCATTTTTAGACTTTCTGATCTCACCAATGGTAGGATCATCAGTAATCATGTCAGCTTTAGCGTTCGGTTGACCCTGAACATGTCCTTTTTTAAAAAATTCAAGCTTTAGTAACGGGAACATCTCATTAAATGCGGCTTTTATTTCGCTCAACGTTTGTTCATCTTTGATTTCCAGATCCATAATTGATTAAAGTTAGTTAATAAAAGAATGGGCTGCCTACATGCAGGGTCGTGCATCTAATAGCAGCCCAAGTAACCAAAAACCCATTCAAAAGTAAAAATCTTTATACGGTAGTATAGTGATGCAAGTCACCCAAAAGAGTGACATTCATCATAATTCTTAAAGGGTGGAATGGAAGAATTCTGGAACTTAAACCTTTACAAGCTTATAACCTACTCCTCTGATGGTGGTAATATATTGTTCATTCAACTTTTTACGGATCATGCGGATGTGAACATCCAGAGAGCGTGAATCTTTGGGTCTATAATCTTCACCCCAGACGTGTTGTAAAATCTCATCTCGTCGAAATACTTTAAATGGATTTGTAGCCAACAACCAAAGCAATTCGAATTCTTTTTTAGGAAAAGAGATGTGGTTGCCTTTGTACGATACCGAATAGGAAGTGAGGTTTATAACAAGATCGTTGTCTATTTTAATTACGGACTTATCATTGGTATCTGATGTTGGATCGGCAGGACCATCCCCCGAATTCAACGTTTCAGGGTGATCATCTAGTGCAAATTTTTTTGATATCAAAACCATTTGTATCTGTATATATTAACATACACAAACTTATAGGTATGATATTAACAATTAGTTTAAGAAATGTTATGATATTGTTAAGAACCTATTCAAAGCTTATAATCAGTTCACTCAGAATAGCCATTTCTGGATAAATCAGTTATTATTCATTATACTTCACAACCCTCGTTATAAAAGAACGATCCGCAGTGATGAGTCTGACCACATATACTCCACTGGCAATTTCAGGCATCACCACAAGACATGAATTCTTTTGGATCACAAACTCCGGTGTTATTATCAATCCCTTTAAATCAATCAACTCAACAACCTCAAGGCTGTTCCAGAGCAAATTTCCTGTTATTGTGAATTGGTTCATCGTTGGATTAGGAGCAAGATTAAGGTTAACAATTTCTCCATCATCTTGGAGTGATGATGTAAAACTCACAACCACGCTGTCGCACTGCACGCACTGATTACTATCGGTAACACAAACCGAATAAACTCCCGGAAGGAGGTTACTTTGAATCTGCTGGTTAGAACCGTTAGACCAATTGTAAGTAAGGGGTGATATGCCACCATTTACATTTACGCTGGCAACTCCATTAGGACAGGTAGAACAGGATGCATCCAACACAAAAAATGAGAGTTGTATCTGAGCAGGTTGCGTAAGCACCAATGGAAAAGTTTGATCACATCCTGAATTATCAGTAACACTTACCTGATAACTACCACCTGCGACCCCCTGAATACAATTAGCAGTAGCTCCGTTTGACCACATATAAGATATAATGGGTTGTGTGCCACCTGTTATTTGAATACAAATTACTCCGGTACTATCACCATAGCAAGTGGGACTTACATAATTAGGTGCCACCTCCATAGAATCCGGTTGGTCAATAATTAAATTATTAATGGATGTACATCCGGCAGAGTCAGTAACCGTTACTGTATAGGTTCCCGCACAAATTGCATTAATTGTTTGTGTAGTAGCACCTGTTGACCATGCATAGCTTACTCCCGGACCCGGAGCAGGAAAGCTGACTGTTGCAATTCCGTTGCAAGTTCCGTAGCAAGAGGGATCCTGATGAGTGAACTGTGCTGCACAGGCAGGCGCATATTTATAAAAGTCGGCTACTGCTCCTCCTGCATATCCTACTCCAACATATAATGCACTTCCGGCCACAAAGCCACAGGCATTATATCGTGCAGCACCCGGCATAGGAGGCATAACACTCCACATATTAGCTACAGGGTCATATTCCCAAGCATCATTTAATGCAGTACTACCAGTCCATCCTGTAATGATATATCCTTTACCATTGACTGCTAACCCAACCGGACGATCGCGTGTGGGTCCCGGTAACGGTGCTTTGGCGGTCCAGATATTTGTAGCCGGGTTATATTCCCATAAGTCGTTATAAAAGCTACCATTAAAACCGGTTGACACATAACACAAACCATTTATTGCAAATGACCCTCCATGGTATCTTGTTGGTCCGGTAAGATCAGCTTTTTGCGTCCAGAAGTCGGTTACAGGATCATATTCCCACCAATCCTTTTTATAAGAACCTCCGGTACCCAGATAACCTTTTCCGTTTGTTGCACATCCAACAGCTCCTTCGCGTGCTGTGCCACCGAAATTTGCTTTTTGTGTCCATGTGTTGGTGGCCTGATCATATTCATAAAAGTCGTTCAGGTTACCTCCGGTACCGAAATACCCTTTAGTGCCAATTGAAAACCCAACTGCACTGTTGCGTTGTGTTCCTATGAATGCGGCCTTTTGCGTCCAGGTATCCGTTAACGGATCATATTGCCAAAAATCGGGTGTGGCAGCACCTACATAGCCAAAGTCACCTATACCAAAAGCTCTTGCTTCGGTAGCTGAACCGCCGCCAAAGTTTGCGATCTGTGTCCATGTGCCTTGTGAACTGGCATCCGTGATCATAATAGTAAAGAAGATGACAAGCAGTGAAGTAATTTTTTTCATAGTTCAGATTTAAAGTCGCCCGGAAAGTATGTTCAGGTAAATTTAGGAAATGACATCCAAAAAGGAAAGCAAGATCAAATCACAGCCCGGCTTTATTACCTTCCATCAGTGGGTAGTATACATCATTAATTACCCTGTTAAGAGTATCATTCCATACAAAGTGCTCCAACACCCTTTTACGGGCAGCTGCTCCTAACTGATCTCGGAGATCTGCATTGGTGATCAACAATTGCAGGGCCTGAGCAAGAGAATCAGTATCTGAAGGTTTAACATATAACCCTGAGATCTTATCCACCACCACATCCTTAAGTCCACCGATCTCTGATACTATCACAGGCTTTTGCATTGCCATAGCCTCCACCACAGCAACTCCAAAGCTTTCACTTTCCAATGTAGAAGGGTTTACAAAAATATCAATGACCTGATGGACTACCGGAATATCTTCGTGCTTTATACGTCCCGCAAAGGTTACTTTATCAGCAATACCCAATTCACTAACCAGACTTTTGTATGCTTCTATCTTTGAACCACCTCCAACTAACAAAAGGTGCAAAGGCAATGAGCCATTATCTTTAGAAACTTTACTGAATGCTTCAATAAGGTGCCGGATACCATACTTATCTTCCATCGACTTTATGATACCGATGATGAACTTCCCTTCAAATCCAAGAACAGGTTTTACATCAGGAGAAAACTCTTCCGGGTTTATGCCGAAAGGAGTTACCATTATAGGTTTAGAGGTAAACCGTGCAGTGCGCAACTTCATTACATTACTTGTAGAAAGAATAGTGTCGCAATTTTTGAGATTAAACTTCAACGCCTGCTTGTTGATCATATTATGATCAGGGAATTCATACACATCCGAACCCCAGACTGATATCACATAAGGATGAAACCCTGAAAGTGCGCCTATCATACCATACGAGCTGGCATAATGTGCATGTAATATATCCGGTTTAAATTGTTCTAATACTTTTTTCAGAGGTTTTACTGAGCTCACATACTTCAATTTGGATGCAACACCGCCGTAATAAGCATGAGCCTCCAACTCCAGGCTTTTAAAAAGTTTGATTCCTGATATTTCATATTCTTCAGGATGACTGCATTTTGAAAGCGAGAATACACCTACCTCCACACCCTCTTTGCTGAGGCTGAATGCCCACTTTTTTGTGTGAGAGGAATTGCTGTCGGCCAGAAAAAGTATGCGCATGGTCAAAGGTAAAAATATTGCCTGATTATAGATTTCCAAGGTTCATGCTAATGTGTTGCCTATATGGAATCGTTCGAAGATGAAAGCACTTATATGCTAATCACTGAAATTAATGTTCATGTTTTTATCCTAAAGACACTATTGATTATTATTATAAAAAAAGGTATGTCTACAACATCTCCTTCAACTATTTATAAAAGTAAATAATATTGTTTAATCCTATTATCAAATATTTTTGCACTATCTGTAAAAGTTTGCTAAAACCGATTCTCAGGTATCATGTAAGGTAAAACACCAATACTTATTGATTAATCAATACAATTATTGAAAATAAAACTTCAACAGTACAAAGTCGAAAACAATTTTTAAACTACTTAAAGTAAACCTGATTTTTCTAATCGGATTAAATATCTTTATTAAACCTTAGAATTTTCATAGCAACCGTTTATCCATATACCTACTCATTAAATAAACAGTTTCTCTTTACGTTTTTCCATTTCTTTTGCAATAAGTGCACTGTCTCCACCTTTTTTTTCGAGTTGTGCAATTATATTATCATAGCTTTTCCTGTCTCTGTTCTGACTTAGCTTAAACACATTATTCATTTCGGTCACCTCAATTTCGAATCCCACAATGGCAGGAATCATATGTTTCACATACTCATCAGGCAAGTTATCATAAATAGTAGGTGATCCCTGATCATTGTTTTCAAAACGTAATGATAATTTCTTTAACATCGAAATAAGTCCCTCTTCACCTAAAAATTGAATTTTACCTTTTAAATGAACGCTCATGTAATTCCAGGTAGATCCCATTTTCGGATCCGAATACCATGAGGCACTTACATAACAATTAGGTCCTGTGAACACGGCCAGTACATGAGGATTAGCAAGAAAAGCTTTGTGATGATCAGTTTTGCGCACAATATGTCCCTGCAAAAACAGCTTACCATCCCTTTCTTCTACCATGACAGGGATCTGAGTAACTGCCAGCTGGCCAGAGGAATTACTTCCGGTAAGAAATGCGAATGGGTGATCGTTCAGGAAATCTATTATTTCACGATTATCTTCTGCTTTGAAGTGTGGGAGGTTGTACATATGAGTTGGTTTGGCAAATTACTATCTCTTTGTTATTGTTTATTTTTTTTCAATCTGATTCCTTTTATTTCTCAACTCTATAATTTACGATGATTATAAGATCAGTACCAAAGCCGGTTGCTTAATAAAACAGAAACAATTTAAATATAAAAAGGCAGACTGGAAATTATCTTAAATCCAATCGATAAATTGAAAGAGCTCTGAACTAAAAAAGTGAGAATGATAGTACTTATAACAATGCTAAATTTTAACAAAAAAACCCCGCTAGATTAGCGGGGTTGGTTTTTGAAGTATTTAGTGAACCCGAAGGGAGTCGAACCCCTAACCTCCTGATCCGTAGTCAGGTGCTCTATCCAGTTAAGCTACGGGTCCAATATTGAATCAATGCATACTCCAAATTCTGTTTTCTCCGTAATCCTGTTAAGTCACGCTCGCCCTGCGAGCGTGGATCCTCGAAATACTACGTGATCTAAGATCACCGGTTTTTCGGGACTACGGGTCCAGTAAAATGAGGCGCAAAGATAATACTTCTATCTAAATCTTTTGCTTATTCCGGTTTCCCGGGAGGTTTACCCGGCTTGGCAATAGCATCACGCATATCGGTATCAGACTGGATGTTCTTCATCCGGTAGTAGTCCATGATTCCCAGATTGCCACTTTTAAAGGCTTCAGCCATGGCAATTGGCACCTGCGCTTCTGCTTCAATAACCTTCGCCTTAGCTTCCTGAGCCTTGGCTTTCATTTCCTGCTCCAGAGCCACAGCAAGTGCGCGGCGTTCCTCGGCTTTGGCCTGGGCAACCTTAAGATCAGCACTGGCCTGTTCGGTCTGCAGCTTGGCGCCGATGTTTTCACCTACATCAATATCTGCAATATCGATAGACAATATTTCAAAAGCAGTTCCCGCATCCAGTCCTTTTTCAAGAACCGTCTTGGATATCTGATCAGGGTTTTCCAATACAGCCTTATGATCAAGCGCCGAACCAATATTGGTAACAATACCTTCACCTACACGTGCAAGTACTGTTTCTTCTCCCGCACCACCAACGAGCTGGTTGATGTTTGCGCGGACCGTTACTCTTGCTTTAACCAGAAGTTGAATACCATTTTTGGCCATGGCCGATACAGGAGGAGTATCTATTACTCGTGGGTTCACGGAAAGCTGTACAGCATCAAACACATCCCTTCCCGCAAGGTCAATAGCTGTTGCCACTTTGAAGGTGAGCGGAATGTTTGCCTTATCGGCAGAGATCAATGCTTTGATCACATTATTCACATTACCACCCGCCAGATAGTGGGTTTCTATATCGTTGTTCTCTATGTCGAGTCCGGCTTTGGTACTATTAATGAGCGCATTCACAACCACTGATGGTGGTACCTTACGTAAACGCATAAGGATAAGGTCGAGGATGCTGATCTTTACTCCGGAAAAGATGGCAGTGATCCAAAGATTTACCGGTACAAAATACATGAACAGAAAAAAGACCACTACCGAAGCGATCACAATCAAAATAAGAAAGGGAAACGACATATTATTATGGATTAACTGGTTTTACAATTATTTTATTGGGTAACACACGGATCACTTTTACTTTCGAGTTTACATTGATCCATTCACCCTGCGACTGCGCCTCTACCCTTTGATCGTTGATCTCAACTGTGCCGGAGGGCCTTAGTGCAGAAATAGCAACACCCTCTTGTCCGGGTTCCAGATTCAGCAAGCCTACATCATTTACATGAGAATCTATTTTTTCATGTAAACCAAATTTTTTCCACGATCGCGATTTGAGCGATGCATACACGGCAATTACAGTAAATGTGATCGAAGAAACCAGTGTGATGTTACCTCCTGATGTACCAAACGTTGAATAGCTCAATGAAATTCCTGCAATGATCATGATTATGCCAAGTATTCCGGAGACCATACCCGGTAACACCAGTATCTCCAATACGAGTAAAATCACTCCCAATACAATAAGACCGATCAATAAGGCTACCATAGAATTTAGGCTGACCTCAAATATAGGTGATTAAAGGCACTTGATGCCACCATGCAAAAACAAAAGGAAAGTAAAAAGCTGTAAGGACTATTCTATGGCTGCCGATAAACCTTTGTCGAGCAGAGCTTCACACAACGGCCTGAGTTTGCTATATTCACCATGCTTTACATCGCAACGGCCTTTGTAGTGAATGATAAGTGAACATTGTTCGGCCTGCACGGTGCTGTGGTCACAGATATCGACCAAACAGTTGATAACATGATCAAATGTGTTCACATCATCATTGTACAACATAATCTTATGTTCGGTCTTGATCTTTAGTTCAACCGCAACATCATGCTGTTCCTGATAACTACCTGAATTTTTGGATGATCCCATTTGTTTCTGTGAGGTTACAGGAACAAAATTAGACAATCGAAAATTAAAAAGCCTGATTCGTAACCAATTGGATATCAATATTATTCCTGAGTCTCCGTCCTTATCACCTCATTAATAGCCAATCGCTTGTCACCTGAAAATGCAACCACAAAGGCATCGGGATAACCTGCTGCACGGATCTTATCTCTATTCTCTCCTGCCTCCTGATAACTATTGAATGAACCGCTCATAACTGTGGTCATCCCGCTTTGGTTCACGGCATTTGTAACCAGTTTGAGACCCTGAGTCTCGAAATATTTTACATGCTCTTCTGCCGTTTTTTGAGTGAATGCACCAACCTGCACTTTAAAAACCAGGTCTGGATATTTTTCCAGTGCTTCAGGGATAATCGTGAATGTAGTAACTACATTATTCTCAGCATCCGATGGGGGAGGTGTATCACCTGCAGCCATATTTGCACCTGAAAGTTTATTCATGGAAGCGTTGAATTCTCCGGTGATCACATTATCTGCATCGGTATCATTATTAACTCCGGTATTAGTTTTGCCGGCAGTTTGCATAGTCAACGATTCACGTTTTGCTTCTGATGTACTTGTGTTTTCAAGATCTTCATTGCTCTTGGTTGCTGCATTGTTCAATTGAGAAGCGTTTACAGAAACAGGGGCTTCTGTATTTTCATCTTTGGTTTCTTCAGCTCTAATTGCTGAATTCGTAACAGATGAAGGTGCGGAAGTAACGGAAGCTGAATATTGAAGATCCACTGCTTCGGTTTGTTCCTGTCCTTTTTCTTCTTCTTGCGATTCACTATTTGCATCAGCACTACGTAAAGTTGAAGTTCCTTTGTCAGATGGAGGCACATCGACATCGGTAATATTTGCACCATTAAGTTTTGCTTGTTCAGCCGAAAACTCACCGGTTATCAAACCCGCTTCTTCTTCATTGGCGGCAACACCCTTAGTGGTACTGCCAACAGTTTGCATGGCTAACGTTTCTCGGGAAGTTGCTCCTGATGTTTCTGCTCCTTCAACAATGCCTGCTTCGCCCATTTCATTAATAGCTTGCTCATCAGATAAGTTAGTTGTCTTTAAGTTATCAGAAACGATTGATCCATTTGAAATAACAGTTTCTGCTGGGGTCTGACTTTCATTATTTGAAACATCAGGAGAATCAGCTGAAGCCATCGTAGCACCAGAAAGTTTGGCTTGTTCGGCCGTAAATTCGCCTGTGATCAACGATGTTGAAGCTCCCCCTTTCAACGGATCGGTATTACTAGATGTCATTGTACTGATATCCCCGGAAGTGTCTGTAACCGGCGCAGTATCTTTTGTATCAGAAAACATGCTTGTACCGTTAGTTTTTGTTCCCTTGTCATCTGGTATTTCTGTTGCAGCAATACCGGAATTCGATTCAACACTTTCAGCAGTAGCAGATTCATCTCCATCTTCAATCATATTTACTTCCCGGTCTACTTCATTTTCTGCAGCAGCCTGTGTGGCTGTGAATTCGCCGGTGATAAGTTCGTTGTTTGCATCACCTTCCATCAGCTCAATATTTCCTTGCGCCATTGCATTTACGTTGTCAACAGCTTCACGTTGTTTAGCTGTAGTGTTATCAGATTCCGGGGTACCGATAATTCCATTACCGTTCTGTGATGCGTCAACAGACGAACCGGATAGATTCTGTTCTGTTGTGTTATTATTTGAGTTGGCAGGGGCATCAGATGATTGTCCTGAGCTCTTGTTATTTGCAGCCCCTATTGTACCGGCTGCCATAGTAGTAGATCCAGCAACCTTTGAAGAAGTTCCACCTGCACTGGATGTCCCGGCAACATTAGAAGAAGATCCACCTGAATTTTTTGTCCCGGCAACTCCGGAACCAGTGACTTGATCGCCTTCGATCTGCACACCATTCTTATGAAGCGTCTGACTATTCTTACTAGTTGTGTTTGTTTCGATCTTGGTATTGCTTCCGGATACATCATCTTCTGTGTTTTGATGCTGCAAGTCACCGGCATCGCCTTTAAATGCAGAGCGGCTGCCTTCGGCTTCAGATTTCATAGCCAGCGAAGGCGAAGCTGCAAGTTCATCATTCATACTGTTCTTAGCACCGGCCATGATTTGATCACTACCGGCCTTTTGAGTAAACAGTTTCATCTTTTCTTCGCCTGATGAGGAGCGGCTGATTAGTATCTGTTGTAAATACCCTTTACGGTCGGCCGATTCAAGATTAACTGTTTCGGTGAATACCGGGAATCCGGGAGCACTAACAGTAAATGTATACGTTGATGGGGCGTTGAGCCTCAAAACATAGTCGGGACTCTCCGGAAGTATCTTAAATTCACTTGCAAGGGTATTATCTTCATTTGATACAACAGAGATCTTTATCTCCATATTAGAAGGACAAGCTTTACAGTCGATTCTGCCATCAATTTTAGCAACCCCTTTCTCTGCACCTGTTATAGTAACTTTTAGAACCTTATAATTACCTAACATACATCCCCTGTCAGTTAAAAGATATGCAAATGTTCCATCCTCAGATGGGATGTAATAATAGTCGTTGGCAGGTGAATTAACCGGAGTTCCCATATTCACAGGAGCACCCCAGGCGCCTGTTGCCGGATCAAGGTCGCTTCTGAAAATATCATATCCTCCCATACTCTTTGCTCCGCGCATACTGAAATAAATCGTTTTTCCACTATTTATCATTGTAGGAAAAGCAGAATTTACTTGAGGAAGATTTAGCGGTGTTGTGAAAGGTTGTGGTTCAGAGAAACGATTGGCGATATCTTTATGAGCTCCCACCAGGTGAAAGCTGTTGTCAGACTTATCATTATTGCGTGCAAACACCATGTCCTTTCCATCGGCTGTGATGAACAGATACTGCCCTTCTGAGAACCCTTTGGATTCTTTTGTTTCATATTCAGTGGGCACCTTAAGGAATTTTCCACGGTGTGTTTCGAATTTATAATTCAAATGAAAATTATCGAATTGCGTTCTGAAAGATTCGCCAATTCGGTGTTTGGCATTTCCACTCACAACTCGCATACTGATACCGTTATTACAATTCAAAATAAGTTCAGGTCCTAGCGATTGCTGCCAGTTGCTACTGCTTACTCTGTTTTTATAATCATCAAGTGATACAAGTGCTTCTTCATAGATACCGCCCGAATGCAGGGCGCGTGCCAAATACAAGGAAACGTTGTCAGGTGTTTGAGGCGAAGTAGATGCCAGTTTGAGGAACTTGACCGCTTCTTCTTTATTATCGCCTGCTTCTACCAAACAAACTCCTAAAGCATAGTTGTAATTTGCATTGTCAGGGTGGTTACTCACGATCTGGGAATACATGGGAAGTGCCTGCAAATATTGCTTTGCACCAAAGGCTTTGTCGGCCTGTTTGATCAGATCCTGCTCCGATTTGTAGTCGGTTTGCGCATACATTATTACCGGAGTGGTAATAAGCAGTACGATCGCAATAAGAACAGGGCGGCACGCACTTTTCATATCAATTGATTTACAATGAATTACTTTTTTACGAAATCTCACGCCGGAGGGTTGCGCCTAACTCGATTTCCTACCTAATATGGCTACTTTAGATTCTGTTCCGTTCAGCAGCCGCTCTATATTCTTCTGATGTGTTACCAATACCAATACAGCTACCGACATTGCAAATATATTAACTGTTGGAATTGTTTCATTGAAAATCAGCATGATAGCAAATGGATATACTATTGAAGCCAACATAGAACTCAATGATACATAATTAGTTAGCAGTAATGTAATGATAAAGACTATTGCACATACCAATGCAGCTCCCGGATGTACACCTAACAATATACCTAACAGGGTGGCAACCCCTTTACCTCCTCTGAAACCGGCGAAAATGGGGAATATATGTCCCAGCAATGCCGCTATACCCAGTGAAAGTTTAAAGTTTATGAATTGTTGTGTTCCGGGCAGATAGCTTTCGAATACCGAAGCCAGCTGCAGGGCAAAATATCCTTTGGCGACATCGAGCAATAGTACCGGGATACCGGCATTTTTTCCTAAAACCCTAAATGTATTAGTGGCACCGGCGTTACCGCTACCATACTCCCTCACATCGATCCCGTAAAAGATCTTACCAACCCATACTGCCGAAGGCACAGACCCTATTAGGTAAGCAATAAAAATGGCAGTAAGTGTTTCTCCGTTGATCAATTATCAATTGGGTTTAGGTCAAATATATAAAACATGTCCTTTCTGAATAAATAACCTATTCTTCAGTGTCTTCAGGGTCAATTCCTTCATCCAGAAACCTACTGAGGAACTGATTCTTTTTACGGTCGGTGGACAAAATATACTGGTAGGGTGCTAATCCTCCCTTATCGCTTGCCACTCTTTTCTCAGGTTTCATATTGTTAATGATTTCGTTGAACTTTCCTTCTGAAGAGATCACCTGCATCACACCTCGTGAATAATTAAAATAGAACCATGTGATTCCGTCGAGTTCAAAGTAAAAGTTAAATACGTCACCGGAACGTTTGCGAGCTATCTCCAGATACCCCTTCACCTTCCGGTTCACCGGATTCTTGGCTACTATACCGATACCGATATTACCGTTCGATTTAAAACTGAGAGATTCCTTCACCCATTCTAGTTTGACTTCGGAAAGGAATATAGAGTGAGAAAGTTTTTCTGGTACCTTTTTAGGGATACCGAATAAACTGATCTCGGAAATAAACTTGTCAGCATCTTCCTTACCTAATATCACTCGCATACCTTCCTGATAAACCGGACGGTTATCATTAGTTGGAGGAAGTGTTGGATAAGAAAGAATCAACTCCGACATCACTTTCAAAGCTTCATCATTAAAGAAGAAGTCGAGATCAACCATCACATCCAGATCGGTCTTTCCATTTGAAGGGTTGAAATCTATATCCCCTACTGTTCCCACTTTAAATTGCCCGAAGTTGCTTCCAAGGTTCATATTACCATTCCCTTTAAAAGCACACCGCGCATCGTCAAGTATAAAAGTGTTGCCATGATTAAACGGTACCGTCTCACCCTCTTTGGTTTTCTTTTTAGAATCGTCATCTAACGATGGTTCTATACGAAAACTTCTTGAGCCTGAGTCAAATGACAACAAACCTTCGGCTGATAATATCTCAGTATCTGACGGTCGTCGCTTAACTGACAAGAATGTAGCATATACATTCGCACTGTCTTTATCAAAAAGAATTGCAGAGCTCAGGGGAACCCTTGCATCGTTCACCGGGTTCACTACCGGCACATTTACCCCTTTAGGATCTATCTCTGCCGAGAAGCTGAACCAGTTAGGAGTTATGAGATCACTACAGTCGTGGTTGGCACGTGCAAAACCAGTGAAGAATGGATTAGGCCGCGCCGCCTGTATGCCAAATGTTCCCTTGTATTGAATGTTTGGACTCAATAAAAAGTTGAGCGAATCGGGCACCTCACCTTTGGCGAAGGTTTGATAAGAGGTATCCACACTTATGAGCGTAAGTCTCAACTGATGTTTGATCTGCAACTGATCAACATATTCATAATCACCAGCACCTGTAAAACTCTTACGTCCTGTGATATCAATATCGGCATTGATCATGGTATGATAACGAGTAGTAGTGTTGGCGATAACCTTAGCTTCGTTAAGCGTTTTCATATCAGCATTTTTGCCGATCTCTACTTCACCATCACCGGGGATCACACTAGCATCGGCAACAAGTATCTCTTTTACCTCGTGTGCGTTGATCTTATAATCGACCAGATTATAGTTTGCATAAGGTGAGAACCAACGTAATGAATCTTGAGCTGGATTTATAGATATAAATTCCGATCCGCTGATATTCATATTGCCTGCTCCCTGCGCCTGGGTTTCGGCTGTGGAAGCACCAAACTGAACATCTTTCTCATCCATATTCCACCTGAATTTCTCAATGAAGCAGATATACTGGTTAAGTGGGAAGGTAACGTACGAGCCGTCGCCATTAGATTTGAACTCACCAAATCTCAACTCAAGATCTATGAATGAATTCATGTTGGTAGTCTCAAGCGCAAGGAGTCCTGCTTCCTGACTTGCCAGCTTGAAATCGGCAGTATCGGCTGAGAAAGTGATCTGCTTGAATCGGAAGTCGTTTGACAATAGCTGTGCTTCTTCAAACTTGGCAACACCATTTCCTGACAAGCCTGTATTGGCAAGGATCAGGTTACCGTCGAGCATGGTTTGTGTTACATACATGTCGAAATCGTTCAGCTTCTTGTATGCGAACATCTTATCATCTTTAGGCCGCCAGTTGATGAATACATCGGTACCCTGCACCTGTGGATATTCTACACCGTTAAGAACGGTACGAGCAATAGTGAAATCGTAAGCATCAGCATTAGTTGAGTCGGGGAAGAAGATGAAATCTTTCGATTTTGTGACCGAGCTCAGATACTCCACTTTACCACTACCACGTAATCCGGCATTACTGAGCGATAGTTTTTCATAATACTTACCCTTGCCCCCGTAGGCAGGCAACCCTGTATCATCCAGAGCACGTTTGAAACCAAGGGAGTAGTCGGACTGTATTCTTAATTTCTCTTCGATATCAGGAAATATCCCCGCCGAAACAAGCTTACCATCGAAAGCAAGTGCTTCCGGTACAAAATTATCGAGACTATCAAGTGTGAAAGGAACTAACTGAAAGTAAAATGTATTCCTGTTGTACACACTATCGAAAATGAAAGGATAGTCATAATATACAAATGATGTGGCTGCACTTTCAAACAATGGGAATGAGGGATTCTTTTTACGTGATGATTTATTGTTGGGCAACTCTATCCTTACTGTTCCGGTTAACTTCTGCAGCACACTGCTCAACTTGATCAACCGTATCTGTCCATTCTCATCAGGTTGTTCAGCAGGAATACCAATACTCACCGAGTCGATAGATGCCATTTGAATATTAAAATCATCATAACTAAACAGAAAATCTGTTCCTCTGAAGTCGAACCTACCTGCACGTACCCTTCCATCGAAATGAAAGTCGCGGTTCGCTTTTAATATCAACTCCTGGTTTTCAGGAACTACATATACATATTGCGTATCGCTCAACACAACCTGTGGTACTCCGCGCATTTTTATATCAAATGTGGCAAGATCTAAAGTTGCATTGGCGAGTGACGATATTTGTGAATTGAATTCCAGTATATCATAATCTGTTTTACCTACACTGGCACTCAGGTAATAATATAAACGGTCTTTGATCACTGCCAGGTTTGTAGAAGGGTCATATGCGATAAATCCTTGAGTGTTGAGCCAAGCAAACAACCCCCTCACCTGATCTTCGTTTACACGCAAGTGTTGCGAATACTCTTCCACCGAAATAACTCTGCGGTTATTCTTTTCGGCATAATCCTTTAAAGTGTACAAAGGATTTACCTCCGATATGCCCTGTAACTTTTGATAACGCTGCTCTCTGAAATAATTGGAAGACTCAAATGTTAGTTTTACACCGCTGGCACCTGAGAACATTTTCATGTCTATCGAAGCTTCATCAACCTTCCATGTGAGTATATCAAAGTACATATCTATTTCATGGAACGAATCAAAATATGGGGTACCAGTACTTTTTCCGCTTGGCCGGATCAGGTTCAACATTTTTTCTTCGGTGATATACTTAAATTCTACTGATGGGTGGTAAATAGAATCGTTGTTGAGCTTGAAAGTTACGCTTGTATTATCAGAAACAATACGCTCAGGGCGGATGACAAAACTATTTGAACGGGCTTCAAGGAATTGTTTGCCATCCAGATAAAAAATAAGTTTGGCAGGCGAGGAAGCAGTTCCTGATCCAATGATCTTTGAACCCTGCATGGAGAAACCACCTTCATAAGTTGCTCCTTTGATGAGCTTCTGAATTTCAAGTCCTACATCATACGAAGAGAATCTGGGGTATGAAGCACTTTCCACATCTACATTGGCAAGGATCTTTTCACGAAGTGAACCTATTAACGCACCATTGAACAAAGTACTGTTTGTAAAGGAAACCGAATCAGCATCATAATCTGATCCGGAGATGTCGATACTGTAGTTGTTAAGTTGTGCGTAAACTTCATTACGCGAGAGTCCCGCTCTATCCCAGTACACCTTCCCTCCTTTTCCGTTAAAACGCTTCAGGCTTGGATAATATGTTCCGGCAGTACCATAGATTACACTGCTGTCATTCTTGGCCAGACAAGTGAGGTCGGTCTTGGTAAAGATGATCTTTGGTAGTGAATCGAAATCAAAGGTGTAATTGTTATTGCCCGACTTCCATGTGGTTGAAGGCGATGAATACAAAGTGTTGGTGGCGAACAGGTCGTAGCAGATCTCAAGATATGTACTGAACTGTCGTGTTGATCCTTTCAGATATTTATTGATACCGGCATGCCATTTATCAAAACTTTCAGGTAGCTGTTCGCTCTCGCTAAAACCCAGCAATGCATTCAGGTAGTTGCTAAAATCAGGAAATGCTTTAAGTCTTTTTTTCAGCATGGCATCACATGTGCTGTATATCTGTTCTTTTTGAGCAGAAGAAAACTTACCGGTGGTCCATGGCACCTGAAAACGTTCCATCAGTTTACCTGCCTCTTTCTTATTAGTGGCTTCTAAAAAAGTCTTCATCTCTTCGGCAAACTTCACATCATCATGAGTAAAGCTTTTAGGTGTTTGTGCAAACACCATCCCCGTAAGGGTAACAAGACAGAAAGTAAAAAAGATTGTTCTGCGGACCAATGAACCCATTCCCTGAATTTATATTTTAAACAAAGCGCAGCACCAGTTTTTGCTGGTTAGCTTTTTAATAGTTCTAAAACCTGTCCCCTTTGCGGCGATTACTATTTTTTCCAGATCGTTGTCGTAAAATCCCGAGACCAACAGTTCCCCACCGGGTAACAGGTAATCATTATATAACGTAATATCTTCAAGGATAATATTTCTGTTAATGTTGGCAAGGACAATTTCATACTTTTTGCCAACAAGAGTGTGTGCATTACCGGTGTGGACCTCCACATTCATAATGTTATTGAGTTCCATATTTTCGGTGGCATTTCCGGTGGCATTATCGTCAATATCCACAGCATCAGCACTTTCGGCGCCCAGTTTTGAAGCCAGAATGGCCAGCACACCTGTTCCGCAGCCCATATCAAGTACTTTTTTGTCTGTGAAATCCATCCCCAACATCATTTTCATCATTAGCCAGGTGGTGGCATGATGACCTGTACCAAATGACATGCGGGGTGTGATGACCAACTCATATTTAACATTTTTAACAGGCTCGTGGTGCTGAGCCCTGATAGCCACCATATCATCCACTTTTACCGGTGAAAAGCTTTCCTCCCAGATCTGATTCCAATTGCGGTCATCAGCCTGGCGGAGTTCATAAACAATTGCTGCGCCAAAATCTGCTTTATGGATAGACAGGCTTTCAAACTCATCTTTATTGTATTCCGATTCGGGTATATATGCTTTTAACAGCCCATCAGAAGTGTCGAACATGGTGAATCCGGCATCAGACAGGTAGGCGATCACAATGTCAGTAAATGGTTCATAGGGCGTAATGGTGCACTCCAGCTCAAGGTATTTCATCGGGCAAAAGTAGGAAATCAGCAGGTTGAATGTGAGCACATTAGCATAGTTGTATAAATACTAACTTCGCACTAAAATTGATAGTGGATGAACGAGTATAAACTATTCCTAAACATACGTTTTTTGGTAGGAGCCAGAGATCAGGACCCCGTTAAAATAACCGGTACAGCTATGAAAGACGGTGGAATAATTGAAAATGCATGGCTGTATATTGAAGGTGATAAAGTGGTTTCGTATGGTAGCATGGCCGATCTTGATAGTGCCAAAAAAGGTTTTAAGGCTAGTTTTGAAGTAACGGACCTTGCGGGACGGTCGGTACTACCTGGGTGGTGCGACTCGCACACCCATATTGTTTTCCCAAAGTGGCGCGAAGGTGAGTTTGTGGACCGTATTCACGGGCTTACCTATGTGGAGATCGCAGAACGTGGAGGAGGCATCTTGAATTCCGCTAAAAAAATGCAGCATGCAAGTGAAGACGATCTTTTAAAAGGTGCAGTGACCCGTATCAATGAGATCATTAAGATGGGCACTGTGGCAGTAGAGATAAAGAGTGGATACGGTTTGAGTTATGAGAGTGAGCTGAAAATGCTTCGTGTAATAAAACGCCTGAAAGCATGGTCGCCCATACCTGTACGATCCACATTCCTTGGCGCACATGCTATACCGTTAGAATATAAAGAAGACCGCAAATCGTATGTTGACATTATCGTAAATAAAATGATACCCGACATAGCGGAACAAGGGCTTGCCGATTACAATGACGTATTTTGCGACAAAGGATTTTTTACCGTTGAAGAGACCGATCGCATACTTGAAGCCGGTAACAAGTTCGGCCTCCGGCCAAAGATACATGCCAATGAACTGGCAACTTCTGGAGGAATACAAGTTGGAGTAAAACATAATGCATTGTCGGTTGATCACCTTGAATTCACCGGCGAAGAGGAGATCGCAGTGTTAAAAGCATCTTCCACTATGCCTACCATCCTACCCAGCACAGCCTTTTTCTTGAAGCTGCACTATGCACCTGCGCGGAAAATGATAGATGCAGGGTTACCGGTAGCTCTGGCAACCGACTATAACCCGGGAAGTTCCCCATCAGGTAACATGTCATTTGTATTAAGCCTGAGTTGTATCCACATGGGTATGGATCCGGAAGAGACCATCAATGCAGCCACTATCAACGGCGCATATGCGATGGATCTTAACAAAGAGCTGGGAAGCATCACCCCGGGCAAGAAGGCCAGCTTTATAGTTACTAATGTGATACCATCTGTTTCATATATACCTTATGCTTTCGGCAAAAGCCACATCGAAAGCGTATATGTTAACGGCATTAAACAATAAAATACCTTATTAATAATATGAAGCAACTTATAGAATGTGTTCCTAATTTCAGCGAAGGCCGTAACAGCGAAGTGATCAGTGCAATCACCGAAGCTATTGCCTCTGTTGACGGAGTAAAACTTTTGAATGTGGATCCCGGCAAAGCCACCAACCGTACTGTAGTTACTTTTGTAGGTGAGCCAGAGGCAGTAGTAGAGGCTGCCTTCAGAGGTATTGCCAAAGCTGCTTCCCTGATAGACATGTCAAAACACGAAGGCGAACATCCCCGCATGGGAGCAACAGACGTTTGTCCTTTTATTCCTGTTGCCAACATTACCATTGAAGAAACTGCAAAATGGTCGCAACAGCTTGCAAAGAAAGTTGGTGAGGAACTAAAGATACCGGTATACCTGTATGAAGATGCTCAGACTAACAAAAAGAGAAGCAACCTTTCCGTTATCCGTTCAGGTGAGTATGAAGGTTTTGAAGAAAAGATAAAACTACCTGAGTGGAAGCCCGATTTTGGTCCTGCCACTTTTAACGTACATTCCGGTGCTACTGTTATTGGTGCCCGCGACTTTTTGATAGCATATAATGTGAACCTTAATACCAAATCGGTAAAGCGTGCAAACTCCGTTGCGTTTGATATCCGTGAAGCCGGAAGGGTATTACGTGAAGGAAATCCTATAAGCGGACCGGTTGTTAAGGATGAGAAAGGCAATGAAGTGCGTATATCCGGTAAACTCAAAGGTGTGAAGGCCATTGGATGGTACATAGAAGAATATGGTATTGCTCAGGTGTCTATCAACATTACCAAGTTCAGAGAAACACCGCTGCATATAGTGTTTGATGAATCTATGAACAGCGCCGCTGAAAGAGGAATCAGAGTAACCGGTTCGGAACTAGTTGGACTTGTTCCGCTATCAGCTATGCTAGACGCAGGAAGATATTTTCTGGAGAAGCAATCCCTCTCCTCCGGAGTTTCGGACACAGAACTGATTCATATTGCAGTAAAATCTATGGGTCTTGATGAGCTTGGTCCTTTTGATCCTTCGAAACGTATCATTGAATACTGCATGAATGCTGATGACAACAAGCAGCTGATAGGCATGACCATTTCTGCTTTCGCCGATGAAACGGCAAGTGAGTCCCCGGCCCCGGGAGGAGGTTCTATTTCGGCCTATGCCGGAGCGCTTGGTGTGAGTCTGGCAACCATGGTGGCCAACCTCAGTGCTTCAAAAAGAGGATGGGAAGATCGTTGGAATGAATTCAGTGAATGGGCCATCAAAGGACAACAATTCAAATCGCAATTGCTTGCCCTGGTTGATGAAGATACCGCAGCATTCAACGGGATAATGAATGCTTTTCAGTTACCCAAATCATCAGACGAAGAAAAAAAGATACGTTCAAAGGCAATACAAGATGCAACACGTTTTGCTATTGAAGTTCCGTTAAAGGTGATGCAGACAGCACTGGATTCCATGACCGTTATTAAAGCTATGGCCAAAGAAGGCAACCCCAACTCAGCCTCAGATGCAGGTGTAGGTGCATTATGTGCGCAAACCGCCGTATCAGGAGCTTATCTGAATGTGCGGATCAATGCCGGTTCGTATAAAGATGAATCGTATGTGAACGAGATACTGAAAAAAGGAAAAGAGATGGAACAACGATCCATTACATTAAGAGATGAAATACTAGCGCTGGTTGATGCCAATATGGGTAAATAACTGACAAGCGTTATACTTTTTACACCAAATAGTACATATATTGGCCTAGGGTATCTAAATTCAAAATCCTTCGTTAAAATAATTATAGGATTTTACATCAATGAAGATCAGGACATTCCTGAATAGAATAATATTCTCGTTTCCGGTGCAGCTGGTCATTATGCACATCAAAAAGAACCAGCTGGTGCTTATCTATTGGGTATTACTCTTTGCTTTTGTGACCCAAAGCATATCCTTACGGTTTGGCATCCCCTATCTGTTCCTTGACCCTGAATACAGAGGAGAGGTCGATTTCCTGTCGTTCTTTATTGTGGGTATCACGTGCGGATCGTTCATCATGGCCTTTAATATTTCAAGTTATATCCTAAACAGTTTCAGGTTTCCTTTTCTGGCAACCTTATCAAAGCCATTCCTGAAATTCTCACTTAACAACTTTGTGATTCCTGTTACATTTCTGGCCGTATACATATATAACATGATACGGTTCCAGTATCTGAATCAGTTTGAATCGCCAATAGGAATTGCCATTAACATGGGAGCTTTCTTGTTGGGCGTGTATCTCATTGTTAACCTTACCCTCCGCTATTTTCTGCTCACTAATAAAGATATTTATAAACTGTTTGGCGTTGAGCAAGCCGACCTAAGGGCAGAAGCAGATTATGAAAGTCAGGAGGCTGCTCCTTCAAATAAGGAAGAAGATCTGTGGAATAAACCATTCTGGAGAGTTGATACTTACTTATCGAATCCTGTTTCCATACGACTTGTTAGAAGCACTGCACACTACAAGCACTATATGTTGCAGTCGGTTTTCAAGCAGAACCATATCAATGCAGCAGTAGTTGAGCTTATAGTTTTTGGAATCTTTATAACACTTGGTTTGTTTCGCGATTTCGAGATCTTTCAATTACCTGCAGCGGCCAGCGTATTGTTATTCCTTACCATGCTGCTGATGCTTTCGGGTGTATTCAGGTTTTGGCTCAAGTCGTGGTCTAACGCTGCAATTATAGGCTTATTCCTGCTGCTCAATTTCATCTCTCAATTTGATTTTGTAAATCAAAAGAACAAGGCCATAGGCCTCAATTATAACCCTGATCCAAAACCATATTCCATAGATGTAATAGAAAATGAATATTCAGAAGAAACAGTAAGAAATGACCTTGCAAACACCTTGGCTATTCTTGATAAGTGGAAAAGCGACTGGAATAAAAGGGGCGTAGAAAAGCCTA
This sequence comes from Bacteroidota bacterium, assembly GCA_024643795.1. GTDB lineage: Bacteria > Bacteroidota > Bacteroidia > AKYH767-A > OLB10 > JAHEMF01. Next base: position 5,262 of record JAHEMF010000025.1, on the reverse strand, counting down.
AGCTGGTTATCCTGAATGTGAGTGGGGGTGGCTTACGGTCGTCTTACTTTGCTTTTAACATCATGCAATCTATTGACAGTACCCTTAACGGCACTCTGATGGACCATACACGGCTCATTACAGGTTCTTCGGGTGGACTTATAGGCGCATCCTATTACCGTGAATTATTTTACAAAAAGCAGGTGATGGGTGATGAATCACATGAACACCTCAACAACATAGGTAAAGATCTGCTTAACGCGACTGCATTCAGTTTTATGGTTAGTGATCTGTTCTTAAATCTGCAAAGTTTCAAACAGGACAGTAACAGGTATTTCAAAGACAGAGGATATGCTTTCGAGCAGCAGCTCAATAAAAACCTTGGCGGGATACTGGACGTGCCTCTTGAATACTATCGTAAACCCGAACAAGATGCCAAGATTCCTATGCTTATCCTTGCCCCTACCATCAACAACGACGGCCGTTCATTACTTATATCACCGCAAGGGGTCTCCTATCTGCTTAAACAGCAAACATCCAACACTCAGGGATTAGAACCTGTTCCTGATGGTATTGAGTTCACAAGATTCTTTAAAGATTACAAACCTTACAACACTAACTTCATTAGTCTGCTGAGGATGAATGCCACATTCCCCTACATCATGCCCACAACCATTTTACCTACAGAACCTTATGTTGAGGTAACAGATGCAGGTATGCGTGATAACTATGGACTTATAAATTCGGTACGTTATATTTATCATTTAAGGTCGTGGATGAAACAGAATACATCAGGTGTGGTGTTGATACAGATACGTGATACCAATAAAAAGTATAAGCAACGTGAGAAAGAGGCCAACACCATCCTGGCCAAGATCACATCACCTCTAAGAAATGTAACAGGTAATTTTATTTTGATGCAGGATTATGTACAGGATGATTACCTAAAATTTGTTACTGAGTGGCTGGATGTACCTTTTGACTTCTTCCTCTTTCAATTACCACAAACAGAAGAAAAGATCGCTCTTAGCTGGCACCTCACTAAAAAAGAGAAGAAGTTTTTAAAGGATGCCGCTTTTACCAAAGAGAATCAAAACAATATGAACAGACTGGATTCGGTACTTGCTGTTCCTGCACACGATCAAACAGCGATCGCATCCGGTGATTCGCTTCAATAAGCTGCCAATTCTAATAGTTGTTTTTCAAACCGGTCTTTAGGTAAAAAATTCCACTCGAGCACAGATGACATTGGAATTGCAGTGTCTAATCCGGCGCTACGCAGTACCGGTGCATCCAGATCCATGAAACATTCCTGCGATATCACCGCTGCGATCTCAGCTCCAATTCCACCTGTCATGGTATCTTCGTGAAGGATGATGACCTTTCCTGTTTTCTTTGCTGAAGAAAGAACCTTTTCCTTATCCCATGGCAACAGAGAACGCAAGTCAATAAGATCTGCTGAAATATGAGGGTGTTTATCAAGTGCTTCCATGGCCCAGTGTACACCCATACCATAAGTGATTATACTGAGGTCACCACCGGAACGTACTGCACGGGCTTCACCTATGGGTATCGTATAATAGTCGTTTGGCACTTCATCAGAAACCGATCGGTAAAGTGCTTTATGTTCAAAATACATCACCGGGTTAGGGTCTTCAATGGCCGCTGCCAGTAAACCTTTGGCATCGGAAGGAAATGCTGGATATACAACTTTTAGTCCGGGGGTGTGGAAGAACCATGCTTCATTAGACTGAGAATGGAACGGACCTGCACCTACACCAGCTCCGGTAGGCATACGAACCACCACATCTGCGTTTTGACCCCACCGGTAGTGCGTTTTGGCAAGATTGTTTATGATCTGGTTGAAACCACAGGTCACAAAATCAGCGAACTGCATCTCCACAACAGATTTATAACCGTTAATGGATAAACCTAATGCAGCACCTATAATAGCCGACTCACACAAAGGCGTGTTACGCACCCTGTCTTTGCCAAATTCATCAACAAACCCTTCAGTTACTTTAAACACTCCTCCATATTCAGCAATATCCTGTCCCATCACCACCAGATTAGGATGGATCTGAAGTGCCTGACGTAAAGCATCTGACACAGCATTCACAAACCGTTTGGGTGTTTTACTATCCGATACCGGAAATATGGGGGCAGGAGTATTCCTGTCATACATATCCTGCAACTCAACAAAAGTATCAGCAGCAGGCACATCATCAACGAAAGCGATCTCAAGATTTTCATTGATCTCCAGCTTTATTTCTGCACGTATCTCTTCAATAGCTGCTTGATCAAGCACACCGATACCTACCAGATACTCTTCATAATTTTTGATCGGATCTTTCTTTCCCCACGCTTCAAATAATTCCTGAGGAACATATTTGGTTCCGGAAGCTTCTTCATGACCGCGCATACGGAAGGTCATACATTCAAGAAGTATCGGACGGGGCTTGATCCTAATGCTTTGCGCAAGCTCACTAACGGTATTGTATACCTCCAGAATATTATTTCCGTCTATTTGAACGCCTTCTATACCATACCCTATCGCCTTGTCGATGAATTGACGGAAACGAAATTGTTCGCTTGATGGTGTGGATAAACCATAACCGTTATTCTCCACAATAAAGATCACCGGCAGATCCCATACTGCTGCTACGTTGAGTGATTCATGAAAATCGCCTTCACTGGCACCACCATCACCTGTAAATACAGCTGTTACTTTGGGTTCATTCTTCAACTTATCGCCAAGAGCAATTCCATCTGCAACACCAAGTTGCGGACCCAAATGTGAAATCATACCCACAATGTGGTACTCATTGGTTCCAAAATGGAATGAACGATCTCTTGCCTTGGTGAACCCACCACTCTTACCCTGAATTTGAGAGAATAGTTTGTGAAGCGGAATATTTCTTCCAGTAAACACTCCCAGATTACGGTGCATGGGAAGTATATATTCTGAATGGTCCAGAGCAGCAACCGTACCAACAGAAATGGCCTCTTGACCAATTCCTGAAAACCATTTTGCTATTCTTCCCTGGCGCAACAACACCAGCATCTTCTCCTCTATCAACCGGGGTTTAACAAGTTGCCTGTAAAGGTCTTGAAGCTTATCGTCGGTCAGATTTTTACGGTCGAAATTCAGTACAGGCATAGGAAAAATGAAAGGACAAAAGTACCAAAAAAGAGGTACCTTTGAGTTCAGCGAACTTTAGATCTGTAATGATTCAACTTGTACTTACATTTTTGGTAGTTGCCGCCTCTATACTTTTTCTGGTGCGTCGTATGGTATTTTCAGGCCGTTCGGGTGATCACCGAAATGATGGCTGTGATGGCTGCGGAAAACACTGACCAGCTGACTGCCAGTCCTCTCAAGTTTATTCTTCTTTCAAACTATCGAGCACCTGCAACCGGCTCAGTGAATCTTCCATCCTGGCTTTTATGAGCGCTGCTTCACGCGCAGCTTCCATGGCGGCAGTTGCACGCTCAATACTGTCGAGTTGCTCCTGCTCTTTATCAGCATTTTGCTGCGGACCTGAACAGGATGAAAAGGCTGAAATAGCCAAAAACAGCATGATAAGAAACATTGGTACCGGAGTAGAGAATTTAAATTTACTTAACATTCTGATTTTCAATTATTTAATCAAATAAATTAAAACTTTTATAAAAGGCAATACCTCTCAAAAGTAACCTTTTTGGCTCAACACAGTATTATAGGTTCAAATCAAAATCATCCATCAAGATGTCAAAAGAAATCAGAAATGCCATAATCGTCTTCACTATGATATTCATCAGTGGGGTCATTTACACAGGATGCCAGAGCGAAGAAGATATCACTCCACCTATTATCACTCTTACAGGTGACAATCCATTTTACATGGACCTGAACGATTCATATGCCGAACCCGGATTTACTGTAAAGGACGACGAGGACGGAACCATTCCGAATAGCAAAGTAACTGTTACTACCAATGTAGATAAGGATCATACCGGAACTTACACCGTTACTTATAAGGTAACTGATAATGCCGGTAATACCGGGATGGCGGAGCGTAGTGTTGCAGTAAGAAATTCGGCTGATTTTTTATCAGGCACTTATACCAACTGTAGCAATTCATGCCAGACCACACCTGTTAACACCTTCAATGCAGAGATCCATGGATCAGACACAGAGAACGGGAAGTTCTTCATCACCAACTTTGGTGGATTTGGAAACACCGTTACTATAGAGTGCAGCTACAACAAGAACAATAACCAGATATCAGCCACTACCGGCCAATCACTAGGTGGAACTGTGGTTCTGGAGTCGTTAAATATTGCCAGTGTTACCAACAATGCCAATCCGGTTGAATTCTTTATTAACTACAACTGGAGAGACGGGGTGGTTGGCGATGTTTGCAACGCCACTTACAGCAAATAATATTATAGCCATATATTTAGAAAGCCGCCTGCACAAGGCGGCTTTTTTATTGATACTTTTGGTGGCATATGCTATCTGTAGTTCAAAACAATAACAGATACAGGATGCTTATTAAGAGGATCCTTTTTCTTGTTACAATATATTCCATTTTACGGATCATATTCTTCTTTGCCAATCTTGCTTATTTCGAAGGCACATCACTTATCGACATCTCAATTGCATTCATTCGAGGCATCCGTTTCGACCTGTCAGCTATTTTTTACATTAACATTCCAATACTATTACTGCATACTTTTCCCTTCAGATCATTTTACAAAAAATCCATTCAAAAATTAATTAAGTGGCTATTCCTGATCCTAAACCTGCCATTTATTTTATTGAATTTGGTTGACTCTGCTTTTTTCGCATTCCAGGGAAAACGAAGCACAACTGATCTGATGAAGATCATTACGATGGGTGAAGATATCAGGAACAACATTTTTAGTATGATGGCAGATTTCTGGTATGTACCGCTGCTTTTTATTTTCATGATCTGGGTTTTCAACAAACGATATCCTAAAGCAAAGGAAGGTGAACATAAAAATATATCATGGGTAAAATCAGTTTTATACTTTTTAATAACAGCTGCATTAACTGTATTTTTCATTAGGGGTGGCACCCAGTTAAAACCTTTGCGTATCATGTCGGCTGTTGGCGACAACAACCCCAAACTTGCTCCGTTGGTTCTAAACTCCTCATTTACTTTCTTAAGGACGCTGGGAAAGCAAAAGGTTGTATTACATGAATATATGCCGAAAAAGGACCTCACCAACTTTTTTAACCCGATAAAAAAGTTTACTCAGCAGCCGTTTCAGCCC
>JAHEMF010000110.1 GCA_024643795.1 Bacteroidota bacterium | reverse complement strand
ATCCTCAACTGGTCGGCTTTGGCTCTGTGGATAATTGGTCTGGTACTTTCAATTTCTGTTGCTACATCAATTGCCGGAGAATTTAAGACCAGAGAAGTGCAGCGGATTGAGATCCCATTGTTACAACCTCAGGGTGATACACTCAATCTGGATGTGTTTTATCCAAATGGAATGAGAGATGAAGCATATTATTTCGATACAAAAGGACTTGACTCAGGTTGGGATATCAATTCAGGCCAAGATTCAATAAACATAGGTGATGTAAAGCTGGATATCATAAAATCTACAGGTACTGAATTTGAGTTGGTACAAATTGGTTCTGCAAGAGGAAAGGATAGAAGAAGTGCAGTTAACAATGCAAGGAGTATCCAATACCGGATCGTACAGGAAGGTTCAACCATTCGGTTTGATGAAGGATTCATCTTGCCGGCCGGTGCCATGTACAGAGGTCAGAAGTTACAACTTGTGTTGAAAGTGCCTGAAGGAAAAACGGTATATATGGCCGATAATATGGACGATATAATTTACGATATCGAAAACGTGACCAACACGTATGATGGTGACATGGTAGGTAAAGCATGGACGATGACACCATCAGGACTTGAATGCATTGGCTGTAATTTGCCTTCGTATGGTCATTCATCAAGGTCTCATGATAATGTTAAGATCAAGATCGATGGGAAAGGTGTACGCGTCAAAGGATTTAGTTCAAAGGATTCTTTAATTAAAGATGGTGAAGATGTTAACATTGATATATCAGAGGATGGTATCACCATAGAGTCAAACTAAACAAGAATATTAGGTTTTTATATTGAGTATGGTTATTGAGGCAGGCCGGGAGAGATCCCGGCCTTTTTTATTGACCTGTTGAAAACAATTTATTTCATTTTTACTTGGTTCATTCAAAACTTTTACCATATTTGTAAAGGTGGGTTTTGATTGTGATACGATCATTAATATGTCAGGAAGATGATCTTTATGAAATAATAAACTGAAAAACAATTAGTTATAAATATTAATCAATTTTAAATTTTTCAACATGTCAGCTACAGAAGCAACAAGCAAAGAGAAACTAAAGGTACTTCAACTGGCGATCGACCGGATCGAAAAGACCTATGGAAAAGGTACCATCATGAGGATGGGTGATGAGCCAATCGAAGCAATAGACGCCATTTCAACAGGCTCTATTTCTCTTGATATGGCCTTGGGAATAGGTGGGCTGCCCAAAGGCCGTGTGATCGAGATATACGGTCCTGAGTCGTCCGGTAAAACAACACTTGCTATTCAGGCCATTGCTCAGGTACAAAAGAATGGTGGAATTGCAGCCTTTATTGATGCTGAACATGCCTTTGACAGGTATTATGCTCAAAAGCTGGGGGTTGATATCCAGAACCTCCTTATCTCTCAGCCTGATAATGGTGAACAGGCGTTGGAGATCACTGATAATCTGATCCGTTCGGGAGCAATAGACATCATCGTTATTGATTCAGTGGCCGCACTAACTCCCAAAAGTGAGATCGAAGGTGAAATGGGTGATTCCAAAATGGGCCTTCAGGCAAGACTAATGTCTCAGGCATTAAGAAAGCTCACTGCTTCAATCAGCAGAACCGGCTGTTGTTGCATCTTCATCAATCAATTGAGAGAGAAGATCGGTGTTATGTTTGGTAACCCTGAAACCACAACAGGTGGTAATGCACTTAAATTCTATGCATCTGTAAGATTAGATATCAGAAGAATAGGTCAGATAAAAGACAGTGAAAATGTTATAGGTAACCGTACCAGAGTTAAAATTGTGAAGAATAAAGTAGCACCGCCATTCAGAACAGCAGAATTTGATATACTGTATGGTGAAGGTGTTTCTAAAACGGGTGAGCTTGTTGATCTGGGAGTGGATCTGGATATTGTCAAAAAGAGCGGCTCATGGTTTAGCTATGGCGATACCAAGCTTGGGCAGGGAAGAGAAGCCGTGCGTCAACTTTTCATTGATAACCCTGAACTGGCTGATGAAATTGAAGGTAAGATCCGGGCTTCACTCGGAACTACCGAAGAGTAAACATCGTGATTTTAATTACTTGTGTAGGCAACCCCGTTACATTGTAGCGGGGTTTCTTATTTTTACGCTATGCTAAATCCAATGAAATTGATCAAACCATTTTCCATCATCTTGCTTTCCTTCATATTTGTGATGGCATGCAGCACCAGTTCAACTGATGAATCTGAAAATATGTCCTCTGATAATACGTCAGAAAGCAAATCTGATAATGCAGAACTTGCCAGGCTCAACTCAGCCATAACTGAATCTCCTGATAAGGATGAACTTTATAACGAAAGGGCCAATGAGCTGATAAGGTTGAAAAAGTTTCCTGAAGCTCGTCAGGATATTGAGAAAGCACTTTCAATGGATTCAACCCGGGCGAGTTATTATTTAACTTATGCTGATATTTCATTTGCACAGGGTAAAATTTATGATGCACGGCAGGCTCTAGTCAAAGCTGTACAACTTGATCCCGGGAATGTTAAACCTAAAATAAAACTTGCCGAGATATATCTGATAGTTAAAGAGCATAAAGAATCTGTTATCCTGCTCAATGAAGTTCTCCAAACGGATAAGCTGAATTTAACCGCACTTTTTATGAGGGGAATGAATTACAAAGAGGTAGGCGATACCACAAAAGCGGTTAGTGATTTTCAAAAGATAGTTGAAATTGACCCTGATTATTACAATGCTCATATGCAGTTAGGAGTGATCATGCAAGCTCAAAATAACCCAGCGGCTGTCGGATTTTTTGATAATGCTCTGAAGGTCGATCCCAAATCTGAAGAGGCATTATATGGCAGGGGACTTTGGTATCAGGATCATGATGAATTGAATAAAGCCATTCAGGATTATACTTCCATCATCGCCATCAATCCTATGAATAAAAATGCACATTTCAATTTAGGATATATTCATCAGATCTATTTAAAAACATTTCCTGAAGCGGTGAAGCACTATAGCAATGCTTTAAAGGCAGATGCCCAATATTCTCAGGCATATTACAATCGTGGGCTATGTTATGAGCAGATGGGAGATGTGCAGGCTGCTGCCGATGACTATAAAGCAGCTGTAACCTTAAAGCCTGATTATACAGTAGCAGAAGCAGGTTTGAAAAGAGTTACAAACTGATTATTTTTTTGCTTCCTTTTCAATTATCATTGAAAAATCAGTGTTCAGATACTTTTGCATTTGGCTATTGATAAAACTAGAAGGGTAGGGTGTAAGTTCAGCACTATGAAGCCACCCGGGATCAGGCAATGATTTAGTTATTACCAAGGTTTCTTGTCTACCATTGCTTACTTCTTGCTCTATCAGTTGCATCCTTTCATCATATGCTGCTGAATAATCATATGCCTTTTTTATGGCTCCCAAACCGGTTACAAGAATAAACGTGGCTACAATCCATGGGTAAAATCTACTCAGTGGAATAAGGAACTGTGAGTTCCCTTCTCTTTTGTATCCATAGATGAACATATTCAAAAAGATATATACAACAAACAACCATGCTATGTGGGTCAATGCTCTGGGAGGTCCCATTTCCGACATCAGGTATGCAATCGGTGCCAGTGATATAAGACACAAGGCAATAAACAAGATTGATAATTTAATAAATGAATCAGCAAATTTTGATTTGTTTAAAATATGAAGTGAGCCTTCTTGGGTTTGTGTTCCAATAAGGTAACCTAATAATCCAGACAGTATCGCATAGGGGAGTTTTGATGGTAGTTCAATAATGAAAAGTTTTATCATTGATTTAACCAACACGAAGGCTTTCAGAAAGATCCCTGTGTCCGGTAAGAATTGGCTTCGCTGAACATGTCCTGGTCCGAGATAGCTTATCGCGAAAGAGCACAACATTGCTATTAAAAACATCAATGTGACCTTATTGATTTTATTTGAGACTGACAAAGTCACCATTATAAATGCAGAAATTGTCACTATCAGCATTATACAAAATGGCTCGCTGCTTCCACCAATAATAAATCCTGTAAAAACAGCTATTATAAAGCTGCTTAAATTCTTGTTAGGGTCTATAACTACTGAAGCAAAAATCAGGAACATTGCAATATTCCATGAATACATGGTTGTTGTATTCACCCAATAGTATGCATCTTCTATGCTGAATGTGCTGAAGAATACACTTGAAAAAATCAACACAGTTATGGTGAAGAGTGTTGAGAAATTAAAACTAATTTGAATTCTTTTTAAAAATGCAGAGATCAACATCCCTAATGAAGTTATTATAAGAATTAATGTTACAATATGAAAAGTGATGAATGTTTTTTGAATCAGATAGAGCTTATAAAATAGATTCGCAAAAAAAATAGCCACCCACCTGGTATTCCAGGTTTGATAGTAATATTGTGTGGCATTAATCGGATCAGATTCACGAACCTGATAAAGGAAATCGAAGTCATCATGTGCCGGTCTGTTGAAATACCCTGCGATCACATACCATAAAATGAATAGTATGGCTGATAGCAATAACAGAGGTTTACCGGGGATTCGCAAGTTCATAACGGTATAAAAATAAAAAAAGGGAGCACGTGGCTCCCTTTTTAAATTAGTTCAGATTAGTATTACTTTACTGAATCCACTATAGCTTTGAATGCTTCAGGATGATTCATAGCAAGATCGGCCAGAACCTTTCTGTTCAATTCAACTCCATTATTGTGGATCTTACCCATTAATTGAGAATAAGACATTCCGTGTAAACGTGCTCCGGCATTGATACGCTGTATCCAAAGTGCGCGAAACTCACGTTTTTTATTTCTTCTGTCACGGTAGGCATACTGTAAACCTTTTTCAACAGTATGCTTAGCAACTGTTAATACATTACCTCTTGCGCCCCAGTTTCCCTTGGCCTGCTTGAGGATCTTTTTTCTCCTTGCTTTAGAAGCAACGGAATTTACTGATCTTGGCATTTTAATTGTTTTTTGGTGATAGCGATCTTTTTCAGATTCTTTAAGGCTATTTCCCGGTTAGTAATTAGTGAATCAGGCAACAAGCATTCTTGCTACTCTGTCGTGATCGGCAGGATCAACAGTACCAGTGTGGGTAAGGTTTCTCTTACGCTTCTTGCTCATTTTGGTCAGGATGTGACTTTTGTAAGCATGCTTACGCTTGATCTTGCCTGTTCCGGTGAAAGAAAAACGCTTCTTTGCACTGGAATTCGTTTTCATTTTTGGCATTGCTTTATTGGTATTTATTTTTTCTTTTTTGGCAGTGGAGCAAGAAAAAGGAACATTCTGTTACCTTCCAGTTTGGGTAGTAGTTCAACTTTCCCGTATTCTTCCAACTCCTGTGCGAACTTTAATAATATTAATTCACCTTTTTCTTTATATGCGATAGACCTTCCCTTGAAATGCACATAGGCCTTGACTTTTGAGCCTTCTTCCAAGAACTTGATAGCATGTTTAACTTTAAAGTTGAAGTCATGCTCATCGGTGTTTGGGCCAAACCTGATCTCTTTCATGATCATTTTGGCTGTCTTCGCTTTAGCTTCTTTTTCTTTTTTCTTTTTCTCGTAAAGGAACTTTTGGTAATCTACAATTTTACAAACAGGCGGGTCTGCGGTTGGTGAGATCTCAACAAGATCAAGACTTAGTGATGATGCAAGTTTGCGTGCATCTTCCAGTGAATAAACATCAGCTGTGACATTTTCACCTACTAATCTTACTGTGGGAGCAGTGATATCTTCATTGATATTGTGCTCATTTTCTCTGCGTTGAAATCGCGGGCTGTACCCTCTCCGGTTTCTATTACCCGGCCTTCTGAATGTAGAAATGTGTTACCTCCTTCTTATTGGTTATACTTAATTATCAGCTGATGAACTGGTTTGTTTCTTTTTTTATCAGTTCAATAAATCCGTCTAAACTAAAACTACCAAGGTCACCGTGACCGTGTTTTCTTACTGAAACGGTTTTATTTTCAGCCTCTTTCTCACCTACGATAAGCATAAAGGGCACTTTCCTGACTTCAGCGTCGCGGATTTTGCGCCCTATTTTTTCATCTCTTTCGTCGATGGAGGCGCGAATATCGGAATTTTTTAGGAATTCAGAAATATTCTCTACATAATCATTGTATTTCTCACTGATTCCCAGTATGATAGCTTGTTCGGGTGCTAGCCATAGCGGAAAGTTTCCTCCGCAATGTTCAATCAGTAATGCGATGAACCTTTCAAGTGACCCAAATGGTGCTCTGTGAATCATTACCGGCCGGTGTTTTTGGTTGTCAGATCCTGTATATTCAAGTTCAAACCTTTCAGGCAGGTTATAGTCTACCTGGATGGTTCCCAATTGCCATTTTCTGCCTAAAGCATCTCTAACCATAAAGTCGAGTTTAGGGCCATAAAAAGCAGCTTCGCCGGTTTCAACTTTTGTGGTCAGGCCCTTCTCATCAGCAGCTTCAATTATAGCACGTTCTGCCTTTTCCCAGTTTTCATCACTACCAATGTATTTGGCCTTATTCTCCGGGTCTCTCAACGAAACCTGAGCAGTATAGTCATTAATGTCGAGTGCATTGAAAACATACAACACCAGATCGATCACTTTCAGAAATTCTTCCTTTACCTGATCAGGTCTGCAGAAAAGATGTGCATCATCCTGAGTAAAACCACGAACTCTGGTAAGACCATGTAATTCACCACTTTGTTCGTAGCGGTATACAGTTCCGAATTCAGCCAGTCGTAATGGCAGATCACGGTAGGAGTGAGGCCTGCTTTTATATATTTCGCAATGGTGCGGACAGTTCATCGGTTTCAGGAAAAACTCTTCTCCTTCTACCGGTGTGTGTATAGGTTGAAATGAATCGGCTCCGTATTTCTCATAATGTCCTGAAGTAACATACAGATCTTTGTGCCCTATATGTGGAGTTACAACAGGTACATATCCAGCTTTGAGCTGAGCCTTCTTGAGAAAGCTTTCAAGACGTTCTCTAAGTTGTGCGCCTTTTGGTAACCATAATGGTAATCCCTGACCAACTTTTTCAGAGAAGGTAAACAGTTCAAGTTCTTTTCCTAGTTTCCTGTGATCTCTTTTCTTGGCTTCTTCTACGCGCTCAAGATACTCAGTTAACTCTTTTTGTTTTTGGAATGTTATTCCATAAATACGAGTAAGCTGTTTACTCTTTTCATCACCACGCCAATATGCTCCTGCAATATTGAGAAGCTTAATCGCTTTTATCTTACTGGTGTCAGGTATATGAGGTCCGCGACACAGGTCGGTGAAATTACCTTGGGTATAAAAGGTGATGGTACCATCTTCAAGATCTTTCAACAGGTCCAGTTTGTACTTATCTCCCTTTTTGGTAAAATACTCAACGGCATCATTTTTACTTACATCTTCCCGTTTATACTCACTGCCGGCTTTTGCCAGCTCCTTCATTTTTTCTTCTATTTTCGGAAAGTCATCCGAAGAAATAGTTTGATCGCCCAGATCTACGTCGTAATAAAAACCATTTTCAATCGGAGGCCCTATCCCGAATTGTATACCGGGGTACAATGCTTCAAGTGCTTCTGCCAAAAGGTGTGCTGACGAATGCCAGTATGTTGATCTCCCTTCATCATCATTCCAGGTAAGTAGCCTAACTTCTGCATTCTGATGGATTGGCCGCTGCAGGTCAAAAACTTGTTCATTGACCATTATAGACAATACATTACGAGCCAATCCTTCGGAAATTCCTGAAGCTATCTGCATTCCGGTAACACCCTTCGGGTATTCTTGCACTCTTTTATCCGGGAAGGTAATTTGTATCATAGGGGTCCTGAATAGTCTGCAAAGATAGGGAATTCACTTGCTTTTCGGACCAATTGATGCCTCTTAAATTGCTGGAGATGAAACTATTTGTCTAAAACAGACTGAATATTGGGCAAAAAATAGTCAGGTCCTTTGAGTACTTTGCCGTCATCTCTGCGGACAGGTTTTCCATCAGCGCCAAGCTTACTCATATTACTTCTGTGGATCTCTTCGAATACCTCCACGATCTTATGTTGCAGTCCGTGAGCTATGATAGTGCCACAAAGTATATAAAGCTTGTCCCCTAAAGCATCCGCGACTAACTCAAGATCGTTTGCGTGGGCAGCTTCCAGGTATTCATCATTTTCTTCCTGCATCAATCTGTGGCGCAGGTTAACTGTATCAGGTCCCGGATTTGCGATCGGATTTTCCTGACTATCCAATTCAAATACGGTGTGAAACTCATGCACTTTTTCGATGATCTTAATAAATTCCGACATAGGTTAGGTTTGTATTACACCTACATTATACTGCTTTTCAATAGGGGAGTGATCTGCCATTTCAATACCCATAGAGATCCATTTTCTGGTATCGGCTGGGTCAATAATAGCATCAACCCATAGTCTGGATGCAGCATAGTATGGTGAGGTTTGACTATTATATCTATCTGTGATTTCTTTTAATAAGTTACTCTCATCCTCAGGTGATATTTCTTTTCCCTGAGATTTCAGGGAACTCACTTGTATCTGAAGCAAAACTTTCGCGGCTTGAGACCCGCCCATCACCGCTATTTGTGCACTTGGCCAGGCGGCTATCAGTCTTGGGTCATATGCTTTTCCACACATTGCATAATTCCCGGCACCGTAGGAATTACCAACTACAATGGTAAATTTTGGAACAACACTGTTAGACATTGCGTTCACCATTTTGGCTCCATCTTTAATTATGCCTCCATGTTCTGATCTGCTTCCCACCATAAATCCTGTTACGTCCTGCAAAAATACGAGAGGGATTTTCCGCTGATTACAATTCATAATGAATCGTGTAGCCTTATCGGCTGAGTCGCTATAAATAACCCCTCCAAACTGCATTTCACCTTTCTTGCTTTTTACAACTTTTCTTTGGTTGGCAACAATACCCACGGCCCATCCATCAATTCTTCCCATCCCACAAATGATTGTTTTACCATACAAAGGTTTGTACTGTTCAAATGCTGAATCATCAACAAGTCTTTCAATGATGTCCAGCATCTCATATGGCTTTTCCCGTTCAGCTGGTAACACACCATATAATTCTGTCTGATCTTTCTTAGGGAGTGATGGTTCAACTCTATCGAAACCGGCTTTATCGAATGCTCCGATCTTATCAAATAGTTTCTTGATATAATCAAGGCAATCCTCATCAGATTTGAACTTGTTATCAGTAACACCGGATATTTCACAATGCGTGGAAGCACCACCCAGCGTTTCATTATCTATCTCTTCACCTATTGCAGCTTTTACCAGATATGATCCGGCAAGAAAAATAGAACCGGTTTTATCCACAATCATGGCTTCATCGCTCATGATAGGAAGATATGCTCCTCCGGCAACACAGCTTCCCATGATGGCGGCGATCTGGATGATGCCCTTTGACGACATCACTGCATTATTCCTGAAAATTCTTCCAAAATGTTCCTTGTCCGGAAATATTTCATCCTGCATAGGTAAAAAGACCCCGGCAGAATCAACCAAGTACACTATAGGTAATTTATTTTCTATGGATATTTCCTGAGCCCTTAAGTTTTTCTTGGCTGTCATAGGAAACCATGCGCCAGCTTTCACTGTTGCATCATTTGCAACTACAATGCATTGCCTTCCGGAGATGTAGCCTATCATCACTACCACGCCTGCAGAAGGACAACCCCCATACTCTGAGTACATATCATCTGCAGTCAGAGCACCAACCTCAATGCTGGGTCGGTCACTATCTAAAAGGTATTTGATCCTTTCTCGCGCAAGCAGTTTACCTTTCGACTTCTGCTTTTCGATATTCTTCTTTCCACCGCCTTCTTCAACTTTCCCAAGCTTGAATTGTAGCTGGGTGAGTAATGTTTTATTTACATCCTCATTTTTATTGAAATCAAGGTTTTGCTCTGTTTTTACTGCCATTTTCGCTAGTTATTCTGCAAATATAGATATCCAGAATTATTGCTGTGAACTAAGGTATGATGAACTTGCCGGACCCTCATTAAACAGGAGGTCCATGATCCCTGTATCAGCCACAAAGCTATATTTATATGAAAAAACTTGTAGATAAGGCTTAGATACCCTTTGATGAGCCGGATCCGAAAATATGATTCTTGGATCATTTGATGAATAAGGGATCCAGTTTTCTGATTGATGACAAGTTGGAGTTATTTTTAACAATTCATTTAATTTAATGAATAGAGAGAATGTGAAATCCAGCAAGTAATTATATTCCTTCTTATATAAAGGCACCAGTTCATCTTCGTAAAATTCGAAGAACGGTGAACGGTTATATGCAGTGCATAATGACCTCCAATGTTTCTTTTGCCATGCCTCTCCATTGTGAATACGTACATCTTTTACAGGTTGGTTATTTCTTCCGGAATGCTGTGTGGGAATGTTCAACTCCTGCATACCATTAGGTCCCAATATTCTGCATCTGGTTCGTAACGTTTGCTTAACAAAATGCTCGTGGAAATCTATTGTGATGTCATTATGCTTAATCAGCTCCAGGTAATAGTTTAGTGGAGGATTATAAAGGCATGGGAACAGGATCATATATCAGAAGTTTGCAATAAAAAAGATCAAAAGAAATTAGCTATTTGGCAACTTCTGAGAAGCTTAATTCAACATCTGAGTATTCCCACGATTTCAGGAACTCGTCAAAGGTTTTGTTTGACATCTCTCCATCTCCGCTGAGCTCGTATGCTTTAGAAAGCCCATGTAATGCCCAGCCATTATGTGGGAGTTTATGCAGATCTGTAATATAATTCTCTATCGCTTTTTTATTTTGTCCGGCCACAAGCTGAGCTTCACCCAGGTGATGTCTTATAGAGAAAAACCAGTCGGGTGGTTCATCATAATTAAGCGCATCTTCTATTTCAACTGCATCTTGCATTAACTGAATAGCTTCATTGGTTCTGTTTTCGGCTAATGCTATCTTTCCATTCAACAATTTTATCGCTATCTCCATTATTGAACTGGCAGGATTGATATCCCAGATCACAAGTTCTTTGATAATGGTATCTTGAGCCAATTCTGATAATTGTTTCAGTTCGTATTTAGCTTCATCAATTTTATTTAATGCTGCAAACGCCATTCCTCTGGCATAATGTCTTACAGCTCTCGGATAAACAAGTTCAATGGTTTCTTCAGGTAGATTCAGAATGTCATCCCATCTAGCAAATTTCACTTTTACAAAATAGGGTATGCTGTAAAAGTGTTGCAAGGTACCCCATCCGGGTTCACGCATTATTTTTGGATGTGCAAGTTTTGAAGTTATATCTGCTGCTTCCAGAGCAAGTTTTGAATTACCTTCAAGTGTTGCTGTCGCTGTCAGAAAATGATAGTTGTGTGGATAATAACCGATGGTATAAATGCCTCTTGCATGACAAAATGTTGTGTATGCACTGTCAACCCGAACGGCTCTTACATTGGCCTGACTTCCTTTATGATAATCTCCTGTTCTTATATAAATGTGTGAAGGCATATGCATCAGATGGCCTGAATTAGGCACCAAACCATCATCAAACCTACCGGCACTTGTCAGTCCGCGCCCCGGATCTGCAGAGGCTTCCACCGCATGAATATACAGATGGTTAGCACCGGGGTGATTAGGATGGTTCTGTAAGGTTGATTCAAGAGATTCTACAATTTCTGCAGTCCATGATAAAGGTTCACCGGCTTTATCGTAAAGATCCCATGGGTGCATGTCCATGACAGATTCAGCATAAAATACTTTTATATCAGGATCATCAGGATATTTTATGGTTAACTTTTTTAGTTCTGCAGAATACGCACTATCCAATTCATGTCTGTTTTCCGGAGGGGAGGGAGCGTACCTGGCTGCCATCGAACGAATAAGATCAGCTTCTTTTTCAGAGCACCTTTCAATATTTGTAACTGCACTCTGAATCGCACTATAAGCACGATCATAATTGTCGGGTTCCATTCCGGCGTTGTAATTAGGTCCTAGTACATATGCATACCCCCAGTAGCACATGGCACAAGATGAATCGAGTTTGGTGGCAGTGTAAAACGAGCGGGCGGCTTCCGCATGATTGAAACCGAATGCAAAGATCATCCCCTGGTTCACATACATCTGTACTTCTTCATTTGTGGTTGAGATCGGGAATCTATATGAACCGAGATCACCAAAAACAGGTGCTTTGGCATTTGATAGATACCAATCAGCATCACTGGTTTGTGAAGTACACATAAATCCATAAATCCCACCGGGAAGTTTTACTGCCTCAATCTTTGTATTGGTGTTTTCTCTGTTTTGTTTGCATGAAACATTACATAGGGTTAACCCTGAAATGATGAAAATAAAGGCAAGTTTTCTCATGATACTACCATTTGATCTCAATGCTGAAATTAACAGTAATAAAATGAATTAAGAAGTAATGTAACAGAAAAAATATGAGGACTTATGCAATTATTTGGCTGACACTTAGTCGTGAATCAAACTAAATAACCTGCTCCATCTGATCTTATTGAAGAATGAACCATTCTTATTCCACGATAACCATATGAAGACGGCTTTTCCTACGATATGATCTTCAGGGACGAATCCCCAAAACCTGGAGTCAGCAGAATTATGACGGTTATCACCCATCATGAAATAATAATCCATCTTAAAAGTGTAATACTTTACAGGTTCATTGTTTATATATACTACATCTCCACTTTGACTGAAAGTATTACCTTCATATATTTCGATACACCTTTTGTACAATGCTATGTTTTTAGCATTGAGTTCGATCTGATCTCCCTTTTTAGGGATGTATAAAGGACCAAAGTTGTCTATGTTCCAAGGCAGAGCTGAGTTGAAAGGAAATATATAATCTTCGTATACACCTTTAGCCTGAAAAAACGGTTCTACTTTTGCTACGTTGGGTAGTTTTTGTAATTCTTCAGCAGCTTTGTTGGTTAGAAAGAACCTGTACTCTCCCTCAAAGTTTCCGGGACCACCTTCAGTAATATCAAGTTTTTCAAGTACACGTGGATTAAAGCCGGTACCATTGGTGTTTACCTGGTACAGGTATTGACCTCCTTCTGGTAAAGGTTTTACTTGATTATTGATTCTTATCACCCGGTCGGTGATCAACAAAGTATCACCTGGTATACCTATGCATCTTTTAATATAGTGTGTTTTTTTGTCAACCGGACGTTCATCTTCCATGGGGTAGTTGAATACCACAACATCATCATTTTTGATCTTACTGAATCCGGGTAACCGGTAATAAGGCAGGGTGAGCGCTTCAGAATAGCTTTTGGTACCTAAAATTGGCATTTCCTGGTGAGCAAAAGGAAATGATAATGGGGTCATGGGTGTACGTGCTCCGTAATTAATTTTACTTACAAACAGGAAATCACCCACCAGCAAACTCTTTTCCATAGACGGGGTAGGTATTGTAAACGCCTCCAGCAAAAAAGTTCTTATTATAGTAGCGGCGATTACTGCAAAAATGAATGCATCAAACCATTCGCGTGTTTTACTTTTTCTACGTGTACTTTTCCAAAATTTCCAATTCATATGTTCACGGTTTACAATTCTACTCTGCTATAAAACTGTTTATTAGGTCCTTCATTTGATAAACACCTTTTTTGTCTATAATCCATTCCGCAGCAAGTACTGAACCCAGAGCAAATCCCTTACGGTTTTTGGCAGAATGAACCAATTCTATTTTGTCGATCTCATTTTCATAAGCAACCATATGGTCGCCTATAACTTCTTCTTCCCTGTAACTTTCAATCAGGAGTTCATCTTTATTTGAAGATGTTCCATTGTCAAGCTTCCAGTGTTTTTTTCTATCAAGATTTGAAATAATTCCTTCAGCAAGTGTTATGGCGGTACCACTCGGTGCATCTAGTTTATGAATATGATGAGTTTCTGAAATTTTAACCGAATAATCTGTTTGTGAATTCATCAATTTGGCCAGGAGGTTATTCAATTCAAATAGCAAGTTCACGCCAATGCTAAAATTTGTAGCATATAGTAATGAACCATTTTTATCCATACATTTTTCTTTCACTTGTCTCAATTCATCATGCCATCCTGTAGTTCCAGTGATCACAGGAACCTGAGCATCAAAACACAGCATAATATTATGGATAGCAGATGAGGGTTTGGTGAATTCAATAGCCAGGTCGGCGAGCTTCAATACATCAACAGTCAGTTCTGAAATATTGGCTGAATTTATCCTCAATACAATTTCATGTCCTCTTTCAAGAGCAATGGCTTCAACAGCCCGCCCCATCTTTCCATATCCAATGATTGCGATCTTCATGAAGATTATTAAAATTTAATAGCCAGGTTCATACCGGGGATCAATGACCCTTTTTGATTTATGAGAGAAGGGCTCCAGTTAAGACTGAGGTCTTCACTAACATTGAAATAAAACAAATGAGCATCCACACTGGCATCTACAATATTTAATACATAAAGTAAGCTCACCCCAATTATTGACAGGTCTCGGTTCCTCCTGTAAAATTCTTTTAGTCTTTGCAGATCCTGGTCACTATAGATACCTACATAATCATCAACAGTACCTTCGTCTCCGTCAACTCTTTTTATGAAAGCATCTTTGTAAATATCGTACTTATCATCGTTGAATTTGATGAAGTAAATGAGTGTACCTAATCCGGCGTATAAAACAGGTACTTTCCAGTACTTTTTATTGTAAACCTGTCCTGCACCCGGAAGGATGGCAGAATACAATGCAGCTTTAGAGGGGGAATGTTTTAAAGAAAGACTATCTGTATACTCCTGTGCTTTTATTACTGGAGTTATAAGACAAAGTAAAAATGTCCCTATAAGTGTTTTAAGCAGGATCTTCAATTTCGGTATATCAACCTTCAAGCATATCAAGAATCCTGTTCAGGTCGTCAACAGAATAATAGGAAATAACAATTTGTCCATTTCCTTTGGCGGTGGGCTGCAATTCTACTTTGGTCTCATAGTATCTGCTCAACCTTTCCTGCAGCGACTTGTATTCAGGTGATAATTTTGATTTTTCTTTGTTCTTGCTTTTATCACTACCTGTATTTCGTGTGAGGTCTTCAACTTTGCGAACCGAGAGATTACCTTTTAGGATCTCATCAAATATCCTGAGTTGCATTCCAACATCATTGACATTTACAAGTGCTCTAGCATGGCCCATAGTAAGTATTCCATCTCTGATGGCTGCTTGTATCTTAGGTGGCAACTTTAAAAGTCTGATGTAATTGGAAATAGTGGACCTGTCCTTACCAACCTTCTCAGATAATTGCTCCTGAGACAGGTTGCATTCATCAAGTAACCGCTTGTAACTCATCCCTAATTCAACCGGATTTAAATTCTCACGTTGAATATTTTCAACAATAGCCATTTCGAGCATTGACTGATCATTGGCTATTCTAACGTACGCGGGTATATATTCAAGTCCTGCTATCTTGGAAGCGCGATAACGCCTTTCTCCACTGATGATCTGATATTGTTCGCTTCCCATTTTCCTTACGGTGATGGGTTGAATGATTCCTTGTTGCACTATTGAATCAGCAAGTTCTTTCAATGCTCCTTCATCAAAGTCGGTGCGGGGTTGAAAAGGATTAGTTTCTATTTGTCCGATTGGTATACTGGAAACACTGCCTGTAACTACCGGAGATCCTGTGGAGTCAGTGTTGCCTGAAACATCCGCATCGGGATTCGATAGCAATGCACCCAGTCCTTTTCCAAGTGCTGATTTCTTTTGCATTATTACTGATATTTATTACTGATTAGTTTTGACTTATTTTTTCGAGTGATGCTTTTGTACCTGGGTGTACCTTAGCAGCTGTTTCTGATGTTAGCTTGTTCTTTTGGAGTAATTCGCGTGCAAGGTTAAGATAGTTGACCGCTCCTTTACTCATCGCATCATGCATGATGATAGTTTCTCCGAATGAAGGGGCTTCTCCCAGTTTGGTATTTCGTTGAATAATGGTATCGAATACCATGTGTTGAAAGTGTGTCTTAACCTCTTCTACAACCTGATTGGATAATCTGAGTCTTGTATCATACATGGTGAGTAATATACCTTCGATCTCAAGGTCAGGGTTTAACCGGGTTTGAACTATTTTGATAGTGTTCAGCAATTTACCCAGGCCTTCAAGTGCGAAGTACTCGCATTGCACAGGTACTATCACTGAATTGGAGGCAGAAAGGGAGTTGATGGTAACAAGACCCAACGAAGGACTGCAATCGATGATAATGAAATCATAATTTGCCTTGATCTTGTCAAGCACCATCTTCATCATTTTCTCCCTGTTAGGGAGATTTATCATTTCTATCTCGGCTCCAACCAGGTCAATATGCGAGGGCAAAAGATCCAGATAAGGAGTATTGGTTGCAAGAATTATATCAGCAGGATTCACTTCATTGACTATACATTCATAGATGCTGGTCTTTATATTTCTGGGATCAAACCCCACACCTGAAGTGGAATTTGCTTGAGGATCTGCATCCACCAAAAGTGTCTTATACTCTAAAACCGCCAAACTTGCAGCCAGATTTATGGCAGTAGTGGTTTTTCCTACCCCTCCTTTTTGATTTGCAATCGAAATGATTTTTCCCATCCTAATTTTAATTGAACTTTAATAAATGAACGTAAATAGTTTTATGATATTCTATACCAGGTATTGCCAAATATATCTTCAAACTGCACTACTCCGAATGCCTTACTATACCAAATTGTTGACACATAGAATCTGGGGTTAGCAAGTACTGTAGCATCTATGAGAAGTATATCAGAGTAAACCGTGCCATTTATGGATACAGTTGAAGGTGTTATAGTTGTCAATTCTACTTCATCAAGCGGGAAGTGTGGCCAAACAAGACTGACCGATAGACCTGCACCTGACTTGTATAAGGTAAGAAATCCTTTAGAGTCCTCCGGGTACACAACTGATGTGTCATTTAATTGTTTGATATTTGCTTGTGATATCTCATTGTATGAATCACCTTCCTTATCATAAGCTTTGGTTCTAAGAATAATTGAAAATTTTACAATCTGTCCTTGACTGTTTCTGAAATTTAGGTTTTCATTGTTTTTATAAACCATCCATACAAGATCTTCTTCTGTTAATTTATTGTAAGAAGATTTCTTACATGATGAAAAAATCAACATGATCGCAAAAGCAGACAATGATAATGTAATAAGTATTCTTTTGTTCAGTTTCATTATGCGACTAACTTTATTATTTGGTTTTAACCTTTGGAGACCAAAGTGCAATTCAGCAGATATATCATGCTAATTAAACTACCTGTCAAATCTGATTTATGATCTCACAAAAGTGGTTTTTGTGTTGTAAATTAGTGATTTGCAAATGTAATCAATAGAGTTGGCAGGCTCCTATGTAAATTTATCCGGATAGCCCTAAAACCCTGCCTTTTGAGAGTGTTTTTATCAACATTGATCTGTTAATTGTTAATAAGTCATAAATGACCCTTCCATGAATATTCTTAAATCTCCGGTGCCGGGTACTATTTTGATAGCTTCGATGTTGACGCTTCAAATCATTTTTACAACATACCCTTCAGCCAAGCACTTGAAAATGCCAAAGTTGAATGATGCTGGCAGATCATTGTTATTCTGGACTGAAGCCAGAGTCTTTCCGGGTGATAACCTACCTGGCTTACAATACGTTGCAGCCTATAATAAGAGTAAAAAAGCTTCATTCCGGATAGTTGGAACATTTCCAGGTTCATGGGAGGCCATGGGTCCAAAAAATTTTGGTGGCCGAACGCTTACAGTTGTATTCAACCCTCAAAATCCAAGTACTGTTTGGGCAGGTACCGCTTCGGGCGGGATTTGGAGAAGTTATTCGGAGGCAGATGGAGCCAATGCATGGCATGAAGTAGAAACCGGCTTTCCTGTCATAGGAGTAGCAGCCGTGGCTATAAACCCTTCAGATTCCAATGAAATATACATTGGAACAGGTGAGGTTTATAATTACCAAAATACGGGTACCGGGTTTGCGGTAAGAACAACACGCGGAACTTATGGCATTGGAATTCTAAAATCAACAAACGGCGGACAATCCTGGACACAGAGTTTAACTTGGCAGCTGGATGACCTTACCGGAGTTCAAGACATTATAATCAACCCTTTAAATAGTCAAAGTGTGCTTGCAGCCACAACCGAAGGGGTATATAAATCAAATGATTCAGGTTCAAGCTGGGCTAAAGTATTGAATTTGCAAATGGCTGTAGATCTTGAATATAAACCGGGAGATACAACACAGGTCTTTGTTTCATGTGGTAATTCGGGCTCAACAGGCTGGGGAATATATAAGTCAATGAATGGTGGTAATACGTGGAGTAGTTCATCAACAGGACTTCCATCAGGACTTACCGGTAAGATCATGTTTGATATAAGTGAATCAAATCCTAACCTTATTGTTGCAAGTGTAGCTGACCAGTTGGCAGGTTACGGGCTTTACCGGAGTTTGAATTCAGGGAACTCATGGAGTCAGATCAACGGTACCGATTTTCAACTGTATCAGGGGTGGTATTCCCATGATGTGATCATTGATCCATTCAATCCTCAAAATGTACTTTGTACAGGTATTAATGTTTGGAGGTCAACTGATGGGGGAGTAAACATTAACGAACAATCTTTTTGGTATAACTGGGACTTCAATGCTGTTATTCCGGGTGGTTCCGAAGGACCAGCTGATTATGTTCATGCTGATATACACGGGATTACTTCACATCCATATTTGCAGGGGGTGTATTACTTTGCCACGGATGGGGGTGTTTTCAGAACATGGGATGGTGGAATAACTTTTGAAGGTGCCAATGGGGGTTTTCAATGTCAGCAGTTTTATGCCAACTTTTCCAATTCAATGAGTGATTCATTATTTGCGATAGGAGGTATGCAAGATAATGCCACTGCAATTTTCGAAGGCAATCCGGGATGGCGGAGGCAGATAGGTGGTGATGGTGTTTCAACTGCAATATCTCCAATTGATGATGATATTGTGTTCGGCTCTTCACAGTATTTGAATCTTAGAAAGTCAACTAACAAGGCAAATAGTTTTGGTGGATCCAATGTGCCGGGAGGTTCGGGTGTAACATGTTTTGCAGGACCATTCGAAATGTGCAGATCAAATCCTAATGTTATGTATGCCGGTCGGACCAAAGTTTATAAGTCAAATGATCAGGGTGATTCATGGTTTGCAACAAATTCCAATATTGATCTAGATGGCAATCCGGTACTTACTCTGGAAGTTTCGGCATATACAACGGACCGTGTATATGCTTCTACGGCTCCGGTTGTAACTAACACTCCGTCAGTATTCAGGACAGATAATGGAGGAAACAGCTGGGTGAATATCACTAATGGATTGCCTCTGCGATATATTATGGATCTGGTTGTTAACCCTTCTGATGATGATACAGTATTCGCCGTAATTTCAGGATTTGGCACCCCTCATTTATACCGGTCGGTTAATGCGGGAAACTCCTGGCAGCCATTTGGAACAGGACTTCCAGATGTTCCGGCCAATTGTGTTTTCATTGATGGACTCAATCCCAATATTATGTATTTGGGTAATGATATAGGTGTTTATGTTTCAATTGATGCAGGAGCTACCTGGCAACCTTTTAACGACGGGCTTACTGATGCTACATTTGTAATGCATATTTCGTACACAAGTATGAATCGAAAATTGAGGATCGCCACACATGGCAGCGGTGTTTACCAAAGAGACATGCTACCGTATACAATAACCGGGATAGAAGAGCTTAATAACAAAGATGAACTTATTTGCTACCCAAATCCGGCAGTTTCTGAGTTCAGGCTAAAGTCGTCTCATGATCTTACCGGAGCTGTGATGGAGATAGTTAATGTAGCCGGTGAAAAAGTTAAAAGCTGGAATCACATTGATGTTAATTCTTCATTCAGCATCAAAGATCTTCCATCAGGGAATTATATTATTTCTATAATTAAAAAAGGATCCAGGGCTACAACCGGATTGGTTGTTTCACATTGATCAGCGGCTTATCACTTTTTGTTTCATCAAACTATTTTCGCCCTTAACCTCAAGCATGTAAACTCCCTTGGCGGGATGCAGGTTGATCGAGAACTTATTCATTGTTATACCCTGAAGTGTAGCCGAACTCTCGTAAATCGTTTGCCCCAGCAGGTCGATAACTCTGATCGTAGCATCCTGAGTATTGTTGGTATAAACAGAAAATGATAACACATCGCTGAATGGATTTCCTTCCACAATAAGGTTGTCTCCATTGTTGGCGATACCTGGATCAATGCCACCGAGGATAAGACAAGCCAATGTAAAATCAGGTATGCCATATCCGAGTAATGAGTCAGGGTTGTTTGCCTGTGTGGCACTCTGTTGTACTGCGCTTATGAGTTGCATATTGGTTGCATTAGGATGGCATTGCCACAAACAAGCCATCATTCCTGCCAGCAATGGTGATGAAAAGCTGGTGCCATTCCCTGTCATAGTATTAACTCCGGTTCCGGACCACGGTTCTACTAAAACAGTTTGTTCACCTTGTGCGGCAACGTTAGGCTTTATTCTTCCATCGGCTGATGGACCTTTTCCGCTGAAGCTAACATAAGCTGAGGCGGCATCAACTGCTGCTGCTGCCATTACACTATCTCCATCGGAAGGAGCACTGATATGAAACCATGCATTTGTTCCCTGATTACCTGCGCTATTTACCACTATGATCCCTTTTGAAGCAGCCATATCAGCTGCAATTGTCACAGGAGTGGTGTTACCATCCATATCGGCATAGGTGTGATCCTGGGTTGGGTCATCAAATTCGGTATAACCCAGTGAAGAGTTGATGATATCAGCACCGGCGCTATCGGCATACTCACCAGCTGATGCCCAGTTATATTCTTCTATAATGTTTTCTGATGGCGCATCTTCGGATCGCAGTAAGTGATAAGATGCATGCGGAGCGGTACCGATCATGTCACCTGGCAGGATGGAGGCCATTGCAGAAAGTACCATGGCACCATGACTGTCATCGTTATAAACGGATGATCCTGGATCAACAAAATCAAAAGTGGATAAAAGTCTTCCTGAATTCCGAAGGCTATCGAAGCAGGCCATTATATCAACGTTCAGAAATCCTGCATCCAAAACCGCGATCACCAGTCCTGTTCCGGTATAACCGTTATCATGCATAGTGTGACCTTTAAGCATGCTGACCTGGTTAAATGATGATCCGTAATTAAATGATGAAGATTTCCCTTCAGGTAATTCACCCGGTTTTATAGTTCGATATGTTTCCTGACTGAATTTATTTTTCCCTGTTGCCGAGATCCTGCCAACATCAAGTGTTGACGCAACATAAGGTAGTTGCTGGATCTGAGTAAGTTGTTGTGAAGTGGCCCAAACTGATACAGCGTTGAACCATTTGGTCCGGTTTAAAACAGTGGCTCCTGTTGAAGCAACTCCTGTAACATAAGCCGGATTTACAGGTAAGTCTGAATCATCCAGATTTATATTCTGGTTTGTTCTGCGGTCTATAGCCTTTTGTGAAAGGAAATCAAGTGGTTGGCTGATCGAAAATGGAGAGTTATTTTTATCTGTAAAAAAAATCATATAACGGTCCTGACCAAAGGCAGTGAGGCTTAACAACCAAATACCTGATAGTAAAAATAATTTATTCATAAGGACTTAACTTAATTGTTCCAGGATGTCAATTTTTCTTTATACAACCGTTGAGATTTTATTTCTACGATCCCAGGGTTTGAATAATCATAATCAATACGTGTTTGCTCTTTGTAGTATAAGCCTACACCGGTTGCATATTTCTCAGTTTTATATTCTTTGTAGATAAAGTTGTCTTCATCCAGTTGCAACACCACGAGTGTTGAATCAAATGTTAGTGATCCCTGATTATCAGGTTGATTTATCTGCATATACTCATACTGTTCTTCATCTAATGTGTTTAGGCTGTTTCCGTTCCAATTCTTGCCATTACTTATAGGAAAGACCATCTTTATGAAAGTAATGTTGTCTTCTTTCTTTTCAACCCTCTGGCTTGTCATATTCACAGTCCATACATCTGCTATTATCCATGGGTCATTAGAGGTTGGTCTTTCATATCTTTCAATTCTTCGTGTTGGCCTTCCCTGATTATCAGTGAAAACCGACTCGATGTACTCCTTTAGCTGGTAGTAAGAAGTATCTTCATTACCTGAGAATTCATCCTTTGTTATAAGCTCAACATCATAATACAATGTATGGCCAACATCAATAGGGAAGTAGGAGTAGGTAAGTCCGCTGGCTCCTGTATTGGTATTATCATCTTTAGCACATGATGTTACAACCAGGCTAATGGCTACGATCAAAACAACTACGTTGAATCTATTCATGGTATCAGTTATTATTAATGATAAAACCTCCCCCTATAACATCGTCGCCATCATAAAATACAGCACTTTGTCCGGGAGCTACTGCATTTACAGGTTTATGAAATACTACCTTGACTAAATTGTCGTGCTGACTGATGGTGGAGATGGTTCCAGGGTCTTTGTATCGTATCTTGGTAATAGCTTCAATGCCATTATTTAGTGATTCAAATTTGATAAGGTTCACGTCTCGGACCCACATTTCCTGCTTTTGCAGATCTTCGAATGAACCAAGTACAACGGTATTTGTGTCAGGTTCTATTTTGGTTACATACATGGGTACACCTAATGCAATTTCCAATCCCTTTCTTTGACCAATAGTGTAAAATGGATATCCTCTGTGTTCGCCAAGGATGCCACCTTCAGTATCTACAAACTTTCCACCTTTAAGTCTTTCATCAAGTTCCGGGATACGTGTCTTCAAAAAGTCTCTGTAATTATTGTCGGGTATGAAACATATCTCATAGCTCTCATTTTTGTTGGCCAGTTCTTCAAACCCCATTTTACGTGCCATTTCACGGATCTCTGTTTTACGAAACCCACCAACAGGGAAAAGTGTTTTAGACAAAAGCTCCTGAGGTAATCCCCAAAGCACATAGCTTTGATCTTTCGTAGGATCTTCGCCTCTTGATATAACATATCTGCCATTTTCATTTCTAACCTTGGCGTAATGACCTGTTGCAATATAATCGCATTCCAGCATCTCAGCTCTCTTGTATAGCGCATCCCACTTGATATGAGTGTTACACATAACACATGGGTTAGGTGTACGACCTGCCATGTATTCGTTCACAAAGTTGTCGATGACTGAGTCGCCAAACTCAGATCTTATATCAAGAATAAAATGTGGGAATCCTTTTTTAACTGCTATCTCACGAGCATCATTGATAGAATCGAGACTGCAGCAACCTGTTTCTTTTTTTGATGTTCCAGAAGAAGCGTAGTCCCATGTTTTCATGGTAATGCCAACTACTTCATAACCTTCTTCATGAAGCAGCATGGCAGACACCGAACTATCGATGCCA
Organism: Bacteroidota bacterium; assembly: GCA_024643795.1. Classification (GTDB taxonomy): domain Bacteria; phylum Bacteroidota; class Bacteroidia; order AKYH767-A; family OLB10; genus JAHEMF01. Next base: position 96,542 of record JAHEMF010000110.1, on the reverse strand, counting down.
CCACTCATGGCCATTAATACTCTACCTTTCTTTGACATGCAGTGAACCCAATTACTGCAAAATTACTCATTTTGAGAGTATTTAAGGGGTCATTGCTCCTGTAGTATCCCGGCTTTATAAACCTCAGTGGAATCGGGGGTTCCACTTTCATTGAGATAGAGCCACTTGCCTTCCGGCAACCCCTTCATATACTCACCACGGATCATTGGTTTTCCTGACATATAAAACTGGACACAAGCACCATCGATGGTTCCATTTTTGTATTTGGCTTCCATTTTTTTTGATCCATTGGTAAAATAGGAGATATAGATTCCTTCCATCTTACCATTTGCATAGTAAAACTTCTCAGATAATACTCCGATATCATAAAAGACCTTCCATTCACCACTTTCAACCCCTCCGGAATAGTTTTCGATTGACGATATTGTATCATTCTCATAAAAGTATACCCAGGTACTATCTTTCTTTTTGTCGATATATTTTCCCTGAGCCTTCAGGTTGCCTGCAGGCCAGTAACTCTTCATATAAGCAACTTTACCATCTTTTGAATAGTTAAGGGTAGCTTGTGCCTCACCAGTATTATAATATGTTTTGGTTTCACCTACAGGTTTGCCGTTCCTGAACAATGATTCAGAGAACAGCTGATCATTTTCATAATACCGTTGCCACTTACCTTGCTTAAGTCCGGCTTTATCAGTTCGGTTGATCGTATCACCCTTATATATTCTATAAGTTTGAGCTTTTCCCTGAAAAGGGGTAAGTATTAATAAACTTAAACTTACAACCCATATATAAGCATTACTCTTGAGGAGTGGATTCATCCTTATCCGTCTCATTTTTATTTCTTCCTTTAAAATATTTTGCCACAATAAATACTTCTTTACTTTCACTTCTCACACTTTTTGGTCTAACGGTATAAACATTTGAAAAGTATTCCAACAGGTCTTTCCGAAAATTCTGCACCTCACCACTTTCAAATATCTTACAAACAAAATGACCGCCTCCTCTCAGAAATTTATATGCAACACTAAAAGCCGTCTCACACAGATCGAGTGAACGCATCTGATCCGTAAAACGGTGCGAGGTAGTGTCAGGAGCCATGTCGGATATAACCAGATCGAATGGTTTGGTGAAGCCATGTTCTTCCAGCACTTCATCCATTTCTAGTTTATTGATATCGCTTCGCAGAAAAGTGGCATTAGCCATTGAAACTTCAACGCGCTTTAGGTCAACTCCCAGGATACGACCTTTGGGCCCTACGGCAGCAGACGCATACTGTGACCATGACCCCGGTGAAGCTCCCAGGTCGAGGACAGTATCACCTTTTCTGAACAAATGGTGTTTATTGTCGATCTCCTGCAGTTTGTAGACAGACCTGGCAGCAAATTTTTCAGTTCGTGCCTTACGTGCATAATGATCGTTGGGCTTATAGGCCATATGGCGAAAATAGTAATTGCTAAACTAGTATCTTTAACTTGTGCTAAATAAACCAATGAAGCCTCACTTTTTTATCAATTATTTCATCCCTTTCATAATTATTTGGGGTCTGCAGCTGGTTTCTTTTCCTGCATACTCCAGTATAATATATGTAACCGACTCAGCTGATACTGGTCCGGGTTCACTACGCGAATCTATTGGCATTGCAAATTTAAATCCTGGAGCAGATACTATTTATTTTCAGATGCCTCCTCAGCAACATGTGATCACAATCAAAACTCCGTTGCCAACCATTGATGGAGCTACATTCATTGATGGCACATCCCTTCCAGGATATTTTTTTCCTAGTTACATGGTTACAGTTAAAAGTGATTCGGTATCACTATTGTACGAAGGGATAAGAATCAATTCCGATAGTGTGATTATCGCAGGATTACATTTATCCGGATTTGATGGGATAGGCTCCGTTGCCTATGAAGCTGGAGGTTTAGTTATAAAAACACTCAGTAACAGTACACAGTCATTTAACCATGTTACGGTCGCCAATTGTGTTTTTTCTGAAAATGATGTTGGAATCGGCTTTACCGTTTATAACAATCTTAAGGATGTGCTGATCACCAACAATGTCTTTATAGACAATAATTTTGGAATCAGGCATGTAGGAAGTAGCGAAACAACGGACATGGTGATCCGGCAAAACAGTTTTAGTGATGAAGAAGAAATTAGAGTTATTTGTAATAAACTGATAAGCTGCACCATTGATAGCAATGCTACCCATACCAGTGGGAAGTTAATAACGCTGGTCGGACACAGAGTCAATCTACTGAATATCATTCACAATAATTTTAATGATACCATTAATTCTAATTCTTTCGGACTTAGCATTGGTGCGGAAGATATGTTCAATGTAACTGTATCCGGAAATCAGTTTAACGGGTTCAATAATTCTATCGAAATTGAAGTTGAGGAATATACAGGTCCGCAAATAAATTTGAAGAATATAAATGTTTCAAACAATACTATCAGCAACGCATCAGGAATTCATATTGAAGTATCTTCCTGGCTAAATGGAAATCTGAGTGCCCCAAAAAGGTATGCCGATATTGAGCATATTGTGATCGATGGTAATACAATTAATTCGGGAAGCACAACTTATGGAATATACTTTAAGGTGAGTGGATCTCAAAACGCCCAAAGCTTTACCCAAAACATTAATATAGTGAATAATATTATTGATTGTGGTGGTGCTGGAGACGGCATTAACATTCTTTTCTATTGTTCTGGTGCTTCAGTTTCTGATACGATTAATGATCTCAAGATCACAAACAATCAGATATTTAATGCCGATGATGGGATTGATCTCAGGCTAAATGGTTTTAGTACTTTTTCCAGAATAGTTCTTAAAGATTATATTATAAGGTCCAATATTCTTAATACAGGAAATAAGTCTGGAATCTATGCTACATCAAATGGCGGTGGTTGGTTTAATGTTGAAATGAATAATGCATTAATAGACAGTAATGAAATCACGGGGTTTGATCAGAATGGCATTTCTTACTTAGTGAGTTGTGTAAATACGGCTATGAATGTGAGCAATCAGGTAATTAGAAATAACCATATTTACGGTAATGCATGGCATGGAATTTATTTTGTTGACTGGGGATGTGGCTCCAACGGTATACAGTTTGCAGAAAACAGTATACATGATAATGACTCTTTGGGAATTGATGTTGATCCCTTTGGTAACCCTCTGAATGACCCTTTTGTTCCTGCTCCGGACCTGGCATCGGTTTCTTACAATTCAACCCAGTATATGATAATCGGACAACTCATGGCTGATGCCTCTAAAGCTTATTTGATAGAATATTTTGGTAACCTACTGTGTGATTCCGGAGGATTTGGAGAGGGTATGACTTACCTCGGTCATGATTCTGTGTATACTGATGTTAATGGTAATGCTGCCATTCAAAGCACCATATCGGGTTTGCAATTTTATCCGTTGATAACAGCTACTGCAACTGACTTTGTGAAGTTGAACACATCAGAATTCAGTAACTGCATATCAACTGCTCTTGTTGGAGTAACTGAATTTGAGAGTGGTTTCTTAAATTTATTTCCAAATCCCACAACCGGTATACTCAACATTGGAATGGATAATTCTATCAACGAAAAATTTGTGAATATTGAGGTATTTAATACTGTAGGTGTTAAATGTTTTGAAACTACTTCTGCGGTTGACAATAAGAATATATCAATTGATCTGAATTCGATTTCCAAAGGAGCTTATCTTATTTATATCAATACTGGAGAAAGAACCTTTCGCCAAAAGCTCATTAAGTATTAGTGATAACCATTTGTGTTATTTTTCGATTTTTTGCATCAATAATTCAATGCCACTGGTGAATTCCTTCCAGGAGAAAAGAGGGGCTTTTGACCTGACTCCTGATGCAAGTTCATCTTGTAGTTTATTATTATTAAAAAAAGCTGCGATTTTTTCAGCAACACTTTTAGCAGTGGTTTCGCATACTAATCCTGAGATGTTATCCGGCACCATTTCTGGTAGTCCTCCCACACTAGTCACCACCATTGGTATTCCGAAATTGTAAGCGATCTGGGTAACCCCGCTTTGAGTAGCAGTACGATAGGGTTGAACCACAAGATCAGCTGAGCTGAAGTAATAACGTACAGATTCTTTAGGGATGTATTCACCACTCATTTTTACACGATGACCTAGATGATGCTTTTCAACAATGCGGTCATATGGTTTACGGTCTTCATAAAATTCGCCGGCTACAATGAGTCTGGCACCGGTTTGCTTAACGTTTTCATCAGCCATTGCCTCAAGCAAAAGATCCAGGCCCTTGTAGTTTCTGATAAATCCAAAAAACAAGATGATGCGATCGGTTTGACTGAATTGTAATTTTTCACGGGCTTGATGCCGATCTACTTTAGTACCAAAAATATCGTAAACAGGATGGAATCTTTTTACTACTGGTTTATCAGGTACAAATTTGGCCAGATCGTTCTTCACTTCTTCTGACATCACCAAAAAGCCGTCGCACGCTTTTACAAAGTAGGAGGTAAGGCTATGGTCGAATGGTCGTTTTTCATGAGGCAGAATATTGTCGGTTAAACCGATAACCTTGGTATTGGATGATTTGCATTTTCTTGCAATTGTACCCAGTGCCGGAGCCATGAAGGGTAACCAATATCTGATGATGACCAGGTCAGGAGATAAATTACGTATGTATTTTGCTGTCTTATACCATGATGCGGGTGAAATGCTGTTGATCAGAGCTTTCACTGGCAGGTCTGTTGTGCCACCACCTGCCTCCTTTTGAGAGGTGCCTGGAAATAAAAAGGATGGGTACTGCATTGTAAAGGAAACGATCTGTACATCATGTCCTTCTGATAAAAGCTGACGGCAAAGCGATTCGTTGAAGTTTGCTATGCCGCCCCTTAGCGGCCATGCCGGTCCAACGATAATTATTTTCACATCAGAGGTTTTGTGTATCTGTAACAAGATACCTGTTGCGGTCGGGTGAGTTTCTGGCAATCATTTCTGCCAAAAATCCCGCAAGGAATAACTGAGTACCAATTATCATAGCAAGGAAACCGAAATAAAATAACGGCCTGTCTGTCATATTATAGATATGATAAAAATATTTATCAATGACCAGTTTAACTGCTATTATAAATCCGGCAATAAAACTTAACATACCTAACATACCAAACAGGTGCATGGGTTTCTTCCCGAACCTGGAAACGAACATTATGGACATGAGGTCAAGAAATCCGTTCACAAATCGTTCCAATCCGAATTTGGTGGTGCCATATTTTCTGGCACGGTGCTCCACAACTTTTTCACCTATCCTGCCAAAGCCGGCCCATTTTGCAATAACAGGAATGTACCGGTGCATCTCTCCATATACTTCAATAGACTTCACTACATCTGAACGGTAGGCTTTTAAACCACAGTTGAAGTCGTGCAGGTTATTGATACCGGAAGCCTTACGAGTTGTCCAGTTGAAAAAACGACTGGGTATGGTTTTGCTTATAGGGTCGTGACGTTTCTTTTTCCATCCGCTTACAAGGTCATAGCCTTCTTCGGTTATCATCTTGTATAAACCGGGAATCTCATCTGGACTGTCTTGCAGGTCGGCATCCATAGTGATTACAACATTCCCTGATGCATTTTCAAATCCGCTGTTAAGTGCTGCCGATTTTCCATAATTTCTACGGAATCGAATGCCTTTGACCCGGTGATTCCCAGCTGCTAACTCAGCAATAACTTTCCATGAACTATCCTTACTACCATCATCCACCAGTATTACCTCCCATGTAAAACTGTTCTTTTCCATAACAGAACCGATCCAACTAACGAGTTCGCCTAATGATTCTTCTTCATTAAACAATGGTACAACAATAGAGATATCTGGATTCATATTTTAAAAAGAAGGTTCGTGAGGTTTCTTTCTCATTAATATAGCAGCAAGGATAAGGCAAAGAATTATGCCGCCGGTCATTTTTGTAGTAAAGTCATTGAATACAATGGAGGTAATGTTAACCTTTTGCGCTTCCTCAATAACCTGGTCAACCATGTTTTCTGAAAGCAGACTTTTGGCCGCATCGGCACTTTTAAGGATCTCACTTCTATATGCTTCAACAATTCCCGGGTCCACAGCCTTCCCAAAAACAAAGATTATCATATCAAACAAAAGAGAACTGAAAAAAACAGTTATCAATCCTATACGGAATGCCATACCAAAGGAAATGAATCCACCCATCAATTGGTCACGCACCAGTTTCATAGCAAGAGTAATAAATACAATGGGGATCCATGCCCCTAGCCATGACATGCCTCCCAAAGGGTTGAAGCCGGCAAAATAAAGTATGAAGAACATAGCCACCAAAGCTAGTCCGCTCATAGATCCGTAGTTGAGACCGGTTTTAATTAAAGGATTGGAATTCATATAGATACCCTATAGGCGTGGTAAAGGTAAGAAATGGTAATAAGTTAATTGCAATGGGCTCAATAGGTGATCTAATATGATTGGTTTGATAGGGTTGTGAATCATGGGCAGAAGTCGGGATTTGTTTTTGGGCAAGCACTGTTATTTTGGAGAGTTCGGATTTTTAAAATGTTTTAAATCGCATGCTTTTCGGAATCAATTCTTATTTACATTTAAAGAAACAAATCATATGAAGCACGTTTATTTATTAAGCATCTTCGCATTATTGACCATCCAGGCATTTGCGCAGGATTTGGTCAGCAACAAAAGGGGTTATATAGGGGTTACGGTAGCACCGTCATTCCCGGTTGGCGATTTTGCAAGCAATAATGTTACCGGTAATGATAAAGCAGGTTATGCTAAGACCGGATTTTCGTATTCTTTGGATTTTGGTTATAAACTGGGCAAAAGATGGGGTATTTCAGCATGCTGGAAAAATGGAATTAATTCAGTTGATGAAGCAGCATTTGAAAAAACATTTAAAGACTATTTTGGTGGTAATTGGAATGTAAGTACAGATCCTTATAAATTCGGTGCAATACTTGTTGGCCCTATGGTAACTTTCCCGCAACCTAAAGTTGATGTAGATATAAGACTTTTGTTTGGTTATGGGTATGCCGAGTTGCCTTCAATTGATGTGACATATAACGGTCAGTTTTTTTTGGCCATCCCTTCAGAAAATGCTGATGGCTTTGCGGTATTATTTGGTGGAAGTGTGAGATACCACATTTCTTCTAATGTAAGCCTGCTTGGCCAGCTTAATTACCTCTCAATGCTTGCTACATCTAATAATGATGAAATAGAACAACCTATTGATGTCATTAATATAGATATAGGTGTAGGACTGAGACTCAAATAGGTGGTATCAGTTTGATCAAAATCTAAAACGTTAACTCATCCAACTTTTTCTCAGTATCGGTAGTTTTAAACTCTTGTTAATTTTTTCAGGTGGTACATTTTTAAATTGTACTAAGGTGCTTTAATCATGTATTGATTACCCATGCGCAGATTTTCGAGAATGGTACATGGTTATCAATGTTCATTTGTGAAGTAAAAAACGAATGTATAAATTCGGATTAATGACCCAAGTTCAATACGTTCCCTAAATAGTTATTGACGGCAATTGTTTTTTTTAAGAAATTTATAGTGGGGTGGGGAAGGCATCTCCCCCGAAATAAAAGCCCTGATTTCTTTTTTAGATTTTCAGTTGTAAAAGGTCTTTGATGTAGTAGAGCATCAATGATAAAAGTTTGAAACACATCTCAAGCGGGCCCAAAGACTTTTGCGTTAGGGATTGAGTGCAGCCTCCGGCGCACGAAAGCCCGCCCCGCCGTTTGTAAACCTGATTCAAGGTCCTTACGGATCCTTTACGCTAAAGCAGACTCAAATTAAAGAGTTACGGCGGGGAACGCCCTAAGACTTTAAATAAGGTTGCAGTTCCGGCAGAATCCGTACATTTGTGCCGGGTAAGTCTTATACGACCAGCTCCTGTGAACCTCCCCAGGTCCGGAAGGAAGCAAGGATAATCGGTTGTAGCGGTGCGATATAAGTAGCTTACCCATTTTTTGTGCCTTTTCAGGTTTGATTATCTTTACGCGCAAATATTTGATTTACATGAAATTCTTTATAGATACCGCCAATCTGGACCAGATCCGTGAGGCCAACGAACTGGGAGTATTAGACGGGGTCACCACCAACCCTTCCTTAATGGCAAAAGAGGGCATTCGTGGCGATGAGAACATCATTAAACACTACATAGATATATGTAATATTGTTTCAGGTGATGTAAGTGCCGAGGTTATTTCAACTGATTTTAAAGGAATAGTGGAGGAAGGTGAGCGTCTTGCGGCATTACACCCCCAGATAGTTGTTAAAGTACCGATGATACGCGACGGGGTAAAGGCTTTAAAATACTTTACCGATAAAGGCATTAAAACGAACTGTACGCTGGTGTTTTCGGCCGGACAGGCATTGCTGGCTGCCAAAGCAGGTGCTACTTACGTTTCGCCGTTCATTGGCCGACTGGATGATGTTTCTACTGATGGAGTTGCGCTGATCAGTCAGATCGTACACATTTATGATAACTACGGATTTCCTACTCAGGTTTTAGCGGCATCCATAAGGCACCCGATGCATATTATTCAATGTGCTGAGGCCGGAGCCGATGTAGCCACGTGTCCGCTTAGTGCTATCACCGACTTGTTGAAACACCCGTTAACTGATATTGGCCTGGCAAAGTTTTTGGCTGATGCAGGCAAGAAATAATTTTACCATCAGAAATGGAAAATAAACTTTCATTGCGGATAGGCAACTTTCTTTACCATTATGCCTACCCGTTATATAAGCCCGTTTACTTTTCATTTAAGAGGAAGCAGGACGCACCTGAAATAAATCTTATAAAAAAGTTTGTTAAACCAGGGTTCAATGTGTTGGATATTGGAGCTAACATTGGGTTTTATGCCCGTATACTAAGTGATCAGGTTGGTAGTACAGGCAGTGTGGTTTGTTTTGAGGCCGATAGGCAAAATTTCAAACACCTGCAGACTAATTTGAATGGATACAACAATGTGATGATCCATAATGTAGCTGTGGCGGATGCTGCCGGTGAATTGGATATGTATGTCTCGCACCGTTTAAATGTAGACAACAGAACATATAAACCTGAACAATATAAAACCAGCTATAAAGTAAAGGCACAACCTGTTGATGAAGTTATTAAACCAGGGAGCAGGATCGATTTTGTTAAAATGGATATACAAGGTGCTGAGTTTTTAGCACTGAAGGGTATGCAAAGGGTGATGAAGGAGAATTCCGGTATGGTTATCCTTACGGAAATAGCACCTCACTTTTTATTGCTTTGCTCCAATACAACCGTGGATGAGTTTGCAGAATTACTGAAAAGTAATGGGTTTATATTGTATCTCGTAAAAGGTGACTCACTGGTTCCATTTAATAAAAGCCTATTCGCAGGTGATAATCAGAAAGATTATTATGAGAATCTGCTTGCTGTGAAAGGTGAGGAGTATAAATTATTAGCCGAAGCTTCATGAAGAAAAACATCTCCAAACAAAAACCTCAAAAACCTAAGAAGGAGCAGGTTGCTAAACCTAATGAAGCTAAAGGCGGCATGCTTGATTCGCTTGAGTCGTATCTGCAAAAAAGACAGACCGGGATCTTGTATGTCCTTCTGGCATTGTCTGTCTTGTTCGGTTTTTTACTCTTTGATGCCAAGATAAGTGAGGGCAACGACGACTCATTATATATAGAAGGCGGGTTTAATTACGCAACAAATTTTACCGGTTATTATTTTACCGCTAACGCACCATTGTACCCAATGTTCCTTTCACTACTGATAAGGGTGTTTGGGCTTAAGCTACTTGTATTTAAATTCTTCAATATTATTTTCTTTGTGTCACATATACTGTTGTTATATAAGGCATTGAAGGATCGCATGCCTATGATAGTATTGGTGCCGGCTCTCCTGATCACAGCAGTTAATTCATACTTTCTGTACTTTGCAAGTCATACATACACAGAATCTTTATTTGTATTTCTTCAGGCTGTATTCATTGCAGTGTTCGTTAAATTAATGGATAAGGTAAATCAGGATGTGGCTTTCAAGGAGAATATCAAAGGATGGGTATTCCTTGGGGTATCATTATTCATTCTCACTTTTTGCAAGAATATTGCAGTAGGAGCAGTAGGAGCATTAGCACTTTTCTTTATTCTTGAAAAGAAATATCTGGCTGCCGGACTAACTGTGGCTTCTTTTGCTGCTATAAAACTCCCATTTGAAGGGCTTAAGAAATTAGTTTGGGGCGACTATGGTCAATATGGAAGCCAGCTGCAAATACTAATGCAGAAAGATCCTTACAATGCTTTAAAAGGAAATGATGATTTCTGGGGATTCGTACAGCGGTTCCTCGATAACTTTGGTATTTATATATCTAAACGCTTTTACCAGATACTGGGGTTCAGGTCAGAAGATGTTACCACCACATCAACCGGTTTACTTATTTTATTTCTAGTGCTGGCAGTAATAGGTGTTATTTATATTATCAGAGACAAGCAAAAAGTGTTAGGGTTTATTGCGTTGTATACATCATCGCTTGCTGGATTAACCTTTCTGGTGTTGCAAACGCGATGGGACCAGCCAAGGTTTGTAATGGTGTATGTGCCATTCATGCTAATGATCATTTTTTACGGGTTGTATTCCTTTTTACGGAAGAAAGGATTTTTTGGTCAGTTCAGTTATGTGGCCGTGGTACTCATTTTTTTACTGGCTTCTTCAGCAGTTACATTTAAAAAGTCGGCTGCCAACATTCAGGTTTTGTCCAAAAACTTTTCCGGCGATATATTTTATGGTTATTCCAACGACTGGGTAAATTACCTAAGAATGAGTCAATGGTGTGGTAAAAATTTGCCCGAAGGCAGTTACGTGGCATGTCGCAAGGCTCCTATGTCATTTGTATATGGTGATGGAATGAAATTTTATCCTGTATACGCAGTGCCGGAAGTTGATCCTGCTACCAATCTTTCAAATCCTGATTCAGTGCTTGCCATTTTGCAACGTGAAAAAGTTACACATGTGATCCTGGCAAACCTGAGAAGAAATCCCAAGAAAGTTGATGGGTATATTATTAACACCATGCACAGAATGATGCAGCCTATAGCCAAGAAATACCCTGAAAAGTTAACTTTGGTCCGTCAGGAAGGGCAGGCAGAGCCGGCATACCTTTATAAGATCAATTATTAATAATGACAGACCAGGAAAAGAAAAGAATACAGCACGAGATAGAACACGGTAAAAAGATCAGTGAAGAAGCTGAAAGCGTGTGGAATTGGTCCAGTCCGGCCGGTCAGGTTCGTGCCGACCGCCGTGCACGCCTGCTTGTGCGGTACGGAGAGATTAGGAAAGGTGAACAGGTTCTTGAAATTGGTTGTGGTACCGGCCTCTTCAGCGGAAAGGTCTTCGATCTGAGCGGTGCTGATATAACAGCAATGGATATCTCTGAAGATCTGCTAAGTCAGGCTCGCGAAAAGTATCCGCAAATTAAGTTTGAGATCGGTGATGCTATGAATCTTAATTATAACGACAACCACTTTGATGTTGTGTTTGGAAGTTCAGTGTTACATCATCTGAACTATCAGTTGTCATGCAATGAAATTTTCAGAGTATTGAAAAAGGGTGGAAGGATGGTTTTTGCAGAACCTAATATGATCAATCCCCAGATCCTTATTCAAAAGAATGTTCCATACATAAAAGAAAAGTTAGGTGATTCGCCGGATGAGTCTGCAATTATACGATGGTCATTCAAGAAGCTCCTGCTTGAAACAGGATTCACAGAAGTTGAAATAATCCCTTATGATTTTCTGCACCCTATCACTCCTAAACCATTAATAAATTTTGTGAATGGAATTGGTAAAGTGGTTGAAAAGATACCAGTACTGAAGGAGATAGCAGGCTCTGTAATTATTGCTGCTACCAAATAAAAGTTTGTAAAATACTGTTAAGCCATACACATTGAACGTAAACGAATTAAGATCATATTTTGAAAGATTATCCACCGATAGGGCTGCCATCAGAAAGCGTCATTCCTACTACTGGAATGATATCACCTATTTCTGCGATTATTTTTCTCACGAAGATTATAGTGTTCTCGAAATAGGTTGTGGTACAGGTGAGTTGATATCTTCCATAAGAGGCAAAGAAAAAACCGGGATTGATTTTAGCGAAGGAATGATCAAGGTTGCTTCTGATCGTTTTCAAGACGTAGATTTTAAGGTCATGAGTGCTGAAGACCTTCAGCTTGATCGCTCATATGATTTGGTGATCTTATCAAACCTTGTTGGGTTCACCAATGATGTGCAGCATGTTTTTGAAGAGTTAAAAAAGGTATGTCATGAACGTACCAAGATAATTGTTACCTATTACAATCATTTTTGGGAACCTATATTGAAGTTCGGTGAGTGGATAGGTCTCAAGAAGAAAACCCCGGTACAGAACTGGTTATCGAGAGTGGAGGTTGAGAATCTGCTGATGCTGGCAGGTTTCGATTCATACCGATCTACCAAGCGGCAGCTGATACCTGTGAACATTCCGCTGATATCATGGTTCTGCAACAAGATCCTGGCGAAGCTGCCGGTCATCAGATATTTTTGTATAAACAACTATACCTTTGCCAAGCCGATAGCTACACAAGTACCTGAGCAGGTTCAGGAAAAATATTCAGTTTCAATTGTTATTCCGGCTCGTAATGAAAGCGGAAACATTGAAAATGCAATACTGAGGATCCCAAAATTCGGAAAACATCAGCAGATCATTTTTATTGAAGGTAACTCCACCGATGATACCTGGGATATGATTCAACGTGTAGCTGAAAAGTATAAGGACACCCACACTATCCTTACCGGAAGACAGGAAGGAAAGGGGAAGAATGACGCAGTGAAAAAAGGATTTGCTATGGCCACGGGAGATATCCTTATGATCCTGGATGCTGACCTTACCATGCCACCGGAGGACTTGCCTAAATTTTATAATGCCATGGCTACCAACACCGGTGATTTTATTAATGGCAGCCGGTTGGTATACCCTATGGAAAAAGAAGCGATGCGTTTTTTGAACATGCTGGGAAATAAATTCTTTAGCATGCTCTTTACCTGGTTGCTGGAACAACCATTTAAAGATACGTTATGTGGTACCAAGGTGATCTTCAGGGAAGATTACTACCGGTTGGTGAGTAACCGTAAGTTCTTTGGAGATTTTGACCCTTTTGGAGATTTTGACCTGATATTTGGAGCATATAAACTCAATCTGAGGATCGTGGAAGTACCCATACGATATCGCGAGCGTACTTATGGCGACACAAATATCTCAAGATTTTATCACGGACTTATACTACTAAAGATGAGTGCTTTTGCAGCAAGAAAGATCAAGTTTATTTAGACCGACATTTAATTTTGAGGATCAGGTTCAGTGAAGAATCATATAAATACCTGTGAAATATAAATGAGTTCATTTTTAGAATTGAAAGTATAAATTGATAACGACTATCCACCCAGATAATCCTGATCCACGCTCAGTAGCGAAGGTTACCGAAATACTTACGAAAGGAGGAGTGGTCATTATACCTACCGATACGGTTTATGCTATTGCGTGCGATCCTAGACATCATGATGCTTATGAAAAAATGTGTCGTATAGTAGGAGTGAAGCCTAACAAAGCCATGTTCTCATTTTTATTTGGCGGACTGGAGGAGATATCTAACTATACCCGCCCATTCAGTAGGAGCGTATTCAGGTTACTTAAAAGTTCCATCCCCGGACCGTATACTTTTATTCTTGAAACCAGTTCAAGGGTCCCTTCTGTTTTTAAGGCCAAACGAAAAACAATAGGGTATAGAGTTCCGGCAAATAATATTGTTCAGAGTTTGATACATGAATTAGATGGTCCGCTTGTTACTACATCACTGCATCAGGATGGTGGATATGATGATGAATACATGACTGATCCTTTTGAGATCAATGAAAAATGGGGTAATGTTGTGGATGTAGTGGTAGATGGTGGGTATGGCGGACAAATTGCCAGTACTGTAATAGATTGTAGTGTAGATCCACCTGAATTGATACGTGAAGGAGCCGGTGCTATTGAAGGTCTGCTTTGATCAAATGTCTTGCACTGTTTTGAATGCTTCCGGCAACATCGTAACAATATCTTCTGAATTCATCGATTCAATGCCAAACCTTTCCGAAGCCAAATCTCCTGCGAGTCCATGCAGGTAGGTTGCTGTAATTGCTGCTTCAAAAGGATGTAATCCTCTTGCACATAACCCGGTTAAAAGTCCTGTAAGTACATCACCAGAACCACCTTTGGCCATACCTGAATTACCGGTTGGATTGTAAAATAAATTGCCATTAGGATCAGCAATCACCGTGTATTTCCCTTTAAGGATAACAATGATTCCATTTTTTACTGCCAGATCTTTTAACAATTGGTTCCTTTCAAAGTCGTTCTCCCAGCTTCCCGCTAGTCGTCTGAATTCTCCAATATGCGGAGTAAGTATGGTCATCTTTGGAAGAAATGCCAGCCATGTGAGGTTATCAGCGAGTATATTAAGACCGTCAGCATCAATTATAAGCTTGCCATTATAGTCTTGAATGATCTGTTTTAACACGGATGCTGTTTCAGGTTCAGTGCCAACACCCGGACCAAAGCCTAGAGCATTGTAGTCAAGTTCTTTTATTCGTCCGGAAATAATGTTTTCATTCTCCAGCAGGGTGCACATCGCCGAAGGGGCAGCCGTTTGAATTATGCTGTAACCAATGTTGGGTACAACTGCAGTGGTGAGTCCGCACCCCGATCGTAAACATGTCTTGGTGGCAAGTACGGCGGCACCCATTTTCCCCAAACTTCCACCTAGCAGCAACGCATGTCCAAAATTCCCTTTATGGGAAAATTCATTTCTCTCAGGTATGATCTTCTTTATATCATCGCCTTCTATGAGGTGCTCTTTAACCTGGAAATCATCAATGGTTTTTCGGTTGAGCCGGATGTCAATTGTTTCAACTTTTCCTGCAAACCAACCTGTTTCTGGCAAAACAAGCGTAGGTTTTAAGTGTTGAAATGTTAGTGTATAGTTGCTTTTAATACACTTAAATTCAGGAGTATAACCTTCTTCATCTGAAGGAAGACCTGAAGGAAGGTCAATCGAAATAATAGTATTCCCTGTCCTGTTGATGGCATCAATTATCTCGCCGATCTTCTCATCCGGGGTTCCGCTGAATCCTGTGCCAAAGATTGCATCGATGATGATCTGACTGGGTTCAAATGACAGCTCATCTGTCGTTTCGACCCGGTTCACTCTTTTTAACCGGGCAAGTTTTTGCAAACGTTCCAGGTTGATCCCAAAGTCTTCACTTTCCCGCTTCAGCGGTATTATGGTCACCGCTACATTTCTGCCTGTTTCAGCAATGATCCTTGCAATGGCAAGTCCGTCTCCGCCGTTGTTACCAGTCCCACAAACCAAGTGATATTCTGATGCCAGATCGGTGAGTTCAATGATCCTTAAGGCAGCTCTTTGAGAAGCTCTTTCCATTAAGTCTATTGAAGTAATGGGCTCACTGGCAATGGTTGCCTGGTCGGCTTCTCTAAATTGTTGCGCTGTTAATATTGGTTCCATATTATATATAACCAGTATTCTATATATTATTAATTAAAGTGATAGTTTAAGTTGATTTTCCGCGTCCAGTCTCTTCTTTAAAACCCCATCCTTTCCATGAAATGTAACCATTTTTTTAGCCTTAACATTACGCGCAAAAGAAATAAGTTGGGTAATATCAACATGATCACTTATGTGGAGGTGAATTCCCGAATTAGGAATAAATCTTTTCCATCCGGTGGCGAAAGCTGTCTTAATTCCCGGTGTTCTTTCAAATCCTCTTGCCCTTGCCGGTGGAGCTATAAGAATGGCTGATGCAGCACTGAGGAATTCCCTTCTGTTATATGGTAACCAGTTGCCAAGGTCAGCCTGAAATTGTTCATAGCAATGATGATAAGGAATAATTTCAGGATGGATAAAAACGGGTACTCCTGGTAGATGATCATGTAACAACCGGGTCATGCGTTGTGCCTTTCCTTGCTTGTATGTGGAAATGACCAACCGTGAAGGCATATGGTCATATAATTTAAGGATCTCCTTTTCAGGATCAGGATGATCATAAGTTACGTCACCAAATGTTACCTCTGAGAATAAAACATCACATTCGGGTGTAGCCGCTGGTTCGCAGGTTGGATCAGGAGTGAGTTTGAAGTCTCCTGAATAAAGATACCGTGTACCTTCATAGTTGATAAGGATCATGGCCGAACCCAGCATATGCCCGGCAGGGTAATAGGTAACGGTTGTTTTATCATTCATTTGAATGGGTTGGCCGTACAGCACAGTTTCGATCTGTATTGGTGCACGATTTCCCATTCTGAGTTTGATCAGGCCTGCTGTTTCAACAGTACACCATGCACTATAGATTCCGGGTGATGAATGATCGGCATGTGCATGTGATATCAATGCCTTCTCAACAGGTTTTATGGGATCAATGTAGAGGTCAAGAGGCTCAAAGTATAAACCCTCCCGGCGATCATAAAATGGATGAGGCGTCTTAATTATCTGCATCACGTAATTTCTTATCCAGCACTAGCACTTGTGGAAGCAGTGGGGTGGTTCCGTTGTTCACAATAATATAATCTGACCTATTGCATCTATCTTCTTCGCTCAATTGCTGTTTCATAATGGCCTTGATCTGATCTAAAGGAATCTCTTTATCCCGTTCCAATGTCCTTTGTATTCTGATCTCCTCAGGAGCAAGTACATTGATCACTTTATCTACGCTTTGGTAGCTACCTGATTCAAATAAGATCGCGGACTCTTTCAGAACGTATGCCGCTCCTTTGTTTGAGGTGACCCAGGCTTGAAACCTGCTTTCTACCTCCGGATGAATGATGATATTGAGTGCACGTAATTTATCCGGATCACTAAACACCAATGCACCCAGCACTTTCCGGTTTATCGTACCATCTTCGCTTAAGACATCTTTGCCAAAAACAGACTTGATCCTATCAATGACGGTGAGGTCAGCTGTTATTTCCCGGGCTATGTTATCTGAATTGAAAACTGGTATTCCCAAACTTTGAAAAATACCGGCAACGTATGATTTTCCTGACCCAATGCCTCCTGTTAGCCCTACCTTTATCATGGCATGGTACCTTTTACATAGTAATCAATGATCCTGGGTTCTACTTTTAAATTTCTTATCCCCAAAGGTGTACGCGTTACAAAGACTTCAAGTGAGCTGGGCCAGTTATTCTCATCTTCAGGCAGTTTTCCAGCTACCTGAAAGTCTGATTCATTTATACTGTGGAAAATATTTACAGGTGCAGTAAATGAAACACTAACGGCTGAGGGTAGTAACTCCAGTTTGTTTTTTTGCGATACTGGAAGTGTTACAGGGATCTCAAAACTGCCTTCGGTATATTCTTCAGCATTCACATAAAACCATACATAGTTTTGAGGAATAACTATCTCCTTCTCTGCAGGTATTCTAACCGAAACTGCTCCGAATTTTTCTGTTGTAAGTTCTTTTATCTCCAGAGTTTCGGTTTCAACAAAAGCAATAGAGTTGAGTGTTTCAGACGGACCTATCAATAACAGTGAATCAGGTTTAAGTATAACACCTCCACGAATTCCGTAGGGACTATTGCTGCGTGCGGTGACATTAGACCGCACAGGAACTTTTTTTGATGAGCGGGGCGACAGGTCAAGAATGAGGCTGTCCGGTTCAACTGTTACCGGAAGAAGTTTCCCATCTTCTCTCCACTGGTTGGATATTAAATGTAAAGTTGAAATTACATGCCGGCCGGTATGCTGCCCTCCTGCAGTGAGTTTACCTACATCTATCACAACCGGGTCGTTTTGATTTCCCCAATGAAGTCCAATCAGATCAAAACCCTTGCCTGTAAGTGTGATCTCGAGCACATCCGGAGTGGTATTATTGAGCTCTGAATATACCGGGATGTTGGTAAGCTTTAATGGAATATTAATAGAAGTGGAGTGAACCTCATTTAAATTGTTGAGCACCCAAATGGCAGCTGAGATCATTACGAATACCAAAAACACCATCCCCCGGTTCGAGCGAAGGTTTCGTTTATTGGCAGCTGGTATGGGTTTTTGGACCGCCATGGTTCAGTAAATGCAAAAGGGAGCATATTGCTCCCTGAGGTTATTTTATTTTTTAGGCTCCTTGGTCTGGAACTGCTTGGACGCTTCTGCAGAAACCGCACTCTTTTCTATCCTCAGTTTCACATTCTGGTCAACTTCCACCAGTAAAGTGTTTTCGGCTACTTCAACGATCTTTCCATGAACGCCTCCTATGGTAACGATCTTGTCACCTTTTTCCAGACTCTTTTTAAATGCATTCTCCAATTTGGCTTTGCGCATCTGTGGTCTGATCATAAAAAAGTAGAATACTATAATGACCATAACGATCATCAGTATCTGGCCCATGCCTCCGCCTGCACCTGCTTGTAATAAAATTGAATTGATCATATCTGATTAGTTGGTTGGTTCTTTTGTTTTTAATATTTCAGCACTTATGGTAAGTACAGTTGTATTTGGCGATGCATTTGAAATGATGGTAACGTTCTTGCTTTCCATGCCTGATTTTCCACTACTGTCAAATGTTACTTCAATGGAACCCTTTTCGCCGGGTTGTATCGGTTCTTTGGTATAGCTAGGTACTGTACACCCACACGTTGCCTTGGCGGAAGATATTACCAGAGGAGCATTGCCAGAGTTTATGAATTTAAATGAATGACTGACTTTTTCGCCTGATTCGATCACCCCAAAATGGTGGCGGGTTGTTTCGAATTCTATGACCGGAACGGCATTTTCATCAAGTGAGGCTGATGGATCTGCCGTGGCAGGATTATTAACAATGGCAGGGTCAACCTTATCAGTGGATTCCTTTTTAACAGAATCGCTACATGAACTAAAGATCAATAACAGGACAAACAATGTTGTATTCAGCCTCATCAGAGTTTTAGTATTCATTTTTTATTTAAAATTATTATTTCTCAAAGTTATTCAATTAATCCTCTTCCTGATTTAGTGATGCCACCTGCAGATTTCAGATCCTTAACAATTGAATCAAGAACTCCATTGATAAATACCCTGCTTTTAGGAGTGCTGAAGTCTTTAGAGATATCAATGTATTCATTTATACTGACCTTTACAGGGATGGCCTGAAAGTTCAGGATCTCACAAAGCGCCATCTTAAGAAGGATAGTGTCTAATTGAGCTATTCTGTCAACTTCCCAGTTGCTGGTTTTCTCGCCAATAAGTTTTTCGAAGTATGCGTTGTTTTTTATAGTCTCACGGAAAAGGGTAGTAAGAAACTCTTTGTCTTCTTTTTCTTCACGTAATGCAGGCATCACGGTATATACTCCTTTACTGTTCGGATTGGATAGTCGGATCGTTTTCAAAACCATACTGCTTACCAGATCCATTGATTCGGCCCACCAGATATTTTTTTCTTCCAATGCATTGGTAAGTAACTCTGAGCTCAGGACAACATTCTTATATGCCCATGTGAGAAATTCAATATCTTCCTTTTCGCTGTGTTCAGCAGTTGTAACGTAGTCCTTGTATTCTTGTGTATTTCTCAATTGAAAGAATACCTTTTTTACTACCTCTTGGTCATTTTGCCATGAAACACCTCTCTTTTTTACCAGGGCTTTGAAAGCTTCGTCGTCTGTCAGCCATTTAACAAAAATATTTCCTGAAAATCTGGAAACAACCGGCTGCTCTTTTTGCATGAATTTGGGAGTAGCATCAATGTAAAATTTATCTTCCTCATCTGATAATTCAGTCATGAAACTTAACAAGGTAAGGTAAAGGTCATAGGTCCTATCAACGCCGTGAAACATTTCCTGTTCGGTTGTCCCGGAATCTTTTCCATCCTGGTAGTACCATGAATAAAGTGCCTGCATGACCCTGGTACGTAAATGCCTTCTACTCAACATAAATTCAATGAACGGTAATGTATCCTGCCTTAAAACAAGATGCTTGTTAAACTCAATTAGTGCTTAAAATCCCAGCTTGACTTTTCCAATATCTGTGATCCTTTTTTCAGCCATACGATTTGCTGCAAGATATGTAGGTATGCTTTCATCAGACGCTTTTCTAAGGATGTCAAGTGTGAAATCGTAGATCTTGTCGGTTTGCTGGAATGCCAGCTCTCTGTTATATCCAATAAGTTCAGAGTATACGTTAATTAGTCCGCCTGCATTGATCACAAAGTCAGGTGCATAGATCACACCTTTTTCCATGAGCATTGCCCCATGAGTGGTTTCGTTTGCAAGCTGATTATTTGCTGCTCCTGCCACTATGACACACTTTAGGGCTGCAATGGATTCATCATTTAGTGTGGCTCCTAGAGCACAAGGTGCATATATATCTACTTCAAGATCAAAAATATTTCCATTTACTACAGTTGCTCCATAAGTTTCTGCAACTTTTTTAAGCTGGGCCTCATTGATATCTGAAATGTAAACCTTAGCACCTTCTTTAGAAATATAATTTACCAGATTTTCTCCAACATGGCCAACACCTTGTACAAGGATCTTTCTTCCATTGAGTGATTCTGAACCCCATGCATGCTTCGCAGATGCTTTCATTCCCATATATACACCGTGAGCAGTTACAGGTGAAGGATCGCCACCACCGCCCATTGACTGAGGAATGCCGGTAACATGGTTGGTTTCCATTGCAATCCATTCCATATCTTTAGTGCTGGTGCCTACATCTTCTGCAGTAATGTACTTTCCGGCAAGGCTGTCAATGAATTTACCGAACCTGCGGAAGAGAGCTTCAGATTTATCTGTTCTGCTATCGCCAATGATAACAGCTTTACCACCTCCTAAATTGAGTCCGGTAATTGCTGCTTTATAGGTCATGCCTCTTGAAAGCCTGAGCACATCATTCAAGGCCTGCGTTTCATTGTCATACTTCCACATCCGTGTTCCGCCAAGTGCCGGACCTAAAACTGTATTGTGGATGGCAATTATTGCTTTCAATCCGGTTGCCGGATCGTTACAAAATACTACCTGCTCGTGCTGCATATCGGTCATTGGACCAAAGACACCGGCTTGCATACTTTTTGTATGAGAAATTTCTTTAGTTTCAATCATGAAAATGGAGTTGTTAAAACTTTGTATAGCAGCCATATATAAATTATATTGGCCATACCAAAGTCTTGCAAAGGTAATCTATTTTCAATGGTTTCCCTAATCAGTAAAAACGGGATTATTCAAAGAAAAACAATTGATAATGAAGCAATTGATAATCAATTGATTTTGATCATGATCGATTCCATGATACCGGCCACTTCCTCGCATTTATCGGTAGCCATTTCCAGCGAGGCCAGGATCTCTTTGCTTTTGATGAGTTGGATGGCATCTTTTTCGTTGCTGAATAGTTTGCCCAAAGCTTTATCAAAGATTTCATCTGCTGAATTCTCAAGGCTGTTGACACGGACCAGGCAGTTAGAAATATCCCTCATTTTCTGCATGTTCTGTAATTCTATCAATCCGGTACGTAGCTCATCAGTACAGGCTTTTATCAACTCTGAAAGTTTTATCATATCCGGACTAATAATATCCAGGTTGTAGTACTTGATCTGTTTGGCTGAAGCATAGATGTAATCCACCACATCATCGATGCAGCTCACAAGTCGGTAAATGTCGGCTCTTTCGAATGGGGTGAATAATTTCTTGTCCAGAAATTGATATATGAGGTGAGTGATATCATCTCCTTTATTTTCAAGCTCTTCAATCACCGTATACAAAATGTTCCGGGATTCAACTGTGTCAGAATTAACATATTCAAGCAAAGTGGCACCGCTCGCCTGCATATTTAATGCCGCCTTCTCAAGCATGTTGAAAAGCTCTTTGTCTTTTGGAAGGATGTACCTGATGAGAGGAATTGTCATTTCATGGTCTTTGTTGTTAGCAAATTTAAGGTTAATAAGGCGTTAAAAAGATGTTAAATAGCATAGGTTATTTAGCACTTTACTAACATTCTAAGTGCGTGTTGTCACACAGGCAATGGCTCTAAATGGCTAACTTTGCGAACTTAATAGGTGATTTAATGAACCCATTACTCGGTAAAGTGACCAGTGTCTTTGGAAACAGGTGTCCAAAATGTCATCAGGGGCATTTTTTTATCCACGATAACCCATTCCGTCCCGATTTTTCGAAGATGTATGAGACTTGCAAGGTTTGCGAACAACCCTATCATCTGGAACCGGGTTTCTATTATGGTGCTATGTATACCAGTTATGCGATCAATGTTGCCATTTTTGTAATAGCATGGATAGCAGCAGAATTTATTTTACCCAACGAGGCTTCTATGTGGGCTATGGTTGGAATTACAATGGCTATCGGGTTAATAATGGTTCCTGCCACATTCAGATGGTCACGATTACTTTGGATCAACTTTTTTGTCTCTTTTGATCCGGGTGAAATGCCTGAAAAAAGCACGCAATCCTCATCAAAATAATTTTTCATATTAAGTCTATTGATCATAGTGAATTTACACTAACAGGATCACACCAGGGACTGATCATTTATTTTTAACATACATTATTGTGATTTCAATGTGTAGTTTTGAATCAAATTCTGCAGATTGAGATCTCTTGCATACCTGAATAAATTCTTTTTTAAGTACCGGTGGAGACTTGGTGTGGGAATACTGTTTGTTACAATCAGTAATTTCTTTGGAATTGTTCCCGCCCAACTTATAAGGAACGCGCTCGATCAGTCAGAACAAATGATAAGCTATTATCATCTGTTGACGGGATTTGAATTTGCCAAACAATTTCGGAACGAACTTTCGTTCAACCTTATACTGTTTGTTGCACTTATCCTGTTAATGGCGCTGTTAAAAGGGTTTTTCATGTTCCTTATGCGCCAAACCATAATAGTAGTTTCCCGGTACATTGAGTTTGACCTTAAGAATGAGATCTATGATCACTATCAAAAGCTTGATTATACCTTTTATTCAGGCAACAGAACGGGCGATCTTATGAATCGTATCAGTGAAGATGTGAGTAGGGTGCGGATGTATGTTGGTCCGGCACTTATGTATACCGTTAATCTGATAGTAATGTTCGTTCTGATCATAGGGGCAATGTTAAGAGTTAACCCAATGCTTACTTTCTTTGCATTATTGCCTCTACCGCTTTTATCTGTTATCATTTATATAGTGCAAGAGATTATCAATAAGAAAAGTGAACGTGTTCAGGCGAAACTATCAGATCTTTCAACACATGTACAGGAATCCCTTTCAGGGATCCGCGTTATTAAATCTTTTGTGCGTGAACCGGAAAACCTGAACCGGTTCTCAGTATTGTCCGACTCATATAAGGCAAGGTCTCTAGAACTGGTAAGGGTAAATTCCTTATTCGTTCCAACTTTGTTGTTGTTGATTGGGCTGAGTACCATCTTTACTATATATATAGGCGGATTATATGTTATTGACGGCACTCTTACCATCGGGAATATTGCAGAGTTCATAATCTATATCAATATGCTCATGTGGCCGGTTGCTTCATTAGGGTGGGTGGTCTCACTTGTCCAGCGTGCAGCAGCAAGCCAAAGTCGTATAAATGAGTTTCTTGAAACAAAACCGGAGATAGTATCAGGATCATTGTTCCCTGAACCATTTAAAGGCAGAGTAGAGTTCATTGGAGTTTCCTACACATATCCTCATTCAGGAATTGAAGCTGTTAAGGATCTCAATTTCACAATTCAACCTGGCGAATCACTTGCAATCACTGGTAAAACGGGTTCTGGTAAGAGTACTATCGCCGCTTTGCTTGTGAGGCAGGTAGATCCAACTGAAGGTAAAGTGCTGATAGACGGGATTGATCTTAAACAACTTGATCTACACAAATATAGAGAGGTACTTGGTTATGTGCCTCAGGACACTTTCTTATTTTCTGATACCATTTATAATAACATAGCATTTGGAAGATCTGTTGCCGGTGATGTTGGGATCACTTCAAAACAGGTTACGGAAGCTGCTGATTATGCTTCGATCCATAATAATATTGAGAAGTTTCCGGCTAAATATCAAACCAGAGTAGGTGAAAGAGGAATCACTTTATCAGGTGGACAGAAGCAAAGGATATGTATTGCCAGAGCGTTAGTAAGAGATCCGTCAGTTCTCATTTTCGATGATTGTTTATCAGCAGTTGATACTGAAACTGAGGATCGGATATTGAGAAATCTGAACATAGTGATGAAAAATAAAAGTGTTCTTATCATAGGACACAGGATCAGTTCTGTAATGAATGCCCACAAAATAATAGTCCTTCATCAAGGGGCAGTAGCCGAATCAGGGGATCATAATTCATTACTTGCCGAAGGGGGCATGTATGCAAACTTGTTCAAAATACAAGCTATGAGTAATTTAAGGTCAGGCGGCCAGAGTGATTACCTCTAGTATAATATACTGTAAATCAGTGCATTGATGATATTTTTTGCAAAAAATCATCTATTTTTAAGTATTAATTATTTAGTATTTTTGTTTAACCAAAAAACCTAAATATGGCTGATTTTACAAACAGTAATGAGCAGAATGGAGATATTTTTTCAAAGGCAGTGAGGGCTGGTAAGCGAACGTATTTCTTTGATGTACGGTCTACCCGGTCGAACGACTACTACCTTACCATCACAGAGAGTAAGAAAAGGATGAACGATGGGAGTGACAAGCCATTTTATGAAAAGCACAAGCTTTTTCTTTACAAAGAAGATTTCGAGAAGTTCATGGACGGGCTTAACGAAGCTATCACGCACATCCGCGAGAATCAACCAGAACAGTCTGCTCCTGAAGATGTTTCAGAAAAAACTGAAAACAGTTCAACGTCAAGATTTACGGACGTTGAATTTGACGATCTGGGGAAAGACAACGATTAAATAGTCGGTTGTTAATAATTAGGTCAATTCTTTTTTCGTAATTCTTCGGCCTTTCGGCTTGATATTCTAATTTAGCTAATCTAGGCTTACAACAAAATAAATCAAATCATGGCCCCCTCAAAAGATTTGAGTAGTCTCTCGGATACAGACCGAGGACTCATTGATAACATTGATAAGAATTACCGTCTCATAGAATCCATCATGGGGGAGGAGCCATTGATTTGGTTCGAGTTTGGAGTTCTACCGCCATTGGAAGAACCTTTTTTATCACAAGAATGGAATATTGTTAATCAAAAAAGGCAGGCTGTTTTCGGTTCACAAGCATCGAAGATACACTCTGATGGTAGAAAGTGATTGATAATCAAATTATTAGTGTTTTTAGTATTTAGTTTCTGAAACCCTTGTTTAGTTTGTAATTTTTGCTATATTCGTTAATTACAAACAAAACCTAATGACTACGGACCTTCAACTTTCAGATGGTCTTGCCGAGTTTTTTATTTTCTATTCAGTTAACAACAAGGTATCAGCTCAAACTGTAGCCTTGGAGTATGTTTTTACCTACTCGAATGTTAGCAGGAGTTTTGAATATACCGGCAATACAATGTATCCTTTTTCAGGGAAAGGCTTTTACTTTTCATCTGCTTCAACTTTCAACGTAGTTGATAAAATTTCAAATAATCAGGTTCATCATTCTCCAGGGGCTGTTGAATCAAATTTATATTATCCCCAAGTTTTTATCAGTAATAATATAGTTAATGGCTAGAGGCCTGAAGTAACACAATGATATTAAGGTAAGACCAAAATAGTACAAACCAACCATCACCTTTAGCATCCTCATATTGCGCAGATGTTCTAAAGTTTAATTATGGCGGAAGCCAGTTTATGTAGAACCATTTAATTATGAAGATGATGAGAAATTTTAAATTGTTTTTAGTGACAGTATTGCTGTTACCCGGGTTTACTATATCAGTATGCGGTCAGGATCTGACCTATCCAGAAGTCAGTCAGAAGGCCAAGGTTATGCAGGAGGTCGGCCTCACTGCCTTAAAAGTCATTTATCATAGTCCGTTAGTCAAAGAGCGTAAAATATGGGACGATCTGGTTCCTTACAATGAGGTCTGGCGTGCAGGAGCCAATGAAAACACGGTTTTTATCACTTCAACAGATATAACGGTTGAAGGTAAGAAGCTGGCTGCCGGAACTTATGGTTTGCATATGATTCCAACTGCCGGACAGTGGACTATCATTTTTTCAAATAACTCTTCATCGTGGGGCAGTTACTTCTATGAAGAATCTGAAGATGCCTTGCGGGTTAATGTTTCTGCTAAGGCAATTCCCCATCAGGAATGGCTGAGTTATTCATTTGATAACATTACTGCTTCATCAACAGAACTTACCTTACGTTGGGAAAAGATAGCGGTACCGGTCACGATGAAAGTGGATGTTAACAAAACTGTGTTTGAGTCAAACAAGAATGAACTAAGAGGCCTAGCCGGATTTTCATGGGAAGGCCCATATCAGGCTGCCAACTATTGCCTGCAAAACAATTTTGAACTCGAGCAAGCTGGCAAATGGATCGACCAGTCAATAGCACGGCAAGAGAACTATAATAACCTTCGGGTTAAATCAGGACTTTTAAAAATAGAGGGTAAGCAAGCTGAATCAGCACAGCTAATGGATAAGGCCTTGTCACTTGCAAATGAGAATCAACTCAATACACATGGTTATCAATTATTGGGTCAAAACAAAGTTGATGATGCAATCTTAGTTTTTAAAACAAATGTCAATAAATACCCAAAATCCTGGAATGTATATGACAGCCTTGCCGAAGCACAAGCATTGAATGGAGATTATAAATCGGCTATAGCCAATTATGAAAAAGCATTAGCCTCCGCCCCTGAAGGCCAGAAAAAAAGGATCAGTAGTACTATAGAAAGATTGAAAAAGCAATAAACCTCAAAAGAAAAAATGATTTTGTTAAGAAATACTCAAAGAAAAATAATGAATCTCATTCGCTTATCAACATTCCTTTTGGTTTCAATCGGAGTTTTGTTTAATCAGCATGTAAAAGCAGAAGATCCGGGAACAACAGGTATTGAATTTGAGTCCGGTAATTGGCAATCTATAGTTGATAAAGCAAAAAAGGAAAACAAGATCATTTTTCTTGATGCGTATGCTTCATGGTGCGGTCCTTGCAAAAGGATGTCTGCTGATATTTTTACAGACAAGCAGGTGGCCGACTATTACAACTCCAACTTCATCAATGCAAAGATTGACATGGAAATAGGTGAGGGCATTGAGCTTGCCAGTTTATTTGAAGTTCAGGCTTACCCTACTTTGCTTTATGTGGATGCAAATAGCAATATGGTACACCGGGTATGTGGTTATAGAGAAGTTGATAATTTCATAGAAGAGGGGAGAAACGCTAAAACAGAAGGAAAGCGTTTGAAGGATATCATTGCAAGCTTCGATGGAGCAAAAGCATCAGCAGAAGAAATGAACGCTATGTTGGTGACATACAGAAATGCCTGTATGGATAATTCATCTGCCATTGAACAATATTTTTCAGAAAAGAATGCGACTCAATGCATGGAAGACAAAAACTGGCAACTTATCATGAACCATGTTAACGACCCAACATCTACTGCTATTAAAACCATCAATTCGAATTACCCTGAATTTGTTTCAGCATTTGGGAAAGAAGAAGTTGATAATAAACTGATGCTAACATATCAATCCGGATTTAATCGGACACTTCGTACTCATGATGAGACAAAGATCGCTGCCATAAGAGAATCAAGCACTGGGTTAAATGATGATATCAGAGACAGGGTTCAGCTTTACATGAATTTTGAAAATGCCAGGTTTGAAAAGAACTACGATGTATATGCTTCAAACCTTATTGAATACCTGAATAAATACCCTACAAAGGATGCAAGAATGTTAAATAAATATGCATGGTCTTTTTATGAAAATGTAGATAAGAAAGAATATTTGGATAAAGCTATTAAGTGGGCAGAGACATCTGTAGAAGTTGATCCCGGTTATTACAATTATGATACTTTGGCCGCTGTACATTTTAAAGCGGGTAATAAACAACAAGCATTGTCTGCATGTAACAAAGCGATAGAACTAGCGCAGAAAAGTAAAGAAGACTATAGTGAAACATCTGAACTTAAAAATAAGATCATGAATATGCCTTGATCAAATAGTAAGATATACTTGAAAGTGAACCAAACCAAACCATTATAAATCAACCTAAGCACTATGAGACAACTAAAAATTACTAAATCCATTACCAATAGGGAGAATGCCTCTCTTGAGAAGTATTTACAGGAGATCGGCCGTGAAGATCTGATAACTGCTGAGGATGAAGTTAAATTAGCTCGAAGGATTAAGCAGGGTGATCAGGCTGCGTTGGAAAAGCTTACCAAGGCCAACTTAAGGTTTGTTGTTTCGGTGGCAAAGCAGTATCAGAATCAGGGATTGAGTTTACCCGACCTTATAAACGAAGGAAACCTGGGACTTATAAAAGCTGCCAAGAGGTTTGATGAAACTCGTGGTTTTAAATTCATATCCTATGCTGTTTGGTGGATCCGTCAGTCTATCATGCAGGCTCTGGCAGAACAATCCAGGATCGTCAGATTACCAATAAATCAGCTTGGATCTGTAAATAAGATCAAAAAAGCATTTGCAATACTGGAACAAAAATATGAGCGTGAGCCCAATTCTTCAGAATTGTCGCAGGAGCTGGATGTTCCTGAAGAGAGTGTGAACAATACTATTAAGATATCGGGCAAACATGTTTCTATGGATGCTCCTTTCATCGCAGGTGAAGAGCATAGCTTGCTCGATGTACTCGAAAACCCTGATTCTCCAAGGGCTGATAAATTGCTCATGTCTGAATCACTAAGACAAGAGATCAATCGTTCACTCAGCACACTTACTCAAAGGGAGAGTGACGTAGTGAAGTTGTTTTATGGTATTGATTGTAATCACAGCTATACTTTGGAGGAGATAGGAGCAAAGTTCGATCTTACAAAGGAGCGAGTAAGGCAGATAAAAGAGAAAGCCATTCGCAGGTTACGTCATAATTCAAGAAGTAAACTGCTCAAAGCTTATTTGGGATGATCTAATTTTGCTTCAACCTAACTATCTCACTTTTTATCAGCGCTACTGTTTGGTTGGCCAATAATTGAAATTTATTATATAGTGGGGTGATCCTTTCAGGGTCACCCTTGTCACGTGAATACTCTTCTATTTCTGTGATCAGATTCGAGAGTGATTTGATCTTCAGTAAACCGAGTGATGACTTTAATTTGTGTGCTGACTGGAATGTCGCAGCCCAGTTTCCAATCTTGATTTGTTGGCCCATTTCATCAACGATCTGTGGAATCTGAACAACAAGCATTTGCAACAAACTCAGTACATCAGATCTGTTTCCACCAAAAAGAGTGACTAGTTTTTCGGTTGAATCTCTTATGGTCTGAGGCTGAACTTCATCGTTCACCATTGAGTTGTTTTCAGCTTCTGATTTGGCCGTCACTTTCATGATCACAGATAACAACTCGTTTGGACTATATGGTTTAGTAAGGTATTCATCCATCCCGGCCAACCTAGCTTTTTCTTTTTCATTGGCAGATGCATAGGCGGTCAAGGCTATTATAGGGATGCTGCTTATGCTCTTGTTGTGAAGAGATCGTATGTTTTTTGTTAGTTCATAACCTGTCATCTCTGGCATCTGAACATCCATAAGTATCACATCACAAGTATTTCCATTGTTCAGAAACTGAAGTGCTTCCTTTCCGCTGCTTGCCAGTTCAACATTGAATCCCATTTTTGAAAGCAACTTCTGGGCAAGAAACTGGTTAACCTTGTTATCTTCAACTAACAAAACAGAAACACCGGTAAGGTCTCGCGCCGGAACACCAGCTCCCTTTCTACCTCCTGAGGGCGTTTTAACAGGTTCTTTTAGTCGGAACGGAAGCTCAACCTTAAATGAGCTGCCCTTTCCGGATGCACTTACCACACTTATCGAACCCTTTTGTAACTCGGTAAGTTGTTTTACAATTGCAAGTCCAAGTCCGGTACCACCATATAATTTACTGGTATCATCGGAAACCTGGGTAAAGCTTTCAAAGATAGAGTCAAGTTTGTCCTGAGGAATCCCTACACCGGTATCAGTAACTTCAAATAATAATTTGATATCAAGACCTTCAGTAGATACTAAACTGACATGTATTTTAATACTACCGCTTTCGGTGAATTTCACACTATTGTTCACCAGATTCAACAAGATCTGATTCAAGCGGGTTGAATCACCAATAATAGTATCCGGTAAATTGTTTTGAATGTTGTGCTCAAGTCTGATATTCTTTTCGTCTGCTTTTACCTTATACATCTGCAGTACGCCAACAATAGAATCTTTAAGATTAAATTCTTTCTTTTCAAAAACAACACGTCCGGCCTGAATATTTGAAAACTCTAACAGGTCATTGATTATACCAATGAGATTATTAGCCGATAGCTTTATGGTATTTATATATTCCAGTTGTTCCGGAGTAGGTTTGGTGTCACCAAGCAGTCCGGCCATACCCAATACACCGTTGAGCGGTGTACGGATCTCATGACTAAGGTTAGCGATAAACTCATCTTTTAACCTTACTGTTCGTTCTGCAAGATCTTTTTCTTTTCTCAGCTCTTCAAAATCATACTTCAATTGCAGACCTTTTGATTTTAATGCAACCTCTTCATTTACCACATCGCCGGAAATGACCATGAACTTTTTATAATAATTCAAAGCTTCTCTGAAGTCGCCCTTTTTTTCATAAACCTCCGCCAGCAGCATATAGATCTGACCCAACGGAGCTTTTACCTCTTCTTCATTTACTATGTTGAGTGATTCATCTAAAACCGACAATGCATCTTCATATTTTCTGGTTTCCAGATGTAACTTTCCAAGATGTTGGAGCAGGTCAGCCTTCAATAATTTATTGCCAAGAGCATTGGCTAACTCTATGGCTCTGAAAAAATAATCGAGGGCTTTATCATATTCTCTTAGCTTGGTGTACAGTATCGCCAAACTACCTGTAGGTTTTACCTGCAACGATTTATCTTTAAGATCTTCGGCAATGGTAAGGGCCCTGTCAAGGTAGTTGTAAGCCATATCCAACTCATTCACCCAGTTGTAACAGTTACCAATGTAAAAGCATGTGGCCGACATGAGAGATTTATCTCCAACCTCGCCGGTAATTTCCAGCGCCATTTCATGATGGCTTATTGCCTTTTTATAATCTCCAATGTTTTTAAGGATTTCTCCGATCCTGTTCTGACCATTCGCTTCCTGAAGTGGATCATTGTATATCTTGATCAAACGGAGCGCCTTTAATTCAGTGTCAAGTGCATCCTTGAAATTGCTGATCCCTGACTGGATCTCACTAAGCTTACGGTAACAACTAACAGCATCTTCAAGCTTTTCAATTTGTTCAAAAATACAGGCAGCTTCATCATAAAATGCCAAACCACCTTTGATGTCGTTACGAGAGATCAGATGTACGGCTAGTTCACTCAGGCAAATAGCTATACTTCTGTCATCAGGGATATTCCTGGCAAGATTCAATGCCTTGGTTAATACTTCTTCAGATTGCCCCGGTTCGGTATCCCTTATAGCAATGGCAGTTTCAACCAGATTCTTTACCAGATCTCCTCCGCTGAAATTATCGTCCTTATTATGTGTTGATTCGCTGATAGTTTTAAATATAACATTATTACCACCCAAAATTAGTCCATTTCCAAACTTGTTTATTCAGGGATCTAAAAGGATTTCAACATCCCTATGCTTATTTGTTATTAGCGGAAAAGGATAAAAGTGCCGTATGTGGTTTTCGGCTTAGGCTTATTTCCAGGACCATTTCCGGTATACTTAATAATATAACTGTAATTTCCTGATGGACAGTCCTTTCCATTAAAGGTGCCATCCCATGGGACTGTGATGGCGGATGATTCAAAGACCTGCTGGCCCCATCTGTTGAATATGGCAATGTTAAGATCGAATATGCCGGTTCCTTGTGCATAAAAGACATCATTCTTGCCATCACCGTTGGGGGTGAAGGCCCCCGGAACAAAGAGGAGGTCCTCACATAATTCGGCAATTCTTACCGAGGCTGAATTGTCGCAGCCATTAGCTAACACTGTTTGAACAGAATAAATACCGGGATCAGTAACTGTAATGAGCTGAGTGGACTCACCTCCCGGATACCATAAATATGTACTAGCTATACCTGCATCGAGTGTAACCTCCTTCACACCTTTACACACAGTGGTGTCTTGGTTCAGTACTATTGGTGGGACAGGTTTGTCACTGATAGTAATTGTATCCCGAACTTCACATCCTTTGAGTGAAACGGTTAAAATGTAAATACCGGGAGCTGTAGCATCAATTGAAGATGCTGTTGATCCGGTTGACCACAGGTAATTTACTCCTGCAAGATTTACCGACAAAGGAATTGTATCATTAGAACAAACTGTTGTATCGGCACCCAATGAAAATGAAGGAGGTGGGTTTACATATACCGTTACCGGGATGGTGTTGCCCAATCCGTGCCATAAGTACGCCGTAGTATTAGCTGGGGTAATTGATAGTACATTGTTTCCATTCGCCAAAGTATCAGTTGGTAATGCCTGTGTTGACCAGTATCCCTGCGTAGTTGAGAAACCAATAAGTGTTGTGCTTTCTCCGGTGCACAGTAAAGTATCTCCCGATATTGAAAGTGATTCGGTTACCTTTTGTAGGCTGATATCATCTACATAATAATAAGCCAGTTCGTTCATGGTTACACAATTGTTGGGAGCAACTCCGAAGTTTACAAAGTTTGTGGATGGATCATCCCTGAAATTTCCTATGGTCAAATAAGATTCTATACCTGTAGCAACATAATAATCTTCATATAGGAACCAGTTTGATGTATCGGCTAGTACTTGAGTTATTTCAAGCTGAGGAGGTACAAGAATAGGGCTGCTACCGGATTGGTTCAAAGGAGCAGTGCTGAATGCAAATCCCAGACTGTTGGTTGCAAACTTTGAGCCTGATGAACGCCTGATCCATGCATTGACCCTATATAAAGAATCTTTGGTTAGGGTTTGAGATATAGGTATTTGAAGATAAGATCTGGAGACCGATGTTGAACGGTATGAGATGATACCCGCATAGCAGCTTCCGGAATGAGCCTGTGCATTACCTGCAAAATTTATTGGTACTCCTACATCATTGCATCCGGGTGAACCTGGATTAACATAACAAAAGGCAAAGAGGTCTGAACTACCACCTGCAGCATTCCAGGGTATTGAAAGATTGATATCTCCTGGAGCGGAAGGGCAGGAGGATAGTTGTTCAAAGCCACCGTTTTGAATGAGTGATTGCCCTGCTGAATTGTTTGATGAAATGAGAAGAAATATAAAGGAGACAAAAACAGATCTATGCAGCATTGCATAGCAAAAGGTAAAACAGTTATTCGTCTTCTTGTTCAGGTACATCAATTTTGATATCTATAACTTCAATCAGCCTTTCCTGCGAGGCCTCAGGGCTATAAACCGAATTTCTCTTATCATTTAAATTATCGCTCACTGTTTTGGCAGATAACGATTCCCCTGCCGCTACTTCTTCAATTATCAGGGCTTTAGTGTTAAAATATGGCTGTAAGGCCTCATCATTGAATGCCATCAAATAATTAACAAGACTGGCAACCCTTCTTTTCGACAAATTTACGTTGTATTTAGTATCGGCGAGGGGGCTTGCCTGGCCTCTTACCGTAATTTTAATAACAGCATTTTGTTGTAAAGCTTCGAGGACTTTATTGCTGAATATTTCCAGCCTTTTGTATGAAGCTTTCACTTTTTTATTGAAAAATGATTCAATGGATGTGGCAGCCAATTTGTAATCCTCACCCGATAAGCCGTCGGTGTGGCCACTCATATAATCTTGATAATTAGCAATATAGGTTTTATACAGGTCGTCATACTTTATTTGAGTTGTAGTAGCCATACTCTTTGGGTTAGGCTGGTCGTTCTCAAAGTATAAGATCAATGGTAAAAGATCATCATAAGTGGCCCGTACTATCGGATCGCCTGAATTTTCAACACCTGCCGCTATACCTCCGCCTTGCTGCAACGATGAATCAACCGCTAATACCGGCTCTTCAAAAGTTTGCTTGTGCAGCCAGATATCATAACAACAGGTTTTAGATCGTATATAATATGACCCGATGCGGTTAGATGTAAGTGTACCATACGTGCTGTCACTACCCAGGGTGAAATAAAGGTCGTTCACTGATGAGTTATAAGGTGGACCCATATTTACCGGTCGCTGAAATGTACCGTTGATATTAGTTGATGAGAAGATATCATATCCGCCCATTCCGGTTAAACCGTTACTGCTGAAATAAAGTACATCTCTTTCAGAATCATAAAATGGCGAAAGCTCATCATCGAATGTGTTGATTGGCTCCCCGAGGTTTTCAACCACTGAAAAATTAAGATTGGCATCGATCTTTACTTTGTAAAGATCAAGATTACCGAACCCACCCGGTTTGTCAGATGTGAAATATATATTCCAGCCTTCGGCTCCAATGGCTTCAATTGCAGGATGAGTGTTGGTGTAATCCTTATCATTCACCTCAGCAGGAAATGGAGTGGGTTTAGTCCATTTTCCATCCTGATACTTTGAAATAAACAGGTCGCAGCGTAATGTAAAATCTGCCTTATAGTCGCAACGGGTAAAAACCATGATCTGATGATCTTTACTAATGGCAATATTGCAGTTGTGTACAGAAGGCTCATTGATAAGCATGAAAAGTGGTTCAGGAATTTCAAAACTCTTTTCCTTTTCTTTTGATCTTAAAATTCTGCTCACATATTTGGTATCAGCTTTTTTATCCTCACGATCTTCATATTTAAATCGCAGAGATGAATAATACAGGATGGAATCACCTAATGTGATGCCTCCAAAATCGCTGTATGTAGAGTTAATGCGGTTGCCGGCGTTTTCAACTTCAACATTTTTTTGATCGGATGAAGCAATACTTTTGGATTCCTCTATTGCATTAACCGTAGTTTTTGACTTAACGGTAAAGTATGAAGAGTCAGCTCCATGACTGCTCAGATAGATATTATAAAATTTAACGGCTTCATCATATTGACCCAGATACATTTTCATATCTGCTATGTAATAGGGTGTTAATTCAAAGCTTCCTTCCTTGTCGTCCGAATATGTTTTCAAATACCAGGCTGCTGCTTTCTCATAATCATTATATAAGCGGTTCACCTGAGCCATATTGTAATATAACCGCACATCTTCCACCTCAAATTCCATTGCCTTGGAATAATAATCCACAGCTTCAGCATATCTGCCAGTGGCCATAGCATGATCTCCGGCATTCACCCATGAACGATAAGTTTGTGCTTTTACACAGGTGGTGCCCAGCAACAAAGTGAATATGAACGTAAAAAGAAGATTGAAAAGTTTATTCATCAGATCAATATACAGGGCAAGGGGGTTTTGTATTTAATGGTTTTACTTTTTTTATGATATAAATAAGTGAGATCTCGGGTCCGCCTTTACCATCACTGGCCCGGTCAAGATCGGATGTGTTGATATCATATGAGAATCCGACATTCAGGTAATTGTAATCTAACCCTGCACTTAATATGATCGCATCCTTAGTACGTACAAATCCACCTGCATAAAAGTTATACAACTTACCGGGTTTGTTGTTCAGGTGAAACCGTAACGATGCACCTGCCACCAATTCATTGAATGATGACTGATCCTGATAGAGCAGGGTAGGTATGATGTCAATTTTTTCAGATAGTTTGGCATCTAATTTAATATCCGCCTGCAAGCGAACCGGAACCTTTACACTCTCACCAAAAAAACTATCATCAGGTCTGTTTAAATGTTGAAGTCCTGCACCAGCACCCAGGTAAGTGTTGTCTGATATCTTAAAAGTGTATACAGCCCCCAGTGAAAGGTCGGGATAGCTATGGTTGTCGCCATCAAATGATTCGGTGTTTGCATAATTCGGATCAAAGATGTCGCCATTGAACTGCTCATCAAAGGTTAACTTGCTGAAATTTATTGAACGATTATAAAATCCTATCTGTGTGCCTAATGTGATGGCATGTCGGCCGTCAGCTCCATCAAGCATCCGGGTCCATGAAAAACTCAGTGCTATATTCAATGTGCTCAGTTCAGAATCACCTGCTTTATCATGAAAAACTACCAATCCGGTGCCAAAACCATTTAAAGGACCGGAAATAGAATTGAGTTTCATGTCGCCGGAAAATGAAAAAGTGCGATAAGGTTCACTAACCGATTTCCATTGGTTTCTGTAGTTGCCCACAAAGCGTATATCGCCGTCAAATAGTCCGGTTCGTGCGGGATTAAGATTAAGTGGACTCGATTGAAACTGACTGAAGTGTATATCCTGTGAAAAAACAGGAGCACTGATCAGCATAAAGAGAACCATACCCATGAACGGGATAGGCGAAAAACAATATTTGATCTTACTTTTCAATGTTTATCTAATCAAAGTAATGTTCCCTTGTTTGTAAAACTTCTGGTCGTCGAAGCAAATGGCCTCAACATAATATACATACACTGCGGGGTTTGCTTTTTCTCCTTTATAGGTGCCATCCCATCCAATTGAAGGATCATTGGTTTCAAATACTTTTTCTCCCCACCGGTCGTAAATTCTAAATGTCAATTTCTTAATGGTATTTCCTCTGACATATACAACATCATTCTTGAGGTCACCGTCTGGAGTAAACGCATTCGGTATGAATATCTCCGGCTCTTCGCACAAAACTTCTTTTACCGTTATAGTAACGGTATCTATATTAGCGCACCCGTTTGGGTCTGTTATAGTAACCACATAGGTTATATTATTTATAGGGGCCGCCTGCGGATTGTAGATGGTGGTGGAAGTGAGGTAGTCCGGTGGATCCCACACATAGTTGTATGAGTTGTTCTGAGTGGCATTGAGCGCCACAGTTTGTCCAACATAAATAGTGGAAGGATTAGCTGTAGCAACCAGCGGTGGAACAAAGGTTGAGAACAGTACCTGCACATTTTCAGTGGTAGTGCAGCCATTGGCGTCTGTTATGATCACTGAATAATTACCCGGACATAACTGAGTGGCCGTGGAGGTGCTTTGCGATTGTGGATCTGACCATTGATAGGTGTAATTACCTGATCCTCCTGTAGCAGATACTGTTGCAGTTCCTATACACAAGCCATTGCAATATGCATCGGTTGATGAAACTGTTGAAAGCAGTGAGTCGGGATTGTTAATGGTTACTGTTGCGTTTGTACTACAGCCATTGCTATCAGTAACGGTTACTGTATAGGTTCCAGCACAAAGATTCACGGCAGCTTGGGTGTTCTGACTGCCGGGATCATCCCATGAATATATGAGGGGAGGAGTGGCATTCACTACATTCACAGTTGCAGTTGCATCACAATCGTTAATACAGCTCACAGGTTTTTGTGCACTTGCATTGGCTGTTATCTGTGGCTGAATGGTAAGGGTTTGTGTGACAGTTTTCTTACAACCGCGATCCGACTGTGCCTGTAATATTACAGTATAGGTGCCCGGCCCCGGGAAGGTATGCACAGGATCACGTATAGTATCGGTAGTGCCATCACCGAAATTCCACAACCATTGTGAAGTAGGGCCGGAATCAAGATTGGATGTGTCATCAAATGCCACAATGTAAGAACAGGGTTGAAGCGAATAGGTGAATACAGGAACATAGTCAGGGAGAATAGTTACCTCTCCAATTGTAGTGTCGGCACATCCGGGATTAAAACCGGAATATGCAATGAGTGTTACAGCATAAGTTCCAGTATCGGGATAAGTATAGGATGGATTTTTTGATACCGATGTGTCGGAAGTAGTGGTTGGGTCACCAAAATTCCATGAATATGATCCTGCACCAAAACTGTTATTAATAAACTGTACCGTGTTACTGCCACATGTTAATACCGGAGTTTGCAAAGCCGCAACCACCAGTGTGGGACATGCAACTACGTTTATCTGATAATCTCTTCTCGATTTACTCAATAACACACCATTACGGTATTCATTCACACAAATGCCAATAACAAACTGACCAATGGTGTTGGGAGTTGCAGTAAGCAAACCTGTTTGCGGGTCAATGACCATGGGTGTTCCACCAAGCAAATTATTGATATTGAAAGGAGGTTGCCAAAGGATATTTCCATACGGAGGGTTAAAGGGTGGCTGAGGTTGCGGTATGTTTTGATTAGCTCCGTCGAACGGAACACATAATTCGTACACCAATGAGTCGCCTTCATTATCCGTGGCGCTGTGATCAAAAATGAAATCTACTCCTGCACAAATAAAAGGTGGCGGCAACTGAGTAAAAACGGGGTTGCTATTATCTGATGGTGAGCCGGGTATGTTGGCATAAAAAGTAGCGCCGGTTGATAACGGACTGATTATATTGAGTATGGTTTGGTTTCTGCAGCAACGTTGATATGCTAGTTGGTACCCCCCCGGTCGTGGAGGTAAGTTTACTGTGGTATAATAATTTGCCACCCTGTAACAAACATCAACTGGTGGAATAAAACAGGGAGAGTTGATAGTAGGAGGTACAGTTGCAGAATCGTTAACAAACAATAATAGTTGTTGCAATAAAACATTGTTGGCATCAAATACCCCAACGGAGGCAGGGTTGTCGAAAGGAGGTACCCCGTTCCAACAGTCTCTGTATACCGTTAGCCGGATCTGATAAAGGTCGTTACCCAAATATTTATAGTATAGCTCACCACCGACAATATGAGTAGCGGATGCATTCCCCAAAAAAGAAAAAAAGAATAGCGTCAAAAGGGCGTAGTTACGCCATCCATTAGCAATATGTCCGCAGATCAGCATACAAAGCCTAAAAATAGTAATTAAAGGAGTAATATAGTGACGTAAAAATCACCGAACTGGTTGTAAATCACTTGATTTTGACTTTCAAAAGGCTTTTATCGCCTATGAACCCTTCGAGTGCATCATCCTTTGCCACTTTGCCCACCCCGGCCGGTGTACCTGTAAAGATCAGATCACCCTTTTTAAGTGTGAAATACATAGAGACGTATGAAATAATATAATCTATAGAAAAGATCATATCTCTGCTATTGCCGTTCTGCACAGTTTCCCCGTTCTTTTTGAGTGAGAACAATATCTCTTCAGAGTTACTCAGCTCATTGAAAGGAATAAAATCCCCCACAACTGCACTGCCGTCAAATCCTTTTGCCAGTTCCCAAGGAAGTCCTTTCGATTTTAATTCTGATTGTTTGTCCCTTGCTGTAAAATCAATACCAAGAGTAAGTTCATCATAATACTTATGTGCAAATTTTTCATCAATATGCTTGCCCAGCCTGTTTATCTTGATCACCAGTTCAGCCTCGTAATGTATGTCGTTTGAAAAGTCGGGTAAAAAGAATGGTAACCTGCGATCCAGGATCGATGAATCGGGTTTCATGAATATTACAGGAGTTTCATTCACGGGATTGTTTAATTCACGTGCATGCTCACTATAATTTCTGCCAACACATATAATTTTCATTTGATATCATCCATTTTAAGGTCTGAATATTTTTTTGAGCCTTTTG
Organism: Bacteroidota bacterium; assembly: GCA_024643795.1. Lineage (GTDB taxonomy): Bacteria > Bacteroidota > Bacteroidia > AKYH767-A > OLB10 > JAHEMF01. Next base: position 56,890 of record JAHEMF010000110.1, on the reverse strand, counting down.
CAAAGTACTCCCATAACACACATTTTCTGTAAACGGTGTCTGGCAATGCTGAAATCCCTTTAGTGCGTTTTAACCTTCCGGAGAATATTCTTCCGTAAAAGTGAAAATGTGCTTTTATAACCGCAAGGCAATCTTTAATATCACCTTCTGCAATAAATTTAATTCCTGCTATCCCGTCAAGAATAAGTCTGCTGAAAATTACCGGTAACAGCCTGCCGGCAGGCAAGTTCTTGTATAACATAGACAGGTTGTTCCTGAAATTCAGGTAGGTCTTGCGGGGATTTATCTTGTTGAGTGTGGCACCTCCCATATGATACACTACGGAAGAAGGAACTACAGCAACCTTGTGGCCTTTTAGCTGAGCTCTCCAGCAAAGGTCAATCTCTTCCATATGTGCAAAGAAGGTATCATCAAAACCTCCAAGCTCTTTAAATACTTTGCTTCTAATGAACATGCATGCTCCCGATGCCCAAAATATGTCCTGAACATTATTATACTGTCCCTTATCTACTTCTAGTGTGTTAAACATGCGACCCCTGCAAAATGGATATCCCAGTTTGTCTATGAAACCACCTGATGCACCTGCATATTCAAACTTATCTCTCTCATGATACCACAGAAGTTTGGGTTGGCATATAGCCACATCATTATTTTGTTTCATGTGATCCACAACAGGTGTTATCCAGTTTTCTGTTACTTCAACATCGGAATTCAATAAAACAAAAATATCTGAATCCATCTCCATCAGAGCTTTGTTATATCCACCGGCATACCCAAGGTTTTTATCCAGCTTGATGATGTTAACTGATGGGAAGTTTTGTTGTATAAAAGGAATTGAGTCGTCAGTTGAATCGTTGTCGGCAACTACAATGCGGGCACCGTTACCACTCTTTGAAATGATCCCGGGTATGAATCGTTCCAGCAGTTCTTTCCCATTCCAATTAAGTATAACAACCGTGACTTTCAAAGCAAAATATAAAATGAATCAATAACCGGATAAATATAACCCGAACATCTGAATCTGGGAATAAAAAACAAATTATTTAGTGTTCACGCAATAAGGCGTTTGGTAAGGGTGTTAGTAGTGATCACCGGGGATTTTCAAACATATCCTTGGAATGATTGCCAAAATAGTCGTCCTGATTGAGGCCTTCCGAGTCTATATCCCTGGTTTGAGTGTCACGTGAATGCAGTTTGTTCTGCCACTGGTAGTCATACATCTCACCCTGAGCGTCAGAATGCAACAGCTCAAATTCATTGGATACCAGATCAGGGTTGTAAAAAACGAACTTACGGTTACTTTGTGAACCTATTTTATAATAGTGCCATACCTCATACGGATAAGCACTCGGTTCATTATAATTTTTGCTGATGGTGTTGGGTGCGCCGTACTGAAGATACACACGACCTCTTTCCGAATCATAGCCTGGTGTTATATGAGTGCTGAACTCATTGTTAACTTTTGCCACCTCATTTCTGTAATCTGTAAAGGCTTTTTCTGGATCCAGTGGGTTGCGCTTCGACCAGAAATCATACAAGTACCTTTGCATTAAGACCTCATCAGCCAGTTTTAACTGATTATTCAAAAAGGTAACCTCAAGTTGGTTTGATATAGGTCTTGTAGAACGTATATACCCAATCAGTGAGTCTTTGTCGGTAATATTTGCCACAAAGGTTCCATCAATACTTCTGTTGTTCAGTTCCACATCTTCTGCAGCAAATATGGTATTACTTCGTTGAAAGAATACTTCTTTACCGGCAATAAATTCATTGTCGCGGTTTTTGATCTCAACCACAAGCTCATAGTTACCTGACGGAAGAGCAGTGATAGGAAACTCGCCCATCAGAATGCTCACGGGCTGTGAATTCTGTTTCTTAAATGCAGAGAATTCACTCAATACACGCTTCGATTCATAAGTTCTGATGAAATAGGATATCAGATAAGGCTGGTTATCGCCAAGGATCTTAGTGGTATTATATATTTCTGCATAAAACCGCAGCGTGGCCATCGATGGCGGGTAATAATTATTGGCAAAGGGAATCACGATAAAACCATTCTTGTATAACGGATGTGAATCATCTTCAGATGCGGTAAATGTGTCCACCAGTTCAATATCACTTATGGCGGCTATGTTATTATAGTATTCAAGTACTACAGGTTGCTTAAGTGTATAAGGTTGAGCTTCCGGATCATTATTGTCTTTTATGGTAAGCTCCATCTCGTATTTTCCGTTTGCAAGCTGTACACGTTTCTGGTCCAGAAAGTTAAAGGCTACCTGCGTGGTGTCGGTGATCTCAGGACTCAGCAAATTATATTTATCGGTGTAAACCACTCCCGAGCTGTTGCTGAACGAATAAGATACTTCTATGGCACCTGTGAACTTTCCGTTATCCGATGCTTTGAATATGACTGATGAACCGCTCACACTCAAGTAAGCTTCCATGTATGATCCGGTTTCAGGAGCATAAAAAGTTTTATATGATGATCTTGCCTTTAACGATTTGGATTCTGCTACAAAGGGTATCGCCAGGGCAACCAAGAGGGTAAAAACTAAATTCTTCATAGTGTAAAGGGTGTTTATGTAAAAATACTGAAAATTGGCCAACTGGATGATTCAAAAGGTCTGAATAGTGCAATAATAGGAACACATAATCGTGTAGAATTTTGGTCAGGCAGCGCATCCGTTGGGGCTTTGGGCAGCGGCAGGCCCGCTATCCGCTACTTTTCATGCATTTGCATTTTAACTAGCTTGAGAATTGTGTGCATGAAAAACGCTTCTATCGGGTCTGGGTTTGCGGGTAGGGAGCATGGAGTGGAGTGAGCTTGAAGAGATATGTGTTTGATCCGCTGTGGCCGATTGGTAGATGAATGATGAATGTTGATTGCTGATTGTGGATCGAAAAGTAAAATCTGCCAATTGATCCAATTAACCCATTAATTCATTAGCACATTATCCTTTTGCCATTGCGGAAATTCATCCCCTCATTAACCCATTAGCACATTTTCCCATTATCTCATTACCCTTTTGCCTTGGATGAACTGATCACCTCGCTGCGCTCGCTGATCCCAGGGAAGGGTTCCTACAATCCGCAGATTGCCGGCACTACGTGCCGTTGCAATTTTTATTTTCTTCGCTCACGCAAACAAGTTTACGTCGCTCCAAAATGAAAATTGCCCCTGTTGGGGCAATCTGCTTTTGCGGAGAGAGAGGGATTCGAACCCCCGGAACATCGCTGTTCAACGGTTTTCAAGACCGCCGCAATCGACCACTCTGCCATCTCTCCGGGGGCGAAATTAATACATTTCATCCGATACTGAAACACCTTTACCATTTGTTTTTTACTGACAAATGATTTGATTGGCAAATACTTCCATATTAAATTATATTTATATGTGTATGGAACTGCGATCGGGCACCGACTGGCAACTAATACTCATGCTTTCAGCATTTGGAATTGTGATAGGTTGGCTGGGAATAGTAGGTTATACCGGTAAGATAGAACCTATTCTGTGGCTGCTTGCTATGATCTTCACTACCCTTGTTATAGCCAGAAACTCAGGTGGTACCATGCTGGTATTGGCAGTTGTTACAGATATAACTTAGGGAACAGTGAACGGAATGTTCCAGTCGGCATTGTTTGATAAGTATCTGCAGAATAATCCGCCAGTTGCACAGAAATTTGGAAGGGGCGATACTCCTATAAAACCACGGTTTTTCCCACTTATCACCCGACCTGTCATTGGGCTGGATACGGGGTTTTTCATCAATGTATTCGTGTGGATCTTTCACAGGATGTTCTGGAATGCCTAAATGGTGGAGGGCTGGTCATATAAATTAAGAAAACTACCTTTGTCCCACTTTTAACTACTCTGCCCCAGGTGATCCTAATACTATTCAGCTTAATCCGTTTGCTTCCGTTAGGCAGAGTGCCCATAGCATTGTTTCTGGTTAAAAGAGGAATTTACCCAAAAGAAAAAGTAAAATTCACTCACCGTAACGGCTTTGAAATGCACCTCGATCTGTCTGATTGGGTGCAACTGGTGATCTACCTCTTTGGCGACTATAAATACGAAAGCAAAGAGATAATTCTTTGGCAGAAGCTTGCCAAAGGTCAAATGAATATTTTAGACATAGGAGCACATGTGGGGTATTACTCGCTGCTAGCCGGATCAGTGAATAATAATGCAGTGATCACTGCTGTTGAACCTACACCAAAAACCTTCAATAACCTTTCTGAAAATATAAAGCGCAACCGCTATAAAGTTACAGCTTATAATATGGCATTGGGTAACAGCAAAGGAAGTGTTGAAATGCAACAGCCTGACACTATGAATTCAGGGATGAACTTTGTTAAAGAATCCGGGGCAATTTCTTCCGCTTCGGTGGCAATGGATACACTGGAAAACTTTTATTCAGCGCAACTTAACGGTAGTGATATAGGATTGATGAAGATTGATGCTGAAGGATTTGAGTACAAGATCTTGCAAGGCGGAATGAAAATGTTTGAAGCATGCAGGCCGGTTATTTTCATTGAATTACTGAACAGTACATTAAACCGGTTCAATGCAGCTACAACTGATGTATATACGCTGATGTGTAATGCCGGGTACCAGTTTTATAAATGTACTTCAGGCACAACCTTGGAGCCTTGCAACACAGGGGAGGAAGGTGAGGTTTTGATCTTGGTGCATGAATCAAAAAAAGAGTATTTATTCAGTCAAATAAATAGTTGAGAAGCATTCTGTTAATTAATTTCAAGTGAGAATATTTTTGATCATTTTCTGTACAGCTATCATTCCCCAGCTAATGATGGGTCAGGATACAATTCCTGTATCAAAACGAACTCGAAAGGGAAGCTTTTATTTTTATTGGGGGTATAACCGGTCGTCATATACTTCTTCAGATATAACATTTAAAGGTGCTAACTATAACTTCACACTTGATAATGTGAAAGCTCATGATAAGCCATATCCTTTTGATGCCGGTGTTTATTTTAATCCCGCCACCTTTACCATTCCCCAATATAATTTCAGAGTTGGTTATTTCTTCAGTAATGCTTGGAGTATTAGCATTGGTACCGATCATATGAAGTATGTAATCAATGAAGATCAGGTGACCACTATAACAGGAAGTATTTCTGAAACAGAAACACCATACAACGGTACTTATGATCAGGACGAGATAGAGCTGAGTCGTGAATTTCTTTTGTTTGAACATACTGATGGTTTGAACTATGTGAACACAGAAGTGCGCAGGTTTGATAAATTATATGAAAGAGAAAAAGTGAGTGTGAATCTCGTGGAAGGTGTAGGCATAGGATTCATGTACCCTCGAACCAATTGTACATTACTTCAGATGGAGCGTAATGATGTGTTTCACTTCTCAGGATATGGAGCCAGTATTGTAGCAGGTTTGAACATTACCCTGTTCGATCATTTTTTTATTCAAAGTGAACTTAAGGGAGGGTATATCAATATGCCCAACATAAGGATTACCAACTCAACTAGTGATAAGGGCAGCCAGTCGTTCTTTTTTACACAGTACAACATTGTTTTTGGAGGGGTCATTTACCTTTCCAAAAAATAAATGATACTTTAAGGCTCAATATCATAAGGTATGCAGCTTTCTAGATTTACACTGGCCATTTCAAAGGACAGAACACCGTTCCTTAAAAATTATTGGCTTATAGGATGTCTGACCATTTTTATTGCAATATGGGTCAGCACCCTCACCGGCACGTCGGATATCAATAACTGGTTGCTTGAGAATATCCTGGTGATCATTTTCTCTGTTATCCTTTTTGCTACTTACCGTAAATATCAGTTCAGCGACCTCAGTTATTTATTGATCTGTATATATATGTGTTTGCATGTTTATGGATCAAAGTACACCTATGCCGAAAATCCTTTTGGCTACTGGCTGATGGAAGTTTTTGATACTTCACGGAATCATTATGACAGGATCGTGCATTTCAGTTTTGGGTTTTTATTAGCGTATCCTTTAAGGGAAGTATTTTTGATATGGGTTAAACTGCCACGATGGCTTTCGTGGGCCTTACCCATTGAGGTGGCGTTGAGTATGGGTGCTTTTTATGAATTGATAGAGTGGGCTGTGGCCGATGTGTTCTTCAAAGAGCAGGGAGCAGCTTACTTAGGCACCCAGGGAGATATTTGGGATGCACAAAAAGATATTTTTCTTGCTTTTCTGGGTGCACTCATCGCCACATCAATTGTTTCATTGATCAAACGTTCATTTAACATATATGAGCCGGATATAGAAGGATGACCTTTTGTTATTGTACTTGTATATGTTTAGTTGAGCAATTCAATTGATTTCTTCTGAGACATGGAATAGTTTGATGAAGAGTTATGCTGGAAGTATACCCTTAATAATATGATCTGGTGAGTTGAAGATTATTACCGCACCAGGGATTGAGGCGGTACCCCGCAGCACCATTGGGTGCGAGGAGTTGAGGCGAAAGCCCGGCCCCGCATGGCATACGCCGGCGGGGAGGTGCCCCCACAACACTAAATCAGGGTATTTTGTATTTTGGACAAAAAAAGAATATGACGGAAGGCGAGATCTTAGCATCGGTGATGGACAGTACACGAGGCATGACCAACTATTATTTTTCTAAACTGAAAGATACTGACCTTCACAGGGTTTTTAATGCAGGTGATGTGGCACTGAACAGTGCTTTTTGGATCATGGCGCATCTGGCAGTTACTGAGAATTGGCTGTTATTGCGGTCTACCGGTGCTGAGCATGTGAAGATACCATGGGCCAGACAGTTTGGCATGGGTGCTCAGCCTTATGACAAAGAACACGCACCACAATTGGATGAGGTTATGCAAACACTTGGAAATGTGCATGAGTTGTCTTTGACACATGTGCGATCACTTACCGATGAGCAGCTGAAGGCCCCCAATACTACAGGTTTTGACCTTTTCGGAAGTTCTTCGGTACGCGATGTCGTGGTGCATGCTATCCGGCATGAAGGTTCTCATGGTGGTCATTTGGGATGGTTGTGTAAATTGAACGGTATAAAAACATTGTAACCATGAATAAGATTTGGTTGCTGTTAACCCTTTGTATAACTTTTACCAAACTTGCGATTTCGCAAAATGTCGCATTGTATAAAATAACAGCCGGAGAGGTGAGTTTTGTTTCTGAAGCTCCGCTTGAGATCATTTCTGCAAAAAGCGAGAAGCTGAAAGGGGTGATAAACACAGGTAGCAATACTTTCGCGTTTACCATACCAGTAAACAGTTTCGATGGATTTAACAGTCAGCTACAGAAAGAACATTTTAATGAAAATTATGTAGAATCTGAGCGTTTTCCCAATGCCATATTCAAAGGCAAGATCATTGAATTTGTTGATTTTTTTAAGGATGGTGTTTATGATGTAAGAGCAAAGGGATTTTTGGAGCTGCATGGGGTTCGAAACGAGATGATTATTCCCTGCAGACTGGAAGTGAAGGCTGAAAAAATAAGTGCTGAGTGTTCATTTGAAATTGAACTGGAGGACTTTGATATAAAAGTTCCCAAGATCGTGAATCAAAAGATCGCAAACACAATTGCAATATCAGTGACAAGCCAATTAAAACTCAATTGATGCGTATAGTTAAAGGCAGATTGTTCATTTGCATTTTGTGGTTGGCTTTTTCCACTCATGATGTTTATGGTCAGGTGCCGGTTTTTAAATCGTTGAACTTTGAAAGGTATAGCCGCAAATCAAATGTGCAATGCCTGCATCAGGATATGCAAGGATATATCTGGATAGGTTCTGACAATGGTTTGATAAGATATAACGGGTTGGATTTCGCCAAACACCCTTTTAGTGATTCTATCTCAAACGCAGCTATAACTGCCATGTGGAACCTTGATGAGAATGCTTTTCTGGTTGGATTGTCAGATGGACGGGTGTGGGAGATCAGGGGTTCTCACTGGAATTTGATCCTGCAACCTGATACGATTGATGGTAAATACGCTGTCAGCAGCATCACAGGTAACTCAAATGGAATTTATGTGACTACATACGGTGCCGGTGTATATCATTTATACGGAAAATCATTTAAGAGGTATTATACCGGAAATATTCTTCCTGACGACTACATATATTGCAGTTATCTTGATTCATCAGGTTGTTTATGGGTAGGAAGTGATGGCGGATTACAGTGCCTGAAGTTTGAAGGTGAGGTTAGTTGTACATCAGTAACTACACGTGATGGTTTGCCTGATAATATTGTTAGGGTGATAAAGCCCAGAAAAAACGGAAAGTTGTGGCTGGGATTGCAGGAGTATGGAATTACCTTGTTCAACCCCAAAGAAAGATCTTTTGAAACTCCTGAACAGCTTAAGTCATGGGACTACGGACCTGTTAATAGTATCATTCAGCTGGACAATGAAATTTGGTCGGCCACACCCAAAGGTATAGTTGATTTTGAGTTTGCAGGTTACAAGAGATTGAGGTTGATCAACCCTAATAATAATGAATTACATGATCTCAAGTTTCAGCTACATGATATGTATGATAATGTTTGGGTCACCGATGGTCATGAAGTATTTTATACACCGGGAGAGAATATTGAATTTTTGAATTTTACTGATTCATTGTTTAGCGGGAACATACATTCAATACTCGCATCATTTGATGGAGTTGTGTGGTTTAGTAATGATAAAGGGCTATTCAGCTTTCAACCTTTCACGGGGATGGGTAGTAAGGTCATCTCAGGTCCGGTAAAATTGCCTGTAAAGAAAAACAGTAAAATTATTTGTATGTATGAAGATGCATCAGGAATGTTGTGGATCGGATTTTTTGATGAAGGTGTAGTGCGGTATGATCCGGTAACAGGGTTGTCGAGACGATTTACTGAAAATCATGGCCTTGTTAACAATAATATTTTGTCTATAACGGGTAATGAGGACAGGATATGGTTTGCTACATTAGGTGGAGTGAGTTCATGCGAAATAAATTCTTCAGACCCTTTTGCAGTTCCTACATTTAAAAATTATACTGAAGAAAATGGTTTAGGTACCAATTTCATTTATACAGTATTCACTGATAAAAATGGAAAAGTTTGGTTTGGTACCGATGGAAAAGGTGTGACTGTGTACGATGGTGTTAAATTCACAAATTTTCATCAGACCTCCGGGCTCAAATCATCAGTCATTTATAGCATTACTGAAGACTGGGGAGGGAATATATGGCTTAATAGTGCTGATAATGGACTCTTTAAATTTCAAGCAGATTCATTTGTGCATTACTCTACCATCGATGGCCTAAGTGAACCCACTGCAAGTGGGATTGCCTGTGACCCAAATGGTAATCTGGTTGTACTTCATAATAATAGTATAGATGTAATTGACCCTGAAACCGGAGGTGTAAATACATTTGGAGAAGAGATAGGTATGGCCGGAATTGAACCTGACCTGAATGTTGTGTCAGTTGACAGGGATGGAAATATATGGATCGGGAGCCGCATTGGTATTGTAAAATTGTGCCTTAAGAAATCGGCGGGTAGTAAGTCTCCAAAAGTAGTATTGAACAATGCCCTGGTTTATCTTTCTGAAGTACCTGGAGGAAAACATGAATTCAATAGTTCTGACAAACACTGGACTTTCGACTTTGATGCCTTGTGGTATATTAATCCGGTGGCTGTGAGTTTCCAATACCGGTTGATAGGGTATGACAGCGGTTGGATCACAACCCGAGACAGGCTGGTCACCTTTCCCAATCTCCCTTCCGGTAACTATGAGTTCCAGGTCAGGAGTTCAAACAACGGTGTGTTTGAAGAAAGGGAGATCACTTCATACAGTTTTATCATAAAGCGGCCGTTTTGGGAGCAACCATGGTTTCTTGCAGGATTTATGATAATCCTCGTGACCAGTTTTTATCAATATTTGAGATTGCGAGAGAGGCGAATGAAAGCCAGAGAAGATCTGCAACGCGAACGTATCATTGCGCAATATGAAACACTGAAAAATCAAGTGAATCCACACTTTTTGTTCAACAGTTTTAATACCTTAATTACAGTTATAGAAAGTAATAAGGAGTTGGCAGTAGAATATGTGAACAGGCTGTCTGATTATTTCAGAACACTCTTAACATACAGAGAGAAAGATGTAATAACACTGGAGGAAGAATTTGAATTGCTTGATGATTATGTTTTTCTACAGAAGAAAAGGTATGGCGATAATTTTAAAATGAATAAAGATATTCCAGTCGCCGCCTTGACCGGTAATATGTTACCACCTCTATCATTGCAATTGCTGGTAGAAAATGCTCTGAAGCATAATGCAGTTTCAAAAGAAACACCACTTACAGTTGATATTATTATTAGAAACGATTTACTTTATGTTTCTAACAATGTAAATCCAAAGATCAGTAAAGAACCTTCAACAGGCACTGGCATAATGAACATTACCAGCCGCATAAAGATCATGACCGGCAGAGAAGTTTCTGTTGTGAATACTAATAGCAGCTATACTGTAATTTTACCTTTGATACCCATAAAGTGATGAAATATCTGATAATTGAAGATGAAGATCCGGCAGCCGACCGTTTGGAAAAAATGGTTGGAGATGTTATTCCCGGAGCTCAGTGTTTAGCTAAGATCGTTTCAGTTAAGTCTGCTATAAAATGGTTTGGAGTAAATGAAAAGCCTGACCTGGTTTTTATGGATATACAATTGGGTGATGGTGACAGTTTTGAAATATTCGGTTCGGTGAAAATTGAATGCCCGGTTATTTTTGTCACAGCCTATGATCAATATGCACTCAAGGCATTTAAGGTGAATTCTGTAGACTACTTATTGAAGCCTGTGAAGAAAGAAGAATTGTCAGCGGCACTACTAAAGTATAGTAAAACGGGGTCAGGAGATGTAAAAGGAGAAGATGTTGACTATGTAAAACTGGTTTCTATACTGAGGTCTTCAAGTGAATATCAAAAGCGTCTATTGATCAGGTTTGGAGATACATTTAAAGCCATTGATGTATCTGAAATCGCATTCTTTTATATCAGAGACCGAACTAATTACCTGTGTACTTTTGAAGGTACAGAATATCCTGTTGATCAAAACTTGGATCAGCTGGACAGCTTGCTGGATCCGACGCAATTTTTCAGGATTAACCGCCAGTATATCATTAACATAAAGTCAATTTTCAGAATGGTAAGTTATCCGAAATCAAGGGTAAAACTTGAGTTGAAACCACCAGTAAAGGATGATATCATTGTAAGTTCAGAGAGGTCGCCTGCTTTTAAAAGCTGGTTAGAAGGGAAGAGCCTGTAAAAAGAGTGCTTTTTTTAGCACCCGTTGTTCCTGTTTCAGACCCTCCGATGCCTGTTTCAGGTTAATATGCTTTTAAAGAGCGATTACACCTAATATATTTACTCCTATCAAATTTAGAATATCACCTTATTTGAACAGAAATGAGTAAAAGGCAATCACATATTTTCAGTACAGGCGCAAAGTTGCTTGATCTGTTAGTTATCACCCTTCTCGCGGCTGGCTTGTTGTTTGTATTTCTCACAATGAGTTCTTGCAAACATGAGCCGGTAATTCCTGACAACTACCTGGATAATGGCTCAGGTGGTAACAATGGTGGCGGAGGTGGCGGCGGCGGAGGTGGCGGCGGTGGTACAGGTGGTATTGTGTGCGACCCTGACTCTGTATACTTTAATCAACAAATACTTCCTTTTCTGGTTTCTAACTGTGCTATACCCGGTTGTCATGACCCTGCAACTGCAGAGGATGGTGTGGTTTTGAATAGTTATTCATCTGTTATGGCTACAGCCGATGTAAAACCCGGGGATCCTTGGGGTAGTGATCTGTATGAAGTGATTACAGATTCAGACCCTAATGATCGTATGCCACCGCCTCCGGCGAACCCATTAACTCAGCAACAAATAAATCTTATAAAAGATTGGATACTGCAAGGGGCTCAAAACCTGACTTGCGACCCTAATGCCGGGATCTGTGACTCCACAGGTGTGAGTTACTCACAAGAAATACTACCTATAATACAGGGTTTTTGTGTAGGTTGCCACAATTCAAACGCAGCAAACGGTGGTGTAATGCTTCATACTTATAGTCTTGTACAGGCTTCAGCAGCTAACGGTAGTTTGCTGGGTACTATTACCCATGGAACAGGTTATACAGCTATGCCTTACAACACAAATATGCTTCCTGATTGCGATATTGCAAAGATCAGAAACTGGATTTCTGAAGGAACCCAAAATAATTGAAGCAATTATGAGAACATTTCCCCCTAAGCATTTAACAATACTTTTTACCCTTATAATAATATTTTTCAGCGGTTGCTATTATGATGTTGCAGAAGAGTTATACCCATCATCATCATGCAACACTGCAGATGTAAGTTATTCAGGATTTGTAGATCCAACCATGAAGAGTTTCTGTTATGTGTGTCATTCAACTACATCCGGACCGGCGAATGGCAACATTATTCTTGAAGGATATTCCAATATAAAAGTATATGTTGATAATGGAAAATTGGTTGGTGCAATAAAGCACGATAGTAATTTTTCACCTATGCCTCAGGGAGGCAGTAAGCTCAGCGATTGTACAATTGCAAAAATTGAATCATGGGTAGCAGCAGGAGCGCCCAATAATTGATTGAAAATGTTTAAAAAGATATTAATCACTTTTTTTGTTTTGTTTGTCTTGGGGGTTGCCTACGGGTTGTATATGTATTTTAAGCCTGTACCTGGCACCGCAGGTCAGGAGCCGTCGTTCTCCATGACGGCCTCTGACCTTTTTGCAGAGTTTGAAAATGATGAAACAGCTGCCAATGAAAAATACCTTAATAAGGTGATTTTGGTGGAAGGTGTTGTAGCTTCTGTATCAAATGATTCCGACGACGAATTAAGCATCATACTCGAAACGGATTCACCCATTTTTGGTGTCAGCTGCAGCATGGAACCCGGTGAAGGTAACAGTGTAAGATCGATCTCTGAACAAGATAAGATTCAGATTAAAGGAATTTGTACCGGAATGCTTAGTGATGTTGTTTTGAACCGATGTGTGATTGAGAAATAGTGGAACGGTAATTGTGTAGATCTTGCGTTAACCTATAAAATTTATTGAATATGATAAAGAATGTTTTTTTATTACTCGGTCTGTTATTAGCTTGTAACAATGTATCTGTTGCGCAGGATAAATACTTTAGTAGGGATGGCAAAGTAACTTTTTTTAGTGATGCGCCAATGGAGAAGATTGATGGCATAAATAAAAAAGCTACCAGTGTCATTGATACAGAGACTGGTAAGATCGAAGTAATGATTCTGATGAAAGCTTTTGAATTCGAAAAAGCCTTAATGCAAGAGCATTTCAATGAGAATTATGTAGAGTCTGATAAATACCCAAAGGCAGTTTTTAAAGGAGAAATAGATAACAAGCAAGACGTAAAATGGAGTGTGGATGGCAATTATCCTGTGAAATTATCCGGAACAATGACCATGCACGGAGAAACTAAAGATCTGGTAACAGAAGCATTGATCAAAATATCAGGAGGCAAGGTGAATGGTAATTCAGAATTTAATATATCTTTAAGTGATTACAAAATTGGTATTCCAAAAGTAGTGAAGGATAAAGTATCCGAAATTGTAAATATTAAAGTTGATATAGATTACGAACTACTCAAAAAATAAAATATTTATGAAGAGCACCGTTATCATCCGCAGCCTTATATTGGGTTGCGGTTTTATATTTACTCTTTACACCAACGCATTGGCTCAGGAAGATGATCTTTTGAGTCTGATAAATACAGATGAACAGGAAGAGATAGAATACATTACCAGTGCATTTAAATCAACACGTGTGATTAATTCACATTCTATTGAGCATGTTGCTGGTGGAGTTCTTGATTTTCGTATTAATCATCGGTTTGGAATGCTCAATACAGGTTCATATGAATTGTTCGGACTTGATCAGGCGTCCATTCGTTTAAGTTTGGATTATGGTATAAGTAACCGATTATCGGTAGGGCTTGGAAGAAGTACATATGAAAAAGAGGTGGATGGTTTTATTAAATACCGGGCATTATGGCAATCAGAAGGTGCCAGGGTGATGCCCATCTCGTTGATACTGATTTCCGGTATCACTGTCAACGGTTTAAAGTGGGAAGACCCTGAACGTACAAACTACTTTACCAGTCGTTTGGCATTTTATTATCAGGCATTGATTGGACGAAAGTTTTCTGAAAAATTCTCAGCTCAGATCGGACCCACATTGGTACATCGTAATCTGGTAGAAACCAGTGATGATAAGCATGATATAATTTCAATTGAGGTAGGTGGCAGAATAAAGCTTACCAATAGAATAGCCCTGACCGTTGATTACTTTTATACATTGCCGGATCAGTTGCCTGACGAAATTCAAAATCCATTAGCTATTGGATTCGATATAGAGACAGGCGGTCACGTTTTCCAACTTCATTTTACTAATGCCACCCCAATGAATGAACGAGCATTTATCACCGAAACAACCGGTGAATGGGGTAAAGGAGATATCCATTTTGGCTTTAATATTAGCAGAGTTTTCACACTCTCAGATCCCAGAAAGAAGCATTAAAGTTCCTGATCTCATTCAATTACCGTACTGTTTTCTTAACCCGTTAATCCTTATCAGGGGTTAGCTTGCCTGCAATTTTTCAAATCTGAGTTTGTAAGCAATTGGTGTTTTTTAGACCAGCAGAAGCCGTGAAATTGTAAGATGTAAAATGTGAGGTCTTTTCTTACACCTTGCTTTACCCATTACGCAGGTTCCCTGTTTATATATAAGTTGGTAAGTATTTGAATACCAATTATATATGACCAACAGGTTTTTTGCATGTTTGCTAATCCGGTATAATCTTACAGTTATCTGTCAATCCCATCTAATTCCCCACGGTGGGTGTACACCAAAAATATATTTGGAAGTAATAAAAAAGGTTTTTGACGAGAACTAGGGAATATGGGAAGAAAACTACTACACATCGTAACGGCACTGGCAGTATCAATGATCTTGATAATGTCTGGGTCAAAGACAGCTGATGCAAGTCACGCCATGGGTGCAGACATAACCTATGAATGCCTGGGCGGCGACACTTACAAGATCAGGGTTTCATTTTACAGAGACTGTATTGGTATCAATGCTCCAAACTCAGTTTATGTAAACATTGTTTCTCAATCATGTGGTCAGAATCTGGCTTTAAATTGTTTGCCCATTCCGGGCACAGGACAAGAGGTAACTCCTTTGTGTCCTTCAGCAGTTTCATCGTGTGATGGCGGAATATTTACTGGTATCCAAGAGTGGATCTATGAAGGAATCATTACTTTACCTATGCAATGTCCAGACTGGACCTTTAGTTACAGTTTGTGCTGTAGAAATGCTGCGATCACCAACATTGCAAATCCCGGCTCAAACACTTTTTATATTTATGCAACTCTTGACAATACAGTAGTAAGCTGTAATAGCAGTCCAACTTTCAGTAACAAACCGGTTCCTTTCGCATGTTTAGGAGAGCAGTTTTGTTTTAATCATGGAGCTTATGATCCTGATGGTGACTCTCTAGTTTATTCATTGATCACTCCTTACCAAACAGCAGGAACAACTGTTAGTTATAATGCGCCATTCACCGCTACCAATCCTCTGACATCATCACCAAATGTGATTTTTAATCCTGCTACAGGTGATATATGTATGACTCCTACTAACCTTGAAGTTACAGTTATGGCTGTATTGGTTAAAGAATACAGGAACGGAATACTTATTGGAACTGTTGAAAGAGATATTCAGGTAACAGTCTTGAACTGCAATAATTCACTACCTACGCTTACCGGCATCAATGGAACCAATAGCTTCTCAACCAGTGTTTGTGCAGGTGATTCATTATGTTTCTTCATTAACTCCAATGATCCTGATCCGAATCAGAATGTATTTATTACATGGGATCAGAACATTCCCGGAGCAACTTTTACATCTTCAGGAGGACAACATCCAACCGGAACTTTTTGTTGGGTACCAACTCAGGCTCAGATAAGCAATTCACCTTATTGTTTCACAGTAAGGGTTAATGATGATGCCTGTCCGATGAACGGGGCTCAGATCTATTCATACTGTATCACAGTAAAAGGAGTAAATGTTAATGCTGGCCCAGACCAAATGATTGCATGTAATGATTTTGCCACAGTTAATGTGCAGGCATCAGGTGGCAGTGGCAATTATACATATTTGTGGAGTAATGGGGTAACCTTGCCTATTCAAACTGTACCGGCAGGAACATATATTGTAACAGTTAGTGATGGCCAGTGTTCCGGTCAGGATACAGTAGTTGTTACCAATGCCTTCGTGCCAACAGCAGCCTTCACAGCTGTAGGTACATGTCAAAATAGTCCGGTACAGTTTACTGATCAAAGTACACTCCCAGGAGGGATCATTATTAGCTGGAACTGGAATTTTGGTGATGGAACAACGTCAACACAGCAAAATCCAATACATCAATTCCCCGGTCCGGGAACATATAATGTAACATTTGTTATTGAGACCAATTTAGGTTGTATCGATACATTGGTCCAGCCGGTTACCATTAATCCACCACCGATAGCCGGATTCAATGCTCCGTCAGGTTGCGTGGGGAATACGGTTACATTAACCAATACTACTACACCGGCGGGTGCAGGAAACACCTGGCAATGGAATCTTGGTAATGGGCAAACATCAACAGCACAAAACCCTACAGTTACTTATAACACTCCAGGTACATACAATGTAACTCTGATAGCGATTGACTCATCAGGTTGTGCAGATACTATTACACAACCCGTTACTATTTTTCCTTTGCCTATTCCGGCATTCGGATATAGTGCAATAGCATGCGAAGGTGGTAATGTTACTTTCAGTGATTCCAGTAATGCCAATGGAGGAACCATCACAGGTTGGAGTTGGAACTTTGGTAATGGTCAAACTTCTACAAGTCAGAATCCAACGATCAGTTTTCCTACATCTGGTAGCTATGATGTAACTTTAACAGTTACCAATAGTAATGGTTGTACTGCAACCATCACCCAAACAATTACCATTAATGATCCGCCTCAACCGTATGCAGGTCCTGATCAAACGATCTGTATCGGTCAGTCAGCTATTCTAACGGCCTCAGGAGGACAAACATACAACTGGAGTCCCGGTGGGATGACCGGAGATAATATAACAGTTACTCCTACTACAACAACAGTTTATACGGTTGTTGTTACAGACCAATTTGGTTGTACTGCAACTGATACTGCAACAGTAACGGTTAATCCTCTTCCAAATATTGTAGCTTCTCCTGATCAATCAATATGCATTGGTCAATCAGCTACTCTTACTGCTTCTGGAGGTACTACATATAGCTGGAATCCTTCCGGAAATAGTGGGGGAACAATTACAGTTACTCCCGGTTCTTCAACAACCTATGCAGTTACAGGTACAGACCCGAATGGATGTAGTAGTACGGCATTTGTGAATGTTACTGTAAATGCATTGCCTGTAGTGAATCTTTCAAACCTGTTCATTTGTTCAGGCAATTCAGGTACATTGGATGCAGGTAATCCAGGTGGTACATATCAATGGTCAACTGGGGCAACAACTCAAACCATTTCTGTAAATAATCCGGGTACTTACACAGTAACTGTAACCAATCAATTTGGATGCACAACCACCGGAGTTAGTGTGGTTAGTCAGGGTGGATCTATTGTGAATACCATCCCTAATGTTTCATTCTGCGACGGTTACAGTGCAACACTTAATGCAGGTAACGCAGGTAGTGTATATCAATGGTCCAACGGTGCAACCACTCAAACAATTTCAGTTTCTTCAGGAGGTGCTTATAGTGTTACAATAACCGATCAGAATGGCTGTACAGGTACATTATCTACCACAGTAAATGTGAATCCTTCACCTGTGGCACAGTATACTCCCGCAGACCTTTGTATTCAAAAGCCATTGCAATTTGTAGATCAATCAACAATAGCTAGTGGTTCAATTGTTGGATGGGAATGGAACTTTGGTGATGGAAATGTATCACAACAACAAAGTCCATCACATAATTTTTCTCAACCAGGTGTTTATAATGTAACTTTGGTTGTAACAAGTAATCTGGGATGTGTTGACAGCATTACCCAACCATTTAATGTTTATCCTTTGCCACAAGCAAACTTCAGTTACAATTTTGCTTGTGTAGGGGAGGAGATCAATTTTTATGACCAATCTAATGTAGCTGCCGGAAATATTGTTGCATGGTTATGGGATTTTGGAAATGGCACAACATCTACTCAGCAAAATCCTTCATTTACTTTTGCATACCCAGGAATGCATACAGTTACATTAACTGTAACAACAGCTGGTGGTTGTCAGGATAGCAGGCCGCGAATAATTCATATTTACCCATTGCCAGCATTGTCTTTCAACTTACTTTCAAGTGTAACTTGTTTGGGTACCGCTGTAAATGTTGTAAATACATCTACCAGTTCAAATGGAGCAATCAATTCATGGTATTGGGATTTTGGAAATGGAACAACCAGTACATTTACTAATCCTTCTATCAACTATACTACTCCGGGTACATACAATGTTTCACTGATCGGAACCACATCTCATGGTTGCTCAGATACTATTCAGGATGTAGTAACAGTTTTACCACTTCCTGTGGCAGAAGCCGGAGCTAACCAGATAATATGTATTGGTGAATCAACAAGTTTAACTGCAAGTGGGGGAGTTTCTTATTTATGGAGTACGGGTGCAACAACTGCAACAATATCATTGACTCCAACATTGACTCAATATTATTATGTAACTGTAACTGATGGAAATGGATGCCAGGGTACAGACTCTGTAAGAGTAGTAGTGCGTGACCTGCCATACGCTATTGCTGGACCTGACAAGAGTATATGCATAGGGTCATCAGTTACACTCACCGGATGGGGAACACCATTTGTAAATTGGGCTCCAGGCGGACAAACAACAATGTCAATAACAGTTTCTCCAACCACTACTACTACCTATATTTTAACTACTCACAGTTTGAATGGATGTTCAAATACTGATACAGTTACAGTTTTTGTAAACCCATTACCAACGGCCTCAGCAGGCCCGGATCAAATGATTTGTGAGGGAACCACTACATCTCTATCAGCATCAGGAGGTGTGTCATATCAATGGATAAATAATGGTTCAACAGCACAAACAATTTATGTGAATCCAGCATTACCAACTGTGTATGTTGTTGAAGTCACTGATGCAAATGGGTGTAAAGCCAGAGACAGTGTATCAGTGGGGCTAAATCCAGTACCAACAGCAAACCTTTCTCCTGCGTTCATATGTGCCGGAAACAGTATTACGCTCAATGCCGGTAATCCTGGTAGCACATATTTGTGGTCGCCGGGCGGTGAAACCACTCAAACCATTATGGTTTCTGATTCAGGCAATTTTTCTGTGGCCATTACCAGTCCTAATGGATGTTTAGGAGTTGCCGCAACCAACGTAACAATCGGTGGATTAGGATTAAATGCAAATCCATCAAATGTTCAAATATGTGCCGGTGAAACCACGGTACTCAATGCAAGTAATCCGGGATCTACTTACCAGTGGAGTAATGGAGCTACATCTCAATCGATCAATGTATCTACAGCAGGTACTTATACTGTTACAATTACGGATCCAACCGGATGTTCAGCAACATTCCCAAATAATGTATTTGTAAATCCGCTACCAAACTTATCATTTACTTCATCAACAACTTGTGATGGCACATCAACACAGTTTACAAATACTTCCACCATAGCTACTGGTAATATCTCTACCTGGTTGTGGAGTTTTGGTGATGGGTTTAATTCAGGTGTTTCAAACCCTGCGCATACTTATCCTTCGCCAGGGTTTTACACAGTGACTTTACAAGGTACTTCGGGACTTGGATGTGTTAGTTCACTAACCCAAAATGTTAATATTGATCCTGTACCGACGGCAGACTTTACTTCAGGAACTGTATGTTTGGGAGGTTCCACACAATTTACAGATAACTCTTTGGTTGCTTCAGGAACAATTTCAAGCTGGACCTGGTTCTTTGGTGATGGAACATCAGGTTCTACCCAAAACCCTGTCCATACTTATACCCAACCTGGAATATTTACAGTTAGTTTGATCGTTTCTACTGGAACAGGTTGTTCTGATAGTATTTCTTATCAGGTACAGGTTCTTGACTCACCGGTTCCGTCATTTGCAGTTCAACCTGTGTGTCAGGGACAGTCAGCTCAGTTTGTGAATACATCAACAATTGCAATAGGCAGCATCACTAACTACAGTTGGTCATTCGGTGATGGTTATTCATCTAACAATATTGACCCTCAGCATAATTATACCAATGCAGGATCATATAACGTAACACTTACCACTGTAAGTGACTCCGGGTGTTCAGCTTCAGTAACTTTACCTCTGAGTATTTATCCGGCGCCGGCAGCCAGCTTCACAACAACAGATGTGTGCGATGGCTCACAAGTGGTTTTTAATAATACAAGTACAATATCTTCGGGTACTATTACATCAACATATTGGAATTTTGATGACAACTCATCATCTCCATTGAATTCACCTTCTCACTTGTACGCAGGTGCGGGAACTTACCAACCTTATCTGGTAGTAAATTCAGGACTTGGATGTGCCGATACTGCATTTGCAACTGTTCAGGTGCATGAATTACCACAAGCTGCATTTACGTCCACAGATGTATGTTTAGGTTCTCCGGTGATATTGACGGATCAGTCAACCATGGCCGGAGGTAGCATCAGTACATGGAGTTGGAACTTTGGTGACGGAAGTACTTCGGCCCAACAAAATCCTCAGCATAATTTTGCGGCCCCGGGAAGCTATAATATCAGTCTTGTGGTCAGCAGTAACAACGGCTGTGTGGATACTGTATCATCTACAGTTAATGTTCATTCAATTCCAGTTGCAGATTTCATTAAATCTGATGTATGTGCTGGAGATGCAGTTTCATTTGCTGATTACTCTTCTGTGAGTGGGGGAGGAACCCTTACTTCAATATGGGATTTTGGTGACGGAACCACCGGAACAGGGTCGAACCCACAACATATTTATACCACCCCGGGTATTTATCAAGTAACATTGACTTCTACTTCTCAATTCGGTTGTTCAGATGTTATCACTAAAAATGTAACTATCTATGCACCACCGGTGGCTTCATTCTCAGCCCAAAATGCATGTGACGGGCTTGATGTATTCTTCACTGATCTTTCAACTTCTCAGGATGGTGTAATTAGCTATTGGGACTGGGATCTTGGCGATGGTACAACATCAGTATCTGCTGCTCCGGTGCACATTTATCCGGGACCAGGATCATATCAGGTTACGCTCACGGTAACATCAATACATGGATGTACAGGAACCTTTACAAACAATGTGCAGGTGTACACCAACCCGGTGCCGGTAATTTCGGCAGTAAGTAATTGTGATGGTGACCCTGTAACCTTCTCTAATATTACTGCTGCAGGTGATACAACAACTTACAATTACTTATGGGAATTTGGAGATAACACTATATCATATCTGCAGGATCCTGACCATCTGTATCCAGGTCCTGGAACCTATAATGTTACCCTCACAATGACAACACCAAACGGGTGCGTAGCTTCAGCCAATACAACGGTGACTGTAAATCCAAAACCAATTGCCGACTTTGAAGCTATTAACGGATGTGAAGGATCAGCCATTCAATTCAATAATTTGTCAACTATTTCTTCAGGTACTATTACAGGGTATGTCTGGGATTTTGGAGATGGCACTGCTTTGTCTAGTGCTGTAAATCCTTCTCACATATTTACGAGCGCAGGAACATATAATGTTATGTTGGTTGCAATTTCAGATATGGGATGTACTGACACTATTACTCAGCAGGTCACAGTTCATCCATTGCCTGTACCTAACTTCCTTCATACTCAGGCCGAAGGTTGCGGACCTTTAACCGTTTATTTTACAGATTCATCTTATGTTGCTACAGGTAACATCGTTGCATGGAGTTGGAATTTTGGAAACGGAGATGTTTCAACACTTCAGAATCCGTACACAGTTTACACTGCCAGTGGAAATTACACCGTGTCACTCACTGTTACCACTGATAAAGGATGTACAGAAACGATTGTGATGCCTAATCTTATCACCATCTTTCCCGGGCCAACAGCAAACTTTACTCCGGATCCATTTGAAGCAAGTATTCTGAACCCGGTGATTAATTTCAATAATTACAGTTCAGGCAATGCTTTCAACCAATGGACCTTTGGAGATGGTACAGGATCAAATACATTGAATCCTATTCATACTTATCAGGATACAGGCCACTATCTGGTAACTTTATTCATACAGAATACATATGGATGCGTAGATAGTATTTCACAGATAGTTCATATTATTCCGGAATTCACAGTGTTTGTGCCTAATGCATTTACTCCTAACGGTGATGGTATTAATGATGTATTCAGCCTTACAGGATTAGGTATCATAGATATAACGCTCAACATATTCAATAGGTGGGGTGAGAATATTTATACTACTGATGGATATCGGAAAGGGTGGGATGGTACTGTCCAGAAAAATGATAAACAAGCACAACAGGATGTATATGTTTATGATGCATTTATCCTTGATGTGTTTGGACGTACCCATCACAAGTATGGAACAGTAACTTTGGTTCGTTAAAATGTAAAACCATAAAAAAAGGCTGTAAATTAATTACAGCCTTTTTTGTTTTCTCCGATATTTTTTTTTGCTAATCACCTGAGATCTATCACTTCTACTCCCGGGTACTTCGATGCATTAAAGGTAAAATTTGAATCCGGGGCATCTATATTCTCCTTGAATGATTCAATGGAATAGATAATGTGAGTTCCATTCTTTTCAAATATTTTAGCCCACGTGATATATTTCTTTTGTTTATCAACATGTAATTGAATTTTAAAGTATGATTTCTTTTCATCATCAGGAACTAATTCAATTTGCTGAATAACAGTATCACCTGATTTCTTTTCACCTGTGAATTTTGAAGAAAATCCTTTCTCGTAAATGGTGAATATATTTTTAGGAGTAATACTTCCATCATCTGGGGTAACAGGATTTATTTGAACTTCATTGGCTTCCTTAAGGTATGTCCATACATTTTTACCGTCAGATATAACATCCTGTCCTTTCAGCTTTAGCAAATATTTATCTCCTTTAACAAGCAGTGATCCTGTTTGAGAGTTGGATGATTTTCGCTTTTGATCATTAACTGTGACCTTGAATGATACAGAAATGGTTTTGAGAGAATTATATTTAGCTGATACAGACTTTAAGACCTGATTTGCCTTGGCATCTTTTTTAGACTGGGCAACCGAAATTGATGAACCAGATAAAATGCCTATCACCAATATCGCTAAACCTTTGATAATTAGCTTCATAAGAATTGTGGTTTGAAACAAAGTTACTCTTTGTTGTCCACATTCAAAAACTGTTCCAAAGAAGTAGGGTCTTTGATCTTTACTTCACGTGCTTTTGAACCCTCGAATGGTCCTATGATGCCAGCTGCTTCAAGCTGATCAATCAGGCGACCGGCGCGATTATAACCTAATTTCAGTCTACGTTGTAGCAGGGATGCAGAACCTTGCTGATGTTGAACTATCATTCGGGCCGCATCTTCAAACAATGGATCACGATCTGTTGGATCATATTCCGATGAACCGCTTTCATTGTCGCCTACATATTCTGGTAATTGGAAAGCTTCACCATACCCGCGTTGATTACCAATGAAGTCAGTTATCTTTTCAATTTCCGGCGTATCTACAAATGCACATTGTAAGCGAATGATATCAGCTCCTTGAGATAAAAGCATGTCACCTCTTCCTATCAATTGTTCAGCACCTCCTGTGTCAAGAATGGTTCTTGAATCAACCTTAGAACTAACTCTGAATGCCAGTCGTGCCGGGAAGTTAGCCTTTATGGTACCTGTAATGATATTCACTGATGGTCTTTGAGTTGCAATGATCAGGTGTATACCTATCGCTCTTGCAAGCTGTGCTAACCTGGCTATAGGTGTTTCAATTTCCTTTCCTGCGGTCATGATAAGATCAGCAAATTCATCAACTACCAATACGATGAATGGAAGGAAGCGGTGGCCATTATTCGGATTCAATTTTCTGTTAACAAACTTGGCATTGTATTCACGGATATTCCTCACCTGAGCATCTTTGAGCAACTCATAACGCTGATCCATTTCAATACATAAAGAATTTAATGTATTGATCACTTTTCGGGTATCTGTAATTATCGCATCTTCTTCACCGGGAAGTTTTGCCAGAAAATGACGTTCAATAGTTTTGAACAATGTAAGCTCAACTTTCTTTGGATCAACTAATACAAATTTAACCTGTGATGGATGCTTTTTGTAAAGTAAAGATGCAAGCACAGCATTCAATCCAACTGATTTTCCCTGTCCGGTTGCACCTGCCATTAACAGGTGAGGCATTTTAGCCAGATCAGCAACAAAAACTTCATTTGAAATTGTTTTGCCAAGACCGATAGGCAAGTCATAGTCTGAATTTTGGAATTTATCGGATGCAATAACTGAGCGCATAGAAACAATTTCAGGGTTCTGATTGGGAACCTCAATTCCTATTGTACCCTTTCCGGGGATTGGAGCAATTATTCTGATACCTAATGCTGCAAGACTTAAAGCGATATCATCTTCAAGATTCTTGATCTTCGATATTCTTATGCCGGCTTGAGGAATGATCTCAAATAAAGTAACTGTAGGGCCTACTGTTGCCTTGATCTTGTCAATTGCAATATTGTAATGGCCCAGTGTTTCAACGATCCTGTTTTTGTTATTCTCCAGTTCTGCTTTTAACTCATCACGGTTGAGTTGTGTTTTACCACCATAGGCTTCCAAAAGTTCTAGCTCAGGAAATTTGTATGATGACAGGTCAAGCGTGGGGTCATACTCTCCCAAAACTTCAGCTGAAAATGCTTCAGGGCTTTCTGACTCATTATTGTCCAGGTTAGTCGTTTCAATGGCAAGCGGCACACCTGATTCAACTGTTTCAGCTTCTTCAACTATTTCCAGGTCCAGATTCTTTTCCTCATCCTTACCCTTTTCATCTTTAATTTCCTTCGGGGTATCTAATTCCAATTCAAATTCTTCTTCTGTATCTTCTTCAGGTGATTCTTCTTCTGTTTGTTTCGCCGAGTTTGATGGGGTTTCTTGTTCCTCACCCACGTTGATCTGATCTTCGAAACTACCGTTCGTGGCTACAACCGGTTGGTCAAGTAGTGAGTCTTCATTTGTATTATCTTCTCTTGAAAACATGTTTGGTAAACGGAATCGAACATTAAAGACAGTAACCACAAAGGTTACTGCAGAAAATAATATGAATATACCAGCACCTGCCGATCCTAATATACTTCTCAACCACCGGTTGATCTCATATCCGAAATTACCTGCCAGAAAAAGAAAGTTCCCCTGGTTGTTCAATACATATCCTAAAGTAGCTGCTACAAAGAAGAACGCAAAGAATGAATACTTCAGGGTTTTAGACATGGGCATCAATGAAACCCCAAATAAAATTCTGAAACCTGACAAAAATGAGATGAGCACAAAAACAAATGCTGATATTCCAAACCAACTCTCGATCATCAAATGGGAGAGTACTGCTCCAAATTTCCCTAACCAGTTATCAACCTGTATTTCTGTTTGTGAAAATAACTCCCACCACGAGCCTGCAACTTTATCATGATCGGTTTGCCAAGTAAAAAAATATGAGGCAAATGAGATGAACATAAAGACAGAAAACAAAAGGAGGAGTAGCCCGGAGATCCTTACAAACTTGTCATTTTTATGAAAAGACAATCTTTCGGTCAAATTTGAGATGAACGAACTTTCTGAACCTTGTTCACTCGTTTTCTCCTTTTTCTCCTTTTTTAACCGGTTTCCTTTTGGTGCCATATTCAGCGTGTGTTCATTTTATACTGTAATCGGGTAAAGTTAACGATGTGATTCCCTGTGTTATTTGATCCCTCAAGTCTTAAATCAACAATTTGATGTGGATAACAAAGAGTTGGTTGATCATGCCTCACTGTAAGCAAAGTTGAGATAGAACAGCTAAGATCTGCGGTTTTGAAGTATTCTCAATCCTATAAAAAGCCGTATTTAGTTGCTACAATCTTCCTTGTTCCATTTACTAATAGACATAAATAATTGAAATTCAATATTATAAGTAAGAATCAAATAAACTTAGGGTAGTACCTTTCAATAATATTTCATCAAAACACATTGTAAGGTTTGGAGCCAGATTATTAGAAGATTTGGCTGTATAAGGTCATTGTTTATGCAACTTTTAATAAATTAGAGCAGTATATCAACCCTCTTATTTTGTAACACAAAAATCGCTTATGTATAATCTGAACTATTCCAGTAAAAGGCAAAGTGTTTCGTCCTCATTTAAAAGGATATACACTACTGTTTTCGCATCCATGCTGATGCTATTAATGTTCAATGCTAATTCCTTTGGACAATGTCCAACTCCTACAATCACACCCTCAGGGTCAACTGATTTATGCGCAGGCGGATCAGTAACACTTACTGCAAGCTTAGGTGTAAGTTATGTCTGGTCCACAGGTGCCACAACACAGGCAATAGTAGTAGGATCAGCAGGAAACTTCTGGGTTACTGTTGATGATGGGGCAGGGTGTGTTGAAACTTCAGATACACTGACTACAACACTGTTTGCTGTGGCTCCGGGAAAGATCATTAAAATTGAAGGAGAGCCTAGGGCTTGTCCTGGCGATCTGATCGTATATGCAGTAAAACAAAAGCCACGTACTGCCAAATATGTATGGACTTTGTCCGGTGGGTTAACCATTAATGGACTGACAACATATTCCTCACCTGACACTGCTGTGCAAATATTATTTGATAATACTTTCACAGGATCTGGTGTAATTGAGGTTTTTGCTCAAAACGGTTGTGGTGTAGGCCCAACAAAAACTTTAAATGTAGGCACAGGAAAGCCAAATCCTCCAAGTACAATTTCAGGCCCTGTTTCTGGATTGTGTGGAACAGTTCAAACTTATACTGTAAATCCGATTTTAGGTGCAACATTCACATGGACTCCTCCAACCGGTTCGTTTATAATTTCCGGTCAAGGAACCAATACGGCACAAATTCTCTTTTCAGGATCGCTCAATAATGGATTTGTAAAGGTCTATTACACTAATATTTGTGGAACTTCAAAAGAAGAAAAGTTAGCTGTTTCAGGCGAGCCCATCATAACAGGTCAGCCATCAAATTTAAACGCATGTGACAGTTCACAGGCTACATTCACTGTAACCGCTGCCGGTACTCCAATTTATCAATGGCGAAAAAATGGAGTTAATCTGGTTAATGGTGGAACCATATCCGGTGCAAATAGTGCCACACTGGTGATTGATCCGGTGGTTGCTGGTGATGCGGGTAATTATACCTGTGTGCTGAGTAACAGTTGTAGCGGATCCGTCATTTCAAATGCTGCTTCATTGACAGTTTCTGCTGCACCCGGAATGCCCGGTACCATTTCAGGAATTAAACAAGCATGCCCGGGAACTACCGGTGAGGTTTACTCAATTGCTGCAGTTCCCAATGCAACATTCTATGAATGGATCGCATATCAAGGTGCAACAATTACTTCTGGTCAAGGTACGAATTCAATAACAGTTGACTTTAATCCAACTAATTATTCCGGTTACTACATTGTTGTTCGTGCAGGAGCATCTTGTGGCTTATCAGACTCTGTAAAAACATGGGTTCGTTACTCAGTATCTGTTCCTACTTTCAATACAACACAAAATACAGTTTGCCCGGGTCAAACTGGTATAGTATACGCAGTTGATACAGTAGTAGGTGCTACCGGATATAATTGGTCGGTGCCTGCAGGTGCAACAATTGTATCAGGTATTGGAACCGAAAGTATAACTGTTAATTTCTCGGGATCTTTCACATCAGGTCAGGTTTGTGTTTCAGCTTCTAATGCATGTGTAACAACCCTAGACAGATGTGAAAATGTAAACTCAATACCAAATGATGCAGGAAATATAAATGGTCAGTTTACTAACGTATGTTCATCCACTCAGGTATATACTACTAATCCTGTAAGTGGTGGTGCTACCAATTACATCTGGAATGTGCCAGTAGGTGCTTCTATTGTAAGTGGACAAGGAACAACTTCTATTACAGTTGACTTTGGCCCTTCATTTAGCTCGGGTGATATTTGTGTTGAAGCTAATAATGGTTGTGGATCAGGAGCTCAAAAGTGTAAGACTGCTGTTGGATTCCCTGGTAAACCCGCTATCATCAACGGCAATGCAGCTCCATGTGCTTCTGCCACCGGCGAAGTATACAGTATAGCAGCTATTCCAGGAGCAACATCTTATGTTTGGTCGGTTCCTCCGGGTGCAACAATTGCCAGTGGTCAGGGAACAACATCCATCACTGTGGATTTTGGAACTACCGATGGTATCATCAGTGTATACGGTGTCAACTCTTGCGGCAACGGATATTCAAAGAACTTAAGAGTTATTTTCGGATGCAGAAAAACAAATCCAGGAATAATCTCACCTCCAAGTGCTTTGGTGGCTATGCCAAATCCTTTCACTGATAAGTTAAAGCTAATGCTTACTTATCGTCCAAGCGGACCTTTCATTATCAAGATCGTTGATCAGTTTGGAAGAGCATGGATCACCAAGAATGTACCTTTCAACAATGATAATACCATACATCTGTTCAATACTACAGGACTTGCTTCAGGTATGTATATAATACAGGTTATTGATGGTACAACCGTTCAAACACTGTCTGTTATAAAACAGTAAAGTCAAATTCATGTATAAAAAAAGGACCACAATTAAGTGGTCCTTTTTTTATTTCCAGGCTTCCAGCTTTTCAAGCAGATCTTTTAACCGGCTTGAGTAACCCATTTCATTATCGTACCAACCAACCACCTTTACCATGTTACCAATAACTGAAGTGAGTTGAGAGTCGAATATACAAGAATGAGTGTTACCTACGATATCAATTGATACCAAAGGGTCAGAAGTGTATTGCAAAATACCTTTTAACTCGTTTTCGCTTGCACTTTTAAAATGTTGATTAATCTCTTCAATGGATGCTGTTTTCGAAACTACGCATGTAATATCTGTTAGTGATCCGTCCGGAACAGGAACCCTTATTCCCGCACCTCCGATCTTACCTTTTAGATGAGGAAAAACCTCTGTCACCGCTTTTGCTGCCCCTGTTGTTGTTGGTATTATAGAACATGCTGCCGCACGCGCTCTTCGAAGGTCTTTGTGTGGTGCATCATGAAGGTTCTGGTCACCGGTATATGCATGAACTGTTGTTATATAAGCAGCATTTACTCCTAACATTCTGTCAAGAAGCATGATCATAGGAGCAGCATTATTGGTTGTACAGGATGCATTCGACAAGATCGTATCCTCACTATTCAGCAATTCATCGTTTACACCTAAAACAATAGTTTTTATATCACCTTTTGCAGGAGCACTTATGATCACTTTTTTAGCACCTGCTTTAAGGTGTAATCCTGCTTTTAGAGGATCGGTGAATCTGCCGGTGGCTTCAATAACCACATCAACTTCTAGTTTTGCCCATGGCAGGTTTGCGGGGTCTGTTTCTGAAAATAGCGGGATCTTTTTTCCATCGATAGTGATGCTGTTCTCATCCCAATGCACTTCACCATTGAATTCTCGATGAACAGAATCATATTTAAATAAGTGCCCCAGAGTAGAGGAGGGAGCAAGGTCATTTATCGCTACCACCTGTATCTTAGATGATTGCAGAATCTGTCTTAACGTTATCCTGCCTATCCTTCCAAAACCATTGATAGCTACATTTAAAGGCTTGTTCATATTCCAAAAGTATTAAAGTGAATAAATAAATGCAGCATCCCCCGAACAATATGGGTACTAGAAAAGGTGTCGCTCTGCATGGTATGAGGAGCGAACGAGTGGACCGCTCTCAACATACTTGAATCCCATTTCAAGACCTGCACTTTTATATTCCAGAAATTCATCAGGGTGGATGAATCTGTTAACAGGTAGATGCTTTGGGGTTGGCTGTAGATATTGACCCAGTGTGAGTATATGAACTCCTGACCCTATAAGGTCAGCCATGGATTCTAAAACTTCTTCTTTGGTTTCACCCAGACCTAGCATTATTCCGGACTTTGTTCTAGTACCTGATAAGCTTATTCGTTTGAGTACTTCAAGGCTGCGATCATACTTGGCTTGTATACGAACTTGTTTTGTAAGTCGCCGAACAGTTTCAAGATTGTGTGATATCACTTCCGGTTTTTCATCGATAACTAATTGAAGATTTCCCCATTTCCCTTGAAAGTCGGGAATGAGAGTTTCCATAGTTGTTCCCGGACTGTTTTTTCTAATAGCTCTAATGGTTTGCACCCAAACTCCGGCACCACCATCCTTGAGGTCATCACGATCAACTGAAGTAACTACACAGTGTTTAACCTTCATTATTTTGACCGAATTAGCAACACGGTCGGGCTCATTAAGATCTACTGAAGAAGGTCGGCCTGTAGCTACAGCACAAAATCCGCATGAGCGGGTACAAACATTACCTAATATCATGAAAGTAGCAGTTCCGGCTCCCCAGCATTCTCCCATATTAGGACAGTTTCCACTTTCACAAATAGTATGTAATTTATTTTCGTTTACAAGTTCTCGAACCTTTCGGTATTCCTCACCAATAGGAAGTTTTACACGTAACCAATCAGGCTTGGTGCGCTTACGCGGAGTTTCGGGAGTTATCTTGTTTTCCATTAATTGGTGGCGAAATTACCACTTTCTCCCGTAAAGTATATTTATATAAAAAGTGAAATACAGCTGGTTGTTCTCGGTGAATGCCATGATAGGCACCTCTTTTCCATATAGATCGAATGTCACACCCGTTTCAATAGCTTTAATATCCTGGTAATTGCTTCCGTATTCAAAACTTACTCCCAACTTTCCATACAATCCCGGATATACTTTCATTTCAGAGATCCCTTGAGTAAATGAAGCTCTGCCGTAAATGTTATCTATATAATGTTTGTAAGGGTCATATTTTTCTACCACAACTTCGTATTCACCTTCAAATGCTGTAGGATATAAAATGTTTAAATAAACAGGCTTGGCAAATCCTAAAGAAAGACCTCCATTATAATTTAACCTTACAGCAACGCCTCCCTGTTCTGATTTATCAAATACAACACGTTGTTTGCCATATGCCATTCGCATCACAGTAAGAGTATTCAATTTACCATAGAAGAATGATTTTGCATTATCAAAATAAGGATTCACCGAACGAACCTCTTTTGGATGTTTCATATTTACAATCTCCAATTCCAGCATACTTCTTTTCAAAGCCGTTTTATGCCATCCTCTACGAAAATCAAAACCCCAGCCACTTGTATGTATATTGAATCCAAAGCTGAACTCATTTTTAGTAAGGGGTGGTTTTTCCTCTATATATTCAAACGGATTCTTCTGACCTTTAACCAGAAAGGGGAACATTAGTGCTATAAGAATCAGATACTTGCCCATAGGAACCTAGTGTATCAAAGATACAAATATCGGGTAAATTTGTTACTTCAATATTCTAATTTAAAGATCATGCAAACGTCAGAAACGCTCTATAACAACGGATTAAGGACAGAATCAGTACACAGATTGTCAGGTAAAAAGATAATAACAGATGCACCACCTGATAATAATGGAAAGGGTGAGGCCTTTTCGCCCACCGACCTTATGGCCACATCTCTGGCTTGCTGTATGTTAACTATTATGGGGATAGCCGCACAAACTCATGGTTTTGATATGGATGGTACCCGGGCTGAAACC
Organism: Bacteroidota bacterium; assembly: GCA_024643795.1. Taxonomy (GTDB): domain Bacteria; phylum Bacteroidota; class Bacteroidia; order AKYH767-A; family OLB10; genus JAHEMF01. Next base: position 24,924 of record JAHEMF010000110.1, on the reverse strand, counting down.
ACCAAGATCATGTCATCCAATCCCCGAAAGGTGAGTGAGATACATATTAAATTGACATTCCCACACAATCAATACACTGACCACCATAAGAAGATAATTGAAAATATATCTCGCACTTGTCCTGTAGCACTCTCGCTTCACCCGGAACTAAAACAAGTGATTGAAATAATTTATGAAGGTCGTGGTTGAACACCAAACGGTATATAAAAGGTAGAGTAGGCTTGGAAAGACAACGCTTATCGCAGGTTAAAAATGTAAAAACCGCCCTGTTTAATGGACGGTTCTTTAATTCAGAAGCTATTCTAATTATTATGAATTGGCTTCAGCCTGATGCTTTTGTGGAATCACTTTTCCATAAGCCGGGCACTTTTCTCTCTGCTTGCAAGCTGAAGCAAGTCCTAACATCAAAGCAATAACAAGAAGTAGCGATAATTTTTTCATTTCCAGTGAATTCTGTTTTATGGGCGTCAAAATAACGAATCTCAATTAACAATTACCGGCAATGTTAATAAGTCGTTATAGTTACTAACAATTGCCTATTTCAGTGATAAGCTGTTCAAATTTACAATTTTGAACGTTATTTAGGAGTTCTAATTGCCCAGAACGGTATATTTAACGGAGTTATTCTGACTTTCATGCCTGAATCCATAAATAAAGTAGCAAACCCCCAAATTGATGAATCATGGAGACAGGTTCTTTCGCAAGAATTTGATTCTCAGTACTTCCAAGAGTTAAAGGCCTTTCTGTTGGCAGAGAAGTCGGCCGGAAAGGTGATATACCCTCCTGGTAACCAGATTTTCAACGCATTTAATCATACCCCTTTTAATAAAGTAAAAGTAGTGATCATCGGGCAAGACCCATATCATGGACAGGGACAGGCTAACGGTCTTTGCTTCTCTGTTTCGCGGGGAATAAAACCACCACCTTCCTTGATGAACATATTCAAGGAACTGGAATCAGACATGGGTATTCCTTTTCCTGCCAATGGTGATCTTTCAAAGTGGGCCGATCAGGGGGTGCTATTACTAAATGCAACATTAACCGTTGTCTCCGGTCAGGCCGGATCACATCAGGGTAGAGGCTGGGAATTTTTTACAAATAGTGTGATCAGAAAATTATCACAACAAAGTACCGGACTTGTGTTTTTACTGTGGGGAAAATTTGCTCAGGCTAAAGAAGACCTGATTGATACCGGTAAACATTTTGTTTTGAAAGCCCCTCATCCGTCTCCATTTTCTGCACACACCGGATTTCTGGGTTGTAAACATTTTTCAAAAACGAATGAGATTCTCATTAGCACAAATAAAGAACCAATAGACTGGAGGCTTGAAGTTTGAAACTGCACCTGATAAGATATTTTATCCTTTTATCCTGTGTCGGAATAAATCTTTTTTCTGATACAACATTTGCTCAATGCAGGGTTGCAATTAAAGTTACAAATAACGGTGATATCCCACGGTCTGCCGAGCGGTTGATCGACAAAGCCAATGCTACTACGTTTACAGATTCGATACGACTTACAAGAAGGTTGAATGAAGTGCTGGTTGCTATGTATGATAATGGCTTTCTTGGAGCTTCATTTGACAGTATATACGGCACATGCCAACTCATTACTGCGGTACTTTTACCCGGGGAGAGGTTTGAATGGGCAATGTTGAAGCCGGGAAAAACAGATGAAGGCATGTTGAGTGAAGCAGGTTTTCGTGATAAGTTTTATGACAACCGTCCTGTTTCATTAAGGGGAACTATCGGTTTAAATAAAGAGCTGCTTAAGTATTGCGAAAATCATGGTTATCCTTTCGCATCTGTTTCATATACGGATCTTAAATTCAATGAAAACGAAATAGAGGCTACCCTCGACCTTCGCCCTGGCATTTATTACAGGTATGATACGCTCACAGTTTTAGGTTCTGCAAGATTGTCTAAAAAATATCTGGCATCATATCTCTCTATTAAACCTGGAGATACATACAATGAAAATCATATCAGAAAAATAAGTAACAGGCTCAAGGAATTACCAATGGTGAAGGAGATAAGGCCCTATGTGATCTCTTTTACAGCAGAAAAGGCAAGAACAATTTTGTATCTGGAAGATAAAAAAGCCAGCCAGATTGATGGTATAATCGGAATCTTACCTGATAATGAACAATCCGGGAAAGTTCAGCTTACCGGCGAATTAAGGTTAAGGTTGTTAAGCTCCTTTGGCAGAGGTGAACTCTTTGATCTGAATTGGAAACAACCACAAAAGCAAACTCAGGATCTTAAAGTACGTTTCAACTATCCCTTTATTTTTAGCACACCCATAGGTCTGGACCTTAATCTGGGTATTTATAAAAAGGATACCACTTACGTGGATGTTATCCTTGGTGCAGGACTTCAGCTTTTACTTCGTGGTGGAAATTACTTCAAAGCATTTGTAGAAAACCATCGGTCAGACCTCCTCTCAACAAGTCAATATGCAAATGCTACTACTTTGCCACAATTCGCAGATGTGCAGATAACTTCATACGGAATTGGTTTAAAGAATGAAAATGTAGATTACAGATTAAATCCTAGAAGAGGTATAACTGCAGAAGCAACTGCATCGGCCGGAAATAAGAAGATCGAAAAAAATGCGAAGATCAACTCTGAATTGTATGAAGGAATTGAACTTGAATCTGTACTTTATAAAGGACAAGCTGATGTTTCTTATTATATACCTCTTGCAAGCCGATTTGTTATTAAGACTGGAGTTATGGGTGGTTCCATCGTCAACGACAATATCTTTGCTAATGAGCTTTTTCGCCTGGGAGGACTAAGAACCCTTCGTGGGTTTGATGAAGAATCGATCCTGGCAACAACCTATGTCATTGGCATTGCAGAAACAAGATATATACTTGAACAAAACTCATATTTGTTCCTGTTCTTTAATTCTGCATGGTATGAAAGGAGCTACAATCAAACATATCTTAATGACACACCGGTGGGTTTTGGAGCCGGTATTACCTTTGAAACCAAGTTGGGGATATTTTCATTGAATTATGCTTTAGGTCGTGAATTCAACAACCCGGTGTTGTTTCGTGCTGCCAAAGTGCATTTCGGACTCATCAATTATTTTTAACAAGTGCTGAGAATGCATATATTTAAGGATTAATCATTTTCTTATGGAGTACCTTATATCTGGAATATTGTTTTTTGTGGCGGGATTTGCAGCAGCGTATTTTTATGCACGGTTGAAGTTTCAAAAGCATGGAATGGTAGACCCATCCGAGTATAATAGTATTATACAACAAAAAGAAGTTGCTGAACGCATGCTGGAAGGGGAGAGCAGGAAGTTGCAGGAGGCAGAACAAAAACTTGAGCGAACTATAACCGGCTCTACCGAACTTGCTGTTAAGGTTTCAAGGTTGGAAGCTATCAATCAAAATCTTGAAGATAGTTATAAGAACAAGGTGACAGAAATTGATGAGTTACATAAAAAGTTGCAACAAGAGTTCGAAAGCATCGCTAACAAGATAATTATTGGAAACTCTCAAAAGATTCAGCAACAACACTCTGATAAGCTGACGGATATTTTGAATCCCTTAAAAGAAAAAATAACCGGGTTTGAAAAGAGAGTACAAGAGGTGAATGAACAAAACATTAGAGAGAATCAATCGCTCAAGGAGCAACTTAAGCTACTGCAGGAGCTCAATAAATCTATTGGTGAAGAAGCACGAAACCTTACATCTGCTTTAAAAGGTCAGGTAAAGACACAAGGCAACTGGGGTGAGATGATCCTTGAATCTATTTTGGAGAAATCAGGTCTAGAAAAAGATCGGGAATACCGAGTTCAAGCCAGTCATACAAGTGAGGATGGTAAAAGATACCAACCCGATGTGCTGGTTGACCTGCCGGAAGACAAAAGTATAATCATAGACTCCAAGGTATCATTGGTAGCATATGAGAAGTTGGCAAATGCAAATGGTGATGACGAATATAATGAGGCTTTAAAAGAGCACATGACTTCACTCAAGAGGCATATCAAAGGGTTGGGAGAAAAAAAATATCAACAGTTGTATGGAATTAAATCTTTGGATTTTGTTTTAATGTTTATTCCGGTTGAACCTGCATTTAATGTTGCTATATCAAGTGACCAGACCATATTTAATGATGCTTTTGATAATAATATTGTGTTGGTTAGTCCCTCAACATTACTTGCAACATTGCGGACCATCGCAAGCATATGGAAACTTGAGTATCAAAACCGTAATGCCAGGGAAATTGCTGTTCAAAGTGGAAGATTGTATGATAAGTTTGTAGGTTTTGTCAGTGACCTTGAGAAAGTAGGAGGTAATATTGATAAGGCCGGGCGGTCTTATGAAGATGCTATGAAAAAGCTCCATACCGGAAGAGGTAATCTGGTTGGATCAATTGAAAGGATAAAGAAGCTGGGTGCAGCCACTTCTTCCACAATTCCCGACAAATACCTGAACGACTCAGAAGAAGAATGATTCAAACTAGTGATATTTTCAGATCATGGGTAAAGTTATTTTTGATCTTTACAATAACTGTACTGATTGGATCTTGCTCATCCAGATCAAAGATCAGTAACAGAAATCTTGCTTACTTATATTCTCCCGGTTCAAATTTTATACATCCTGATTTTCGCGTGGTGAATATTACTCCCGATACTTCACGATTGTTCTATAGTATACATTCTGACGAACTGCTTTATATGAAAAGTGATACCGGGGCATCTTTTGATGCCTCATTCAGCATTAACTACCAGCTGCGGTCATCATATGAAAGCAAGTTTGTAATTGATAGCGGAGTAGTATACCTGGAGCACTTTAAATTGCCGGATAGTTCCTACACTTTAACAGGAAATTTTGATATAAAAGTGCCGGCTGGTGCCGACTATCTGTTAACTCTTACAGTTACCGATCATTATAAGAACCAGGCTGTCTCCGGATTTCAGATGATCGATCGCACCGGTGATCAGTCACCGAATAACTTTCTGGTGAAAGATCATAATACTAATGAGCCGTTAATGTTTGAATATATTGATAGGCCTGCCGACCTGGATATCTTAACCACACTTTCTGACAATGACTCAATGTGGATGAGGTACTATGTGCCTGACTTCCCCCTGGCATCACCTCCTTTTTCTTCGTCTGAAAATAAAAAACTCAGCTATAAATCAGATGCAAAAGTAAGAGTGAAAATTGGAGGAGGTAATCCAATCCAGATAAATACACCCGGAATATACCATCTGCAATTTGATACATTGGAGCCCGAAGGGTTAACCATCATGTATTTTAATGATGATTATCCAAAGATCACGTCGGCTGATGACCTCATTGAACCACTCCGTTATCTTACCACACGGCAGGAGTATGATAAATTACGAACCAGCAAGGATAAAAAGCAGGCCATAGATAATTATTGGCTGGATCTTTCTGGAAATAAGGAGAGGGGCCGTGTGTTGATAAAAAATTATTATTCAAGAGTGCAGTTCGCCAACAGAAATTTTGCCGCTTACCTTGAAGGATGGAAATCGGATCGTGGACTTATATATATAATTTTTGGTCCGCCATCATCAGTATATATGTCTGATGACAGTGAAAGCTGGAACTATGGGCAAATGAACAGTTATTCTTCGCTGATATTTACCTTTGACAGACTCAATAACCCATTCACTAAGAATGATTATCGTTTGCGAAGGGCTGCTTACTATGAAGTGCCTTGGTATAAGGCTGTTGATTCATGGCGTTCAGGACGAATAGTAAATGATGTGTATTAATGTACGATGATGGAAAAGGACAATAGTTCATCTGAACAGGAATTTATTTATGGCATTCATCCGGTGCTCGAGTATATCAAATCTGGTAAAGCAGTTGAAAGACTCTTTATTCAGGACGGATTGAATAGCCCTGCTGCAAAAGAATTGAAGGTGGTATTGAAACAATTCGATATTGGTTACCAACAAGTTCCGGGTGCCAAGTTGAACAGGATAACCCGTAAAAATCATCAGGGAGTGATTTGTTATCTGTCGCTGATCGAGTATCAAGATCTTCAGCAAGTGATAAGCGAATCTTTTTCAAAGAGTGTAGATCCAATAATAGTGATACTTGACAGGATCACTGATGTGAGGAACTTTGGATCAATTTGCAGGACGGCAGAATGTATGGGGGCAAGTGCAGTCCTCATCCCTGAAAGGGGAGGTGCTTTACTTAATGCAGAAGCTATGAAAGCATCTGCCGGAGCCTTGAGCAGGTTGCCGGTATGCCGCGAATTCAACCTTAAAAATGCGATCAGGTTTTTGAAGGAATCAGGATTGGTCATAATTAGTTGCTCGGAAAAAGGAACACAGAATATATACGATCATAAACTTAATGGACCTGTTGCTGTGATAATGGGTTCAGAAGGTGAAGGTGTTTCCAGTGAATATATGAAACTGTCTGACCATACCCTCAAAATACCTATGACAGGAACTATTTCATCATTGAATGTTTCAGTAGCTACCGGTATGATCCTTTATGAGTTAACCAGACAAAGGAACCAGCATTAAAGTACAACCTTGTAAGTATGCAGATACGGACTTTCAGCAAATTACCCGGATTACTGCTCCTGATACTACTTACAGGTATTGTTTTAAGACTCTATTATCTTACATTTTTTTCACTCTCAAATGATGAATTGAGTGCATTGGCACGACTTCAATATGATTCATTGTCAGATGTAGTACGATCAGGTATTTATACAGATTTTCATCCTGCCGGCGTACAAATATTCCTTTATGTGTGGACCGGAATAGTTGGCTTCGGAGATTTTTGGGTACGACTTCCGTTTGTGTTATTTGGTATTGGTTCAGTTTATTGGATCTACCTCACAGGCAAAGATTGGTTTGGTACCAACACAGGTTTGCTGGCAGCATCTGCCATGGCTGCTTTGTCTTTTCCTTTGCTGTATTCACAAATTGCCAGACCATATAGTCCCGGATTATTCTTTGTTCTGATGCTCACATATTATTGGGGAAGGATATTTTTGCCTGGGAGGTCGGGATCCTTGGAAGAATATGAAAACAAGCGGACTGACTTTTTAGGTGTTGTTATAGGTTTGACGGGCTGTATGTACACCCACTATTTTGCATTTCTGCAGAGCGGACTTATTTATGGGCTTGGTTTTTTATTCATGAGCCGTAAAAGTCTGAAACCTTACCTGCTTGCCGGAATTGTGGCTGCCATTTTGTATGTACCACACCTTGATATCTTTATTCATCAGCTTTCCAAAGGAGGTATAGGTGGCCCTGATGGATGGCTGGGGCCTCCCGAACCTGATTTTTTCAAAAAATATTTGCATTGGGTTATCAACGATTCAAAACCACTTGAATGGATATATCTTGGAACTGTAGCAGGCTTTGTTTTGATGAACCGTTACAATTCAAAATTCCGATCTCTGCATCTTACAACACTTTTGCTGTTTTTAATACCCTTTGCCATCGGGTATTATTATTCATTATATGTTAATCCTGTTTTACAACATTCGGTATTGCTCTTTTCCTTTCCATTTTTACTTCTTTTTCTGTTCTCGTTCAGCTCAGCACCACAAGAATCCTCAAAGGTGAATGGTATTCCAGTTGTTATTTTGCTTTGCGCGACGGTTTACTCAACTGTTGTGGACAAAGATTACTACCATCAGCAACATTTTTCAGAATTCAGAAAAATTGCTTCGGCAGCGACTGAAATAAACAAAGACCAAACTGATGTAAAAGTGACTAATGTGATCAATATACACTCCCCATATTATATCCATCATTATTTGGATAAGGATGCTCCGGATATTAAATTTGATATCTACAGAATTCAGTCCGAACAGGAATTTGATGACTTTGTGAAGGTGGTCAAGCATTCTAAGGCAGACAAACTATTTTATGCATGGTCCAATATGTATAATGACCCTGCAACAGAGCAAGTTATACGCTATTACTTTCCCTGTCTGACCGATTCTGCTAACTATTTGAATTCAGGGTACAGAGTATTCCAAAAGGCTGGTGAAAATGATTGCACAGATAAGGAATATCTTTATTATCAAACGTGTATTGGTAATAACCCTGTTGCTAATATCAATCATAATGATCTATATCCGGATCAAATTATCATAGATGAGAATGATGAGTTCACAGAAATACTTGTTTACAACTTTAACGACTCCATATTAGCTGTGCCGCGTTATGTTGAAGTAGATTATAACTTTTCAGTAATTAGCAATAAAGCGGAGGCCAACCTGGTGGTATCGTATGAAAGTAATGGTGAACAGGTTTTTTGGAAAGGGTTGGAGCTGTCAAATTACTGTACTGACCAGCAAGATTTGAATACAGCCTTTCTGCATTGTGAATTACCTCCAATAGTAACTGGCAAGGGATTGCTCAAGGTGTACATCTGGAATAATTCAAAAAACAGATTTAAGTCGGGAAAAGCATGTGTGAGATTTTATTCTTTTGCTGAATAAACACGTTCACTCTGGATCCAGGTTTCAATTACTGCTGCTTTATACAGTTGTTCCTGCGGAGCTGTCATGATGTCCTGATCAAGGATCACAAAATCTGCATATTTACCGGCTTCCAGTGTCCCTGTTGTTTCTTCTCTGAAGGATCCGTATGCTGCCCAGCAGGTCATGGCGCGCAGTGCCTGCTCTCTTGACAAAGATTCATTCAACATAAACCCTTTTTCAGGATATCCCTTCTGATCTTTTCTGGTGACTGCTGCATAGAAGCCGAATAAGGGATTTATGGACTCTACAGGAAAGTCACTACCGGCTACTATCATATTATTTACTTCAAGCAAGGATCGATATGCATATGCTCCTTTGATCCTTTCAGAACCTAACCGGTCCTCAGCCCAATACATATCTGACGTAGCGTGTGTAGGCTGAACACTGGGAATGATTGCCGACTTAGAATAGAGTGGAAGATCATTCAGATTGACCACCTGTGCATGTTCTATCCTCCATCGTTGTGGGTTTGAACCATTGAGAATATTATTGTATGCTTTTAAAACAAAGCGTTGAGCAGAGTCACCGATGCAATGTATATTTATTTGCATATTCAATTCATGGGCAACACTGATGTATTGAATAAGCTTTTGCGGAGAATTCAGGAACGTACCATACGATGTAGGCGAATCTGAATAAGGTTGCAGCAAGCAAGCGCCTCGAGAGCCAAGAGCGCCATCGGCGTAAGCCTTAAAACCATTTACTGTAAATCGTTGAGTTTTAATTTTACCTTCATTACGATAAATATCGGCTTCAGCGGGGTCAGCCATGGCATCAACCCTTAGCTTTAACTGACCTCCCTCTTCTAGATTTTTGAAGATTTTAATGATGTCATACTTCAACCCGGTGCTTTCGAAACCTGCATCTGTTAATGATGTGAGTCCAACTTTATAACAATCAGATTGTGCAGCGAGAATAGCGGTTCTGGAAAGTTCAGGATCAATACCAGGCATTTTTTGGTACACGATGTCAACCACATTATCTAATATGACACCTGTTAGTTTACCTTCTTTTTTAATGACATCACCGCCATCTATTTTGGTGTTCTCATTAATTCCGGCAATCTCCAAGGCCTTACTGTTCAACAATGCTGCATGTCCGTCGATTCGCAATAGAATAACCGGTAAATCCGGAAACAGGCTATCAAGTGCGATGTTGTCAGGGAATTCTTTTACAGGCCAGTCATTCTGATCCCAACCTCTTCCAAATATCCAACCTGAAAACAGTTTTTCTTTGTTGCTGCGTAATATTTGTAGAATCTCCTCAAAAGAATTGGTTCCATGGAGAGAGATCTTATTTTTATCGATTCCATAGCCATAAAGATGGCAATGGGCATCCTGAAAACCCGGATAAACAAAGTTGCCTTTAAGATCAGTGATATTTTTTGTTGAATATCTTTTCAGAAGGTCTTTGGTAGAACCTGTCATTAATATCTTTCCATCAAGAACAGCAAATGCTTCATCAACAGTAAAGCTGCTGTCTACTGTATAAATAGTTCCGTTAATAAATAGATGATCTGCTTCCTGTTTGGAATTGCACGCAATGCATGTTATCAGGAAGGTTACTAAAATCAAATAAGATCTGTTCATTGCTCCCGGTGTATGAATGTTGAGTTTGCTTGTGCCAGCGGTGTCATTACGATCTCATTCAGATTAACATGTTCAGGGCGTGAGGCAGCAAAGTAAACAGCCTCAGCAACATCTCTCGCTTGAAGCGGTTGGAATCCGTTGTAAACAGAGTTAGCCCGTTGTTCATCGCCATGAAACCTCACCACAGAGAATTCAGTTTCAGCAGCACCGGGATGGATGGCGGTAACCTTTATCTTATGCGGTAAAAGGTCAATTCGCATAGATTGTGAAATAGCATCGACTGCAAACTTTGAGGCACAGTAAACATTTCCTTTTGGGTAAACTACTTTGGATGCAGTTGAGCCAATGTTGATCACATGACCTTTTTTCCTTTCAATCATTCCCGGTAGCAGAAGCCTGGATACATACAACAAACCTTTAATATTTGTATCTATCATTGCTTCCCAGTCATCGAAGTTACCTTCCTGAATGGTATCGAATCCGGAAGCAAGTCCGGCATTGTTTACCAGCAGATCGATTTCCTTGAATTTATGCGGAATAGAATTAATGGCTATTTCAGTTTCTTTCCGATCACGGATATCAAACGGCAGGGCGTGTGTGTCCACGCCAAACTCTTCATGTAATGATGCAGCTATTTTTTCAAGCCGTTCTTTTCTCCTGCCTGTGATGATCAGATTCCATCCGTGTTCGGCAAGAATAAATGCAATTGCTTCTCCAAACCCGGCTGATGCGCCGGTAATTAGTGCTATTTTATTTACAATTTTCATTCTGTTATTTTAAAGCCAGTTTACTTTTCTTAATACTATAGGTGAAGTAGATCAATAAGCCTACCAGTAACCATATCCCAAAGCCTATCCAGTTTTTTAACTCTATCTGTGCCATCATATATAAGCATGAAACTACTCCTAAAACAGGTATAAGGCTTAGCTTATGTGTAACTGATCGGAATACAAGGAACATGCATACCAGGAGAAAAATATACATCGGTATCTTGTATTTAAATGCTCCCCATCCCTTGAGCCATTTATAATTTTCTGGCACTTCTGCCTTTTCCAGGAACTGAATGTAATTAACTGTGGATAGATTGGCCAGATAACTTTCGAGGTCAGAATCATTTGCAATAAAATTATCTCTGTCATATGATTTGATGCTACTGATCAGCAGGTCTGATTCTGCAGGATTAAGTTTGGTTACAAACTGAGTGGCACCAATATGTTCGGGTGAGTTCATAAAAAATCCCATTACATTATCGCGGTTCATTTGAAAACTGAGGATGGTTCCTGTAATTGCTAAAATGGGGACTATTAGTCTACCGTTTATGTAAGGCGTTTTAAATTTTCCCCTTGGTATATCTTTCTTTTCCTGCAGTTGAAGCACCCCACCGCAAACCAATACGAATGCAAAGAGGGTACCAATGCTGCACAGGTCAGTTACAGTTGGCAAATTGAGGAACAGGGCCGGTACTGCAGTGATAAACCCAGTGATGATAGTGGCGAATGAAGGTGTTTTATATCTAGGGTGGATCTTTGAAAATCGAGGTGGTAGTAAGCCATCTCTGCTCATGCTCATCCAGATGCGAGGCTGTCCCATTTGAAACACCAGGAGCACGGAGGCCATTGCAAATATTGCACTCACTGCAATTATTCCGCTCAACCATTTTAAGTTTAGAGTTTGAAATACAAATGCAAGCGGATCGCCAACGGCCAAGAACTGATAGTTGACCATTCCGGTTAATACAAGTGAGATCATGATGTAGAGTATGGTACAAATAATAATCGCATACATCATTCCGCGCGGAAGATCGCGTTGCGGATCTTTGCACTCCTCAGCAGTGGTTGATATTGCATCAAACCCTATGTAGGCAAAGAACACGGCTGAAACACCTTTGAGTATACCACGAATACCATTGGGAGCAAAAGGATCCCAGTTGTCAGTATCAACATAAAAAACTCCAACTGCGATCACCAACAGAATGATAGCCAGTTTTACCACTACCATGAAGTTGGATGCATTTCTTGATTCTTTCATCCCCCGATAAACTAACCAGGTTATTAGAATAATGATACCCAGAGCTGGAAGATCCAACACAAAATGAAAATTCCCTAAAGTAGGAGCAGAATTCCAAGCTGTATAAGCTTCCTGTAATTGCGGAGTAAGCTTATCAAATGACTTTCCACTTGCCAAAAGGGCACTGGCCTGATGAAAACCACGGTTGGAAGTAAGGTAATCCATAGTTACCCATCCGGGAAGATCAATTCCCATTCCTGAAAGCAGACCTGTGAAATAATCAGACCAGGATATGGCCACCGTTATGTTTCCGATACCATATTCCATAATAAGTGCCCAACCAATTATCCATGCGAACAACTCACCAAACGCTACATAGGAGTACGTGTATGCACTTCCTGATACAGGTACCATACTGGCAAATTCGGCGTAACAAAAAGCTGCAAATCCGCAGGCAAGAGCTGTGAAAAGAAAAAGGAATATTACTCCCGGACCACCATCGGCAGAAGCCTGACCAATAGTACTGAATATGCCGGCTCCTACAATAGCAGCAATTCCAAATGCAGTAAGATCTCTTACACCTAAATGCCTTGACAACTTATGTTCAGAATTCTCTGAATCTTTTTCAAACTGGGCTAAGATGGAGTGTACTGTCTTTTTCCGGAATAAATGCTTCATTAAATTTTGAAATTAAGTTGCCTGTTTTTCAAATGTATCAATTTTATTTTGTTGTCCTGAATGCGAAATTATTATCAGGGGTATCATCAGCAAGAATGGTAAAATCAGGGCTTTGTATCGTACCATCGCCCCAAGGACAGGGCTTGTAAGACCTATCAAAACAAAGTTGGTTATGACATAACTGATACAGAATATAAGAACACTTTTGTTCAGCAATTCATTCACACGTTTTATCTTCAAAAATGAAAATAAGATGATGCTGATGATAACAATATTCTCAATAAGCTGCATCCAGCTTTCGGTTTTTTTTGCATCACTGAACCACGGATGAATCAGAGTTGTGAAAAATGCTGCCGGTGTAGCTGTAATGATGCTTTTATAATCTGGTGTGAATTCGGGCAGGTTGAGGTAACTTTTTGTGTCAGCCGGAACTGTTTTGGAAAAAGCCTCAAAATCATATCGCTTTTTATAGATAAGTTCTGTTGCATCAAGTTCAGGATTTACAGATCCCGCAAAAATCATAAGTACAAAAAATACGAAATGACAAATTGCAAATACTGTTAGAGCATTATATCTGCTAGATTTATTTAATATCACATAAGCTATAATAGCAGGAAGTAATAATAACAGAAGGAAGATCTTTATCAGTATGAAAAAGTAAAGTATAACTATTATTAATGTAACCCTGCTTTTATTTAATCCTTCAAACAACGATCTGTTAACTAGCTCCAGTAACATTCCTAAAGCAAATAATGCCAGAGCTTCTTTGCCCAGGCCTGATGTCCAGAACAGACAGCTGGGAATCAGGAAAACAACTGCGATCAAAATCGAAAAATTGCGTTCAATATTCATGCTAAAAAACCTGTATAACCCCATGGTGCCTGTAAATGCAAGAAATGAAAAGCAAATTACATTGAAATAATAGTTCCCAAAACTGAATATTCCAAATATGGAACTCAATCTGATCACCGTTCGGCTGTCATTGAATAAACTATCATTAGTGTACCATCCCATCAGGCTTTCATAAAATACAGAAAGCTTTGTCTGGTCTCCTAGGCCTGTAAGAACTTTGAAATAACTGACCGGGTCGTGGAAAAGCAGGTCAGTAACCAGTTGAGATTGCTTGAAGAAAAGCAAAGTGTCTCCGCCTGCAGCATAATTCAAATAATAAAAACCCATGGCAAACCCGCCTGCGCATTTTGCCAGAAATAAAATGATTGATGTAACAGGTGAGATCCCTTTTGGATGAAAGAAACCGCATTTCATCACAAAGAAAATAAGTGCAATGAAAAGCACCAATGAACAAAATATCTGTATAAACATGTTAAAGTTTCAACCAGTTGCAGATCCTGGTGACCGGCGATCTGTTTTCTCTGGCAATGATAAGAAAAAACAGTACGAAGAAGGGTAAAGCAAGGGCCTTATACCTTACCAAAGCACCTAAAACAGGAGTCATGATACCTATAAGGGTAAACGAGGCCAGTGCAAAATAAATTGAAATTGCACCTGCAATAGATATTTCAGAGATCTTTGATCTGCTATTATAAATACTATATGCGGCGAACAATAGAATAACAGTGTTCTCGATCCCGGATATAAGCATCATAATATTTCGGGTATCTGTTATGAAAGGCCTGAAAGTGCCGGTAAATAATCCCGACGGAATGGTTTTGATTAATCCCCATATCGATGGCTCCATCCTGGGGATTTTTATAAGACTACCTGCCTCAGCTTCGTGTGCCAGACTAAAAAATGCTTCTTGCTTTGCATGCAATAAATTTAAGATCACCTTATCCGCCAACAGGTAATCAAATCCAATAAGTAGTAATGTGAAAACTGCTCCTGCACCAGCAATAGTTAACAGTGGTCTTGATGTTACAGAACGTATAAGAAAAGCAGATACCACTACCGGGGTTATGATTACCATTGCCTGAAACTTTGTGAACATCAATATCACAAGCATGAGAAGGCTTATGAACAATGAATTTTTTTCTGTGCCGCTACTCCTGATATATATTGAAAGATGGTATATTAATAATCCTAAAATGAAAAGTGTGAGAGAGTCTTTGAGTAATCCTGAGCACCAGAAAAGGGTAGAGGGTAGTATCATCAGTACCAGGAAAATTTCTCTGGCAAGCAAAGGCTGAAATTTAATAAATGCCTTTGTAATAGCTACTATACCGGTGAATGACAGAAAACTTATGAATACTACATGTACATAGTAGTGGCCCATGCTAATAAACATCAACAATGAGTTGAAGCGGATCATGGTCCTGTTGTCATTGAAGGGAGAAAAAGTATCGTACCAGTTAGTCATTTTGTCTACATGGGTCTGCATCTCATTCGTCACTTGTCCGAAACCCGTTAGTAGTTTAAGATATGAAACAGGGTCTGTCCTGAATAGGGAGAACAGGAGTGCTCCATCATCAAAATATTTAAAAGTGTCGGCAGTTAACCTGTCGGTATAATAATAGGTGTATACAAGTCCAAGCGAAACACCAGCCAGAAGCTTGATAAAAAATGCAGCTTTGATTGTGGAAGGGCGTATCCCATCAATCTGAAAGAAGCCCGATCGAGAAACTAGAAACAGGAAAAATGCGGTATATCCCGCTGTAAGGATCAGTCCCAAATCTGCTGTGGTCTAATGCTTTAAATACTAATAAAACTGCCTTAAAACTGCAGGTAATTAATGCTTACTTTTGCATGCAAATTACCAAAAAATCTAACACAACTTCATGAGTGATACCCTAGATTCTCCGGTTGCAACCTTTGAAACAGCAAAAAAACTTGGTCTTTTACGCGAAGAGTATGATCATATATGTGAAATCCTCGGTCGTGAACCCAATTTTGATGAGTTGAGTATTTACTCTGTCATGTGGTCGGAGCACTGTTCATACAAGAATTCCATTACATGGCTTAAAACCTTGCCTAAAGAGGGGCCGCATATGCTGGCAAAAGCGGGTGAAGAAAATGCCGGGTTGGTTGATATTGGTGATGGATTGGCTTGCGCCTTTAAGATAGAATCACATAACCACCCTTCGGCAATTGAACCTTACCAGGGTGCTGCAACCGGTGTTGGGGGAATAAACCGAGATATTTTTACAATGGGTGCACGTCCAATAGCTCAGTTGAATTCGCTGCGTTTTGGGAATATCGATTCCGAGAGAACCAAGTGGCTAATGAAAGGAGTGGTAAGAGGTATCGGTGATTATGGAAATGCCTTTGGTGTGCCTACAGTAGGCGGTGAAGTGTTTTTTGATGACTGTTATAATGTTAATATACTCGTCAATGCTATGTCGGTTGGTGTGGTAGACACTGCTAAAACAGTGAAAGCTATCTCCTACGGTGCAGGAAACCCGGTATTCATAGTAGGTTCTGCTACAGGTAAGGATGGAATCCACGGAGCAACGTTTGCCTCTGGCGATCTGCACGATGACTCCCATGAAGACCTTCCTGCTGTGCAGGTAGGGGATCCTTTTCAGGAAAAGTTGCTTCTTGAAGCTACCTTGGAACTTATTGATACCGGGGCTGTGGTTGGAATGCAGGATATGGGTGCCGCGGGAATTATCTGCTCTACCTCTGAAATGTCGGCTAAAGGTGAACATGGTATGGTCATACATCTTGATAAGGTGCCAACAAGGCAGCAGAATATGGAGTCGTGGGAGATCCTACTTTCAGAATCACAGGAACGTATGCTGGTGGTTGGTAAAAAAGGAATGGAACAAGCAATTCTGGATGTTTTTGATAAGTGGGATTTGAATTGCACCCAGATTGGTGAGGTCACTGAAGGAGAGAGGCTGCTTTTTTATATGAATGATAAACTGATAGCTGATGTTCCGGCTGAATCATTGGTTTTGGGTGGTGGAGCTCCGGTTTATACAAGAGAATACAAAGAGCCCGCATATCTAACAAAGGTTAATAGTTTTGATAAAACTCAGGTAAAACTACCTGACGACCTTAAAGAGGTGGCTCGTTTTCTTGCAGGTCATCCTAACATTGCTTCAAAGAAATGGGTGTACAACCAATATGATTCTATGGTAGGTACGGTTACCATGACCACTAACAGGGTGAGTGATGCAGCTGTAGCGGATGTTAGAGGTACTGACAAAGCAATAGCAATGTCGGTAGACTGTAATGCAAGATATGTGTACAGCGATCCATTTAAAGGTTGCGCCATTGCAGTTTCTGAAGCTGCGCGTAACATTTCATGCTCCGGAGCCGTCCCATCTGCAGTAACCAATTGCCTGAACTTTGGAAACCCATATAATCCTGAAGTTTACTGGCAGTTTGTAAATGCAATAAAAGGAATGAGTGCAGCTTGTGAGAAATTCAAAACGCCTGTAACCGGTGGTAATGTGAGCTTTTACAATCAGTCAATGATAAATAAAGAAGAAGTGCCGGTTTTTCCAACCCCTACAATTGGGATGATAGGTTTGCTTGAAAGCAAGAATAACCTCATGACTTTGGATTTCAAGAATGAAGGAGACCATATTTTCTTATTAGGTAAAAATCCGGAAGACCTCAATTGTTCGGAGTACCTCTATTCATTTCATAAGATCAAGCACTCACCTGCACCTTATTTCAATCTGGAAGAGGAGTTCGCTGTGCAAGAGTTTGTAAGATCACTCATCAGATCAGGGGTTCTGGCATCAGCGCATGATGTTTCAGAAGGTGGAATATTCATCAATCTGCTGGAGTCGGCGATGATCTCAGAGATCGGTTTCGGAATTGAAACAGATGATGAAATAAGAAAAGATGCATTTCTTTTTGGTGAGGCGCAGGGAAGAGTGATGGTTAGTGTGTCGGATGCCAACCTGGCAATATTCCTGGAACTATCAGCTGCGTCAGATGTTGAGTTTACCAAACTGGGTGAAACCGGTGGTAAGAAGGCACTTATTGATAACGAGGATTTTGGAGATATTATTAACCTTAAAAGCATATACGAAAACGCCATAGGAAACAAAATGGCAGAATAATTTTTAAACAACACATTTTATGAAAAACTCACTTTTTTCTTTAGCAGCACTATTTTTATTTTGCTCAATGACCCTTTTAGCTGGCGATGTGCTGGCTCAGGAAAGCCGTTGGTATTCAAAAAGCGGGGGAGAGCTTATCTTTTCTGGTGGTGATATGGGCGATGCGGCTCTTATAACTCCCGGAGGTAATATTGAACTGATGGAGACCGACCCGGTTGTGAGGTTCTCGGCATTTTTTCATCTGCAAACGCAATTTCATTACGACTTCAATGAGAGTGTCGGTATTTATACCGGATTTGGAGTTAGGAACATTGGATGGATAACCAAATTCAGCGGTAGTGAGACCTTGGGTTCATTCAGGTTAAAACAGAGATCTTACTCCTTTGGTATTCCTTTAGCGCTTAAGTTTGGTGACGTTTCAGATGGTTTTTATGTAGCAGTAGGTGGTGAGGCGGAACTATTTTTTGCGTACAAGCAGAAATTGTTCCTGAATGACCAGAAATATAAGTCGTCAGACTGGTTCTCAAATAAAGTTAATCTATTTAACCCTTCTGTTTTTCTGGATCTGGTATTTGCTCAAGGAGGGTATATTCGTTTTAAATACTACCCAACAGATTTTCTCAAAGATGATAAGCAGAAATTCTCAGTGGGAGAAAATACCTACCAGTGGGTGCCTGAAAAAAGCCAGCTGTTCTCTATCTCTATAGGAACTGTTCTAAGAACTAAGGATTTCACGACAAGATCAGCGCCGGTGAACAAAACAGCATATATTTTCTAACTGACCGGACTGGTTTTTCGGTTATTTAGCGATATGAAAAAAATATTAGGGAAAGCGCTCAGGTTCATTGCAAAATTGGCCGGAGCGCTTTTTTTGTTATCTGTGGTAACCACTATTATTTACCGGTTTGTACCGCCACCCATTACACCACTCATGGTCATTCGTTGTTATGAACAGTTAACAGACGATAAGAAAGAGGTCAGGTTATATAAAGACTGGACCTCGCTAGATAAAATATCAGATCATATGCCCATGGCCGTTATAGCATCGGAAGATCAGAAGTTCAATGAACATTTCGGTTTTGATGTTGATGCAATAGAGAAGGCTCAGCAATATAATGCCAGACATAAAGGTAAAAAGGTGCGTGGGGCCAGTACTATCAGTCAGCAAACAGCTAAAAATGTATTTCTGTGGCCATCACGTTCCTGGCTGAGAAAAGGCCTGGAAGTTTACTTTACATTTTTGATAGAGGTATTCTGGAGTAAAGAAAGGATCATGGAGGTTTATCTTAATGTGATTGAAATGGGTGAAGGTGTATATGGAGCTGAGGCGGCATCACATACCTATTTCAGAAAAGATGCTTCCAAACTAACTAAAGAGCAATCAGCACTTATTGCTGCATGTTTGCCTAATCCCAGGCGATGGAGCCCATCGCGGCCCACCGGTTATATCAATAAAAAGAAAGACTGGATAGTAAGGAACATGAACCGGATGAAAAAGCCGGACTATCTGAAGTGATCAGATACCCACATTGATACCGATCCTGATAACGGGATTACTGTATGGGGTGTATTGTTCCTCAGTAAGATTCCACAGCAACATGATCATGATAGCGGATCTCCCGCCAAGGGGTTGCGCATATCCACCGCCAACAAATGTATTGGCTATCCAGTCGCGCTTCAATTTATATTCACCTGTTGAGGATACGTTGGCCGGAACTTCCAGGTTTATCATTTCAAATTCTACATGACCAAAGAGGTTGGGAATAAAGTAATAGCTGCTGAAAACGCTGCCACCGTATATTGACGACTCATATGAGTACTTAAGAAAATCGTCGTCATACTTCCAGTAAATGTATTTAAGGCCAACACCTGCATTAAGTTTCTTGGTGACTCTGTATCCTATAATTGGAGACACTTCAACATAAGTAACACTACCGAACTGTAAACCCAGTCCGCCGCCAAAATACACCCTGTCTTTAAAAGGTACACCTTTGAGAGAGTTGGTTTGTTCCTGGGCATTTGATTTTAAGGTAATGATGCAGAACATCAATAGGATCACAGGTATTAGAAACTTCTTCATAGCCATCAGATTAATGATTGGTAAGCAAAGATAAGTTTACTTTTGTCCTTTTGCACGGAAAACAAGAATCATGAACGTTATCATAACAGGGGCATCCTCAGGAATAGGTAAAGCCGCAGTATTGAGATTTGCTCAGGAAAAAGATACACATATACTTGCTCTGGCCCGGTCCGGTGATAAGCTGGATGAACTTAAGGCTGAGGCTGAGAGGCTTCCCGGCAAGGTAACCGTGATGGAGTATGATCTCAGGAATGCAGGTGACGGAAGTTTTTTCAGGAACTGTACAAACCTTAAGCTTGAGTATATTGATATACTTATCAATAATGCAGGATATCTGGTTAATAAGCCATTTGAGCAACTCACACGCAAAGACTGGGAGGAAGTATACCAGACCAATGTAATAGGATTATCAATGCTTATAAGTGAGGTTTTACCCCTTATGGGGAAGCATGATCCATCGCATATTGTGAACATTTCAAGTATGGGAGGGGTTATCAATACATCAAAATTCAGTGGGTTGAGCGCATACAGTTCAAGTAAGGGGGCGGTATCTGTACTTTCGGAGTGTTTGGCTGAGGAGTTTAAGGAAAAAAATATCAGGGTAAATGCACTGGCATTGGGGTCGGTTCAAACGGAAATGTTAGCAAAAGCATTTCCGGGATTTGCGGCTCCTGTGACGCCTCAGGAGTTTTCGGAGTATCTGTTTTGGTTTTCAGTGCACGGATGGCGGTTCATAAACGGCAAGGTTATTCCCGTAGGAGGCTTGTCAGTGTAGGGTTTCAAGGGTTTCACATACCTGGTGAAATTTATTTTCAAATATACTTTGTTACATTGATTCTTACTACTACATTTGCATCCCCGTTTTAGCGAAAGTGGGAGAAAGGGAGAGGCGAGAGAAAAGTGTGAATAATTTTTTTTTAAAAAGGTGTTGTAAAGTAAATTATACTTTGTACTTTTGCAGCCCCAAATTGATTTTATATACTCTTCCCGATCGGGGAAGGGGACTTTATAAAAGCGTTCTTTGAAGGATTGGATAGGAAATAACAGGCCGTCTTTATCCCGTTACTAACCGGGAAAAGACATGAGTAGAAAACCTAGAGCTAATTAATAAACTTTACAATGGAGAGTTTGATCCTGGCTCAGGATTAACGCTAGCGGCAGGCCTAATACATGCAAGTCGAACGGGATTGTTTGTAGCAATACGGACATGAGAGTGGCGCACGGGTGCGTAACACGTATGCAACCTACCTCTAACTGGGGGATAGCCTTCCGAAAGGGAGATTAATACCGCATAAAATTACGAAGGGGCATCTCTTTGTAATCAAACCTCAGGGGGTTAGAGATGGGCATGCGTCCGATTAGTTTGTTGGTGAGGTAACGGCTCACCAAGGCTACGATCGGTAGGGGGTCTGAGAGGATGATCCCCCACACTGGTACTGAGACACGGACCAGACTCCTACGGGAGGCAGCAGTAAGGAATATTGGACAATGGGCGCAAGCCTGATCCAGCCATGCCGCGTGAAGGATGAAGGCCCTATGGGTCGTAAACTTCTTTTATACGGGAAAAAACCCCTCGATGCGTCGGGGGTTGATGGTACTGTAAGAATAAGGGTCGGCTAACTTCGTGCCAGCAGCCGCGGTAATACGAAGGACCCAAGCGTTATCCGGATTTATTGGGTTTAAAGGGTGCGTAGGCGGATTAATAAGTCAGTGGTGAAAGCCTCTCGCTCAACGGGAGAACTGCCATTGATACTGTTAGTCTTGAGTATGGTTGAGGTGGGCGGAATGTGTCATGTAGCGGTGAAATGCTTAGATATGACACAGAACACCAATTGCGAAGGCAGCTCGCTAAGCCATAACTGACGCTGAGGCACGAAAGCGTGGGGAGCAAACAGGATTAGATACCCTGGTAGTCCACGCCCTAAACGATGATAACTCGTTGTTGGCGATACACAGTCAGCGACTAAGCGAAAGCATTAAGTTATCCACCTGGGGAGTACGACCGCAAGGTTGAAACTCAAAGGAATTGACGGGGGCCCGCACAAGCGGAGGAGCATGTGGTTTAATTCGATGATACGCGAGGAACCTTACCTGGGCTTGAAAGTTAGTGACCGCTCCTGAAAGGGAGCCTTCCGCAAGGACACGAAACTAGGTGCTGCATGGCTGTCGTCAGCTCGTGCCGTGAGGTGTTGGGTTAAGTCCCGTAACGAGCGCAACCCCTATCATTAGTTGCCATCAGGTAAAGCTGGGGACTCTAATGAGACTGCCCGCGCAAGCGGTGAGGAAGGTGGGGATGACGTCAAGTCATCACGGCCCTTACGTCCAGGGCTACACACGTGCTACAATGGCAGATACAGCAGGTTGCCACATGGTAACATGGAGCTAATCCCAAAAGTCTATCTCAGTTCGGATTGAGGTCTGCAACTCGACCTCATGAAGCTGGATTCGCTAGTAATCGGAAATCAGCAATGTTCCGGTGAATACGTTCCCGGGCCTTGTACACACCGCCCGTCAAGCCATGGAAGTCGGGGGTACCTGAAGTCGATAACCGCAAGGAGTCGCCTAGGGTAAAACTGATGACTGGGGCTAAGTCGTAACAAGGTAGCCGTACCGGAAGGTGTGGCTGGAATACCTCCTTTCTAGAGTGTTTTCTCACCTGTTATTTCCAACCTTCCTTCTTATTTATTAAACCGGAACCCGGAACGAGTTACAGTGGCTCAGATCTGTGGCAACGGGCTTGATCGAAGTGCTGTTGCAAAAAAGTAAGTCGCAGAAATGCTCTTCCTATCTGCCAGTCCTTCAGTTATATAGTCCCGTAGCTCAGCTTGGTTAGAGCACTACACTGATAATGTAGGGGTCAGCAGTTCAAATCTGCTCGGGACTACAAAAGTTCGTTCTAGGGGAATTAGCTCAGCTGGCTAGAGCACCTGCCTTGCACGCAGGGGGTCAACGGTTCGAATCCGTTATTCTCCACCAGTTCGCAAATGTGCGAATGAAGTTCTTTGACATATTGAAAGAAAACATGATAATATCATTGCAATTATTGCATTGATAAGAAAGTAAGTAAGAGCACATGGTGAATGCCTTGGCTCTCAGAGGCGATGAAGGACGTGATAAGCTGCGATAAGCTTCGGGGAGATGCAAATAATCTTTGATCCGAAGATTTCCGAATGGGAAAACCTATTCCTGTGAAGCAGGAATATCCGTAATGGAAGCCAACCCGGAGAACTGAAACATCTAAGTACCCGGAGGAAAAGAAAACAATAGTGATTCCCTAAGTAGTGGCGAGCGAACGGGGAACAGCCCAAACCGTAATTGTTAAGGCAATAACGGGGTTGTAGGACTGCAACGTGATATAATATAAGAAGTTGAAGCTTCTGGAAAGAAGCCCCATAGAGGGTGATAGGCCCGTAATCGTAATTATATTATATCTAGCAGTATCCTGAGTACCGCGAGGTCGGAGAAGCCTTGTGGGAATTTGCCGGCACCATCCGGTAAGGCTAAATACTACTGAGAGACCGATAGTGAACTAGTACTGTGAAGGAAAGGTGAAAAGAACCTCGAACAGAGGAGTGAAATAGAACCTGAAACCGTGTGCTTACAAGCGGTCGGAGTCCCTTCGTGGGATGACGGCGTGCCTTTTGCATAATGAGCCTACGAGTTACTCCTCACTGGCAAGGTTAATCCCATATTGGGTGGAGCCGAAGCGAAAGCGAGTCTGAATAGGGCGTACAGTCAGTGGGGGTAGACGCGAAACCTTGTGATCTACCCTTGGTCAGGATGAAGTCTCGGTAACACGAGATGGAGGTCCGAACCGGTAAGCGTTGAAAAGCTTTCGGATGAACTGAGGGTAGGGGTGAAAGGCTAATCAAACTGGGAAATAGCTCGTACTCTCCGAAATGTATTTAGGTACAGCCTCGAGGTTGAGTGTCATAGAGGTAGAGCTACTAATTGGGCTAGGGGGCTTCACCGCCTACCAAACCCTGATAAACTCCGAATGCTAATGACATATACTCGGGAGTGAGGCTTTGGGTGCTAAGGTCCAAGGCCGAGAGGGAAAGAACCCAGACCATCAGCTAAGGTCCCTAAATCTACGCTAAGTTGATTAAACGTGGTCCAATTGCTTTGACAGCTAGGATGTTGGCTTGGAAGCAGCCATTCATTTAAAGAGTGCGTAACAGCTCACTAGTCGAGCGATCGGGCGTGGATAATAATCGGGCATCAAGTGTAGTACCGAAGCTATGGACTTGCACAGCAATGTGTAAGTGGTAGGAGAGCATTCCAGTCTGCGCTGAAGGTGTAGCGTGAGCTATGCTGGAGCGACTGGAAAAGCAAATGTAGGCATAAGTAACGATAAGGCAGGTGAGAAACCTGCCCACCGTAAGACTAAGGTTTCCTGATCAACGCTAATCGGATCAGGGTTAGTCGGGGCCTAAGGTGTACCCGAAGGGGGAAGCCGATGGATAACAGGTTGATATTCCTGTACCAGCATAGGTAGTGATGGAGTGACGAAGTAGTGAAAGGTCTGCGTACTGACGGATTAGTACGTTAAAGCCCGTAGATATAGGTCCTGTAGGAAAATCCGCAGGACTTGTCGAAGGTGACAGTACCGCAAGTCTTCGGATGAGCGGATAATGACCCTAATCAAACTTCCAAGAAAAACTTCTAAACTTATATCTATGCTGCCCGTACCGCAAACCGACACAGGTAGTCGAGGAGAGTATCCTAAGGTGCTCGAGTGAATCATGGCTAAGGAACTAGGCAAATTGGCCCTGTAACTTCGGGAGAAAGGGCGCCCACCGCAAGGTGGGCCGCAGTGAAAAGGTCCAGGCGACTGTTTATCAAAAACACATGGCTTTGCAAAATCGAAAGATGAAGTATAAGGCCTGACACCTGCCCGGTGCTGGAAGGTTAAGAGGAGATGTTAGGAGTAATCCAAAGCATTGAATCGAAGCCCCAGTAAACGGCGGCCGTAACTATAACGGTCCTAAGGTAGCGAAATTCCTTGTCGGGTAAGTTCCGACCTGCACGAATGGTGTAACGATCTGGACACTGTCTCGGCCATGAGCTCGGTGAAATT
>JAHEMF010000057.1 GCA_024643795.1 Bacteroidota bacterium | reverse complement strand
ATGTTGTCAAAAGTAAATGTCACTTCTCCGTTGGTACGAAGTTCAACCTGTACCGGATGACTGGATCCGATCATACCAAACGTGCTGATATCTAAAACAGAAATATCAAGAGTATCAATTATCACCACTTTGAATGCCGTGTCATTACCTGTGTTCTGGAACCTGACCAGGAAGTCAAGAGTTTCTGACATCAGAGTATAGTGAGGAGGTTGAACGCCTTCCGGGATCACAGACTTATCGTTAGGGTCGAACGAACAAATGGTAGTTTGCACTATTGACTCCTCATCAACTTCTATGATGTTATTGCCAGGATCCTGAATATTTGCCTGCGCTACATTTGTTATTTGTATACCTCCGCCGGGAAGGTTAAGATGTACTAGTATAGTGCGTATCTCAAATGGTGCCAGGTTAGTATATTGCCATACCAAGGTGTCGCCATTGATCTGATCTGGAGGTGGAACACTGCTGTTAAAAGTACAATTCTGATCTACGATGAATTTAACATCGCCATGACCGGGCAATGTACCAGTATTCTGGTATTTAAGAACCCAGGTCCGTATCCAGTTACACCTTGGCTGAGGTGCAGTGAGCGTGACATCTATACCATAGAAATTAGTTATGCCCTTTATTCCAAAATCCAGCCCGGTAACTGTGGGTGTGGTGACACTGAAAGGTATGGAGGCACTGGTTGTGGTGTGCCATCCGGCAGGTGGAATCAACTCCATTGATTTATTATTGCCGAACAATGATCCAATCATATAATCACCACTCATGTCGGTAAATGTATATATGCTGTCTGGAATGTATAGCAACTTCTGGTTTGGCATATCAGGCTCCAGCCCATTCTGTGTAAGGCTTGAATCGCTGTCAAGCCATACATGGCCGCTCAATATAGCATCAGAAAAAATGGTAAACCCTCCTGGTACGGTATGAATTAATGGTGGAAAAGACCACAAGTTTTCATCCCATTGAACTGTATAGTTGCCTATTTGTGCATTAATTGGTATCGTCCATTCAGCAGTAACAACATTATCGTTAATTACAGTTACCTGATTAGGATAAATGGGTGAAGCGCCTGATTTTTGCATGTAAAAATCGCCCCATTGTGATGGTGCGCTGCCCCACGTGAAAAAGAAACCCTGTCCGGTTACAGTTGTTGTGAGAGTTTGACCTAATAGCGCAGAGTCTGGATTTATAGAAACGAACGATTGTGCACTTGCGCTTTGAATGAATAAAAATGCTGTACAAATGATAAGTAAAAATCTTTTCATGTCAGGAGAGTTTAGAGTATTAAAAGTATGCGACTTTAATGGTAACATCAAGAAAAATCAAGGTTTTAGAGCAACTATTTTTTCACGGAACTTTTGGGGGTCTTCACCCACGCTCAGGTACTGTTCAACTAGAAAAATCCTGTTTGAACGAATAGAATCGTTAAGAATATTCATTAAAACGGTGTCACGTGTTTGGCGAAGATCCTGACTAATCAATGTTGACAGTATTGTTGCTATGTCTTTTTTAAACCTGGATGTTTCTTTATACGGATATAACTTCAAATAATACAAGGCGGAATCAATTTGCCCCGAGTTGTATTGGGCTACTCCCATATTATACAAGGCATCATGAAAATACGGATTGATCTCCAGGGCATGCCGGTAAGCTGTAATGGCACCGGAATAGTCATGCTCCTTTTCCTTCAAAGATCCAAGGTCTTGCCACGCATGAATATGGTATGGGTTATCTTTTGTTGCTTTACGGTAAAACACTTCTGCTGCTTGAGGGTTATTTAAAACATAACTGGCCATTCCCTGATACCAGTATACCGGTGTTGAAGTCATATCAAGTTTGAAGCAAAATGACCTTGCCATATCAAGTTCATCAATCATTCCGGTAAAATCTTTTTGGAACTGATGTTTAAGTGCTGATTTAAAATGATACTCGCTTTTGATCCGTATAGCATGAGTATAGGTTATCACGATAAAAAATAAAAAGGAGAATAAAACAGTGAACTTGTGCACACTGATTTTAATGCTGTTGGATTGCTTTGTTAAAAATACAATTAGTGATATGTTCAACAACAGAAAAAAATATGAGTAGAATCTTTCACGTGGGTAGCCAAATAAACTGATGATCATAAAAGCTACAACTGAGCATGTTAACATTAATACATTCAATCTACTTCCGGAGTTATTTTCCGCGGATAAAAAATATCTGAATCCAATTGCAAGTACCCATAGAAGGAACATTATCCATAAAAACAATCCAGGCAATCCGGATTCGCTCGCAATAAAAAGATATTCATTATGTGGATGTTCAAACCTGATCCTACCGGTTGCAAGAGTTGGGGTGCCTGAAATGCCATACCGGGGTATATCAATTCGCCAGTCCGAAAGGCCAACACCCAGCAAAGGCTGATCTGCAATAAGCTTTAAAGAAGCTCGGGCCAGGATGATGCGATCGTATACGCTGTTATCATTTTGTTCTGTGATTTTAGTTGGATCGGGTATGTCAGCCATATAGTGATACGCCACTTTCAACTTGGAAATGCTGGATTCAAGAACACCGGTACGGTTTAAAGTCCATAATCCGCTAACAGATAAAATTAAAACTGATACCAGCATCCATATTCCTGCCCACGGATTTTTTCTTTTTCCGGAAGAAGATCTGTTCAATAACTTTTTCAAAAAGTATACCGCAAACATTGTTATTCCCATCGTGAACAGTGCAAACAAAACTGATGAACTTTGCAAAATAAATATCATTATCAATGCAACTGACAGTCCTATGATGCTCACTAATTTGATCAACCTGTTTTTTTCTGAAAACCCAAAACTGAGAATAGGGAGCATCATAATAAAGGTTTCGCCTAAAAAATTCTTGTTAGAAAGAGTGCCGTGTACACCTCTTATCAGTTGGTATATAGTAAGTGTGCCGGAGTTACCGGTTTGGGTTGCTTCATATATCTGATAACCCGAACTCATTGTAAAGATCAGCAGTGTATAAAAGGCAACCCACTGTAATCTTATGATGGTTTCCTTTGATGATATTAATGCATACATCACCAGGAGCATTCCACCCAATTGTAGTATATGTTTTGTCCACTCATAAAATGCCTCACCGGGATGGTATGACCACATGATAGATATACCTGAAAAAATCATAAGCAATACCAGCCACAAATAACCTTTTGGAATGGTAATATTCAGTTCAGAGGACCTTTTTTGTACTAATACGATCAGCATGAACAAAAGAATGAAAACAGAAAAAGTAAAGTACCGCAAACTGTTCTCAGGCTCCATCAACTCATTTGAGTATATGAATGGCATCAGGGCTAGCATTGTGATCAGTAAGATCAGATACAATGAAGAGTAATTATTAGTCCTTTCTGATGCCGGAATATGCTTTTCAGGTTTATTACCTTTATTTGAGGGCATTGTCCTTTTTTATATGTTTGTGAAAATAGCCAATAAAAGCTTCTTTGAGCAATACCATTATGGACCGCAACACTGAATTTTTTCTGGAGCTTTTTAGGAAGATCAGATTTATGCTGCTGTTGGTATTTATTGCAGCATCAGCAATCTCAGTATATGTTCTTATGCCCAGAGTAATGCGATACAAAGGGCAGTGTAGTTTTTATCTGGCCCCCGAGCCACTAAATAATAGGCTTTCAATTTCTTCTTCCGATGATATTCATCGTACCAATAACGCCAAGGAAAGGGTACTTCAATTTGTTTATTCCGGTGAGCTGATGGATCAGATGATAAAAAACTTTAACCTGTATGATCACTATCAAATCGATACCCTGAAGCCTTATCATCGTGAGATCGCCGTTAACAGACTGATTGCTCGTACAGAGGTGTATACAATTTCAAACGAGATCATTAAGTTAACGGTTTATGATCGTAATAATGAAATAGCTGCATCAATGGCTAATAATATGGTGGCCATTTTGAATCAGTTAAATTCTCGTTATACAGAACAGCAGATCAACAAGGAAATTGCTATGTATGGATCCTTGGTTGATAAAAATGAAAGAAAATCAAAAGAACAAATTCAGAAGTTTCAGGATGCCTTACAACAGATCAATGATGTGATAGCTCAGGGCAAGGGCTCTACTGAGCAAAAGCAAGGTTTTGAAGATATGCAGCAGAACATAAAAGATGCTCTCAACGGGATCACATTCATAGTGCAGCAGGAGGTGAGTAATTTAAGAACGTACAATGAACTGTTGCTCAATTCACGTTCCGACCGGTCAGTGATTGTAATAAAAAAAGCTGTACCCGAACTCAAATCTAAAAAATCAGTGTTGGTTTTATATTCATTGATAAGCGGTGGAGTGGTAACCTTTTTAGTGTTATTAATTTCATATCTTTTTGCTTATCACAAACAACAACTGCTTATCATGTTTGGCAAATGAATATTAAAAATTATTTTCTGTTTATCCTTGTGACCCTGTCAATCTTTTCATGTAACACCAAAACGTTAGAAACAGTTGATCATGTTGATCTGACACGTTACTCTGGCAACTGGTATGAGATAGCTTCCTTCCCTACATCATTTCAAAAAGGGTGTTCGTGTACCCGGGCTGAGTATCACCTCCACGAAAGTGGAAAATATATCCAGGTTTATAATTCATGTAAAAGAAAAGGTAAGCATGCAGGAATATTAGGTAAAGCTTTTGTTCAGGAAAATTCAGGAAATGCAAAATTACGGGTACAATTCTTTTGGCCCTTTCGGGGAGACTATTATATCATTGCTTTGGATCCTGACTACCACTATGCAATGGTAGGTTCACCTGACCGGGATTACCTGTGGATACTTTGCCGTGAAACGGTTCTTGAAGAACAAGTATTATCTGAACTTGTTCAAAAAGCCGATCAGCTGGGATTCGACACCGGCAAATTGAAATTCACATCTCATGATTGCAATTCAGAAGATTAACATGTTCTGGGGCACATAACAACGTTGGATTAAACCAAGGAGTTAAAAGCTGGCTCCTGCAGCTCATCTAAGACTAGTGAAAATTCACTACTTTTACATTCCTAAACCAATAATTTTAATTCAAAAATCATGATTATCAGACGTTTACGATCAACTCTATTGCTGATGTCTGCTATACTGACAGTTTCATCACTGCAGGCGCAGCAAAGCACAAACAATCTTGCTCCCAATGGGTCAAGAACTATCACAACCGCTAAATCTCAGTCATCTATTGCTGTTCAGAAAAATGGTAATCCAACCGTTTTGGGAACCTACAACGATGCCTGCGATGGCACTAACAGTGTTATGGGTCTTGAAGCCCGTGGTTATAAGGTGTACTTCAACGGCACTGGTCCTGTAGGCACCACGGCTACATTCTTTCAAGGAAACCCAACTGTTTTCACATCATTTAACGGTCCTGATTCAGGATATGTAGCTGCTAATTTTAATGCAGTTGCCTCAGGAAATATTGACAACTGGCTCGTAACTCCTGAGATTGCTACTGTAGATTCAGGTGATGTATTTTCATTCTATTCTCAATCACCTGCAGGTTCAACTTTCGCTGATTCTATCATGGTAATGTATTCAGCAGCTGGAGATAGTACTCCTACCGGATCATGGGTGATGTTAGGAAACTTTAAGGTAAATACTGCCGGTATGTGGCAAAAGACTTCATTTACAACTCCTGCAAACAGTGCAGGCGGTCGTTTTGCTATACGTTACAAAGTTACCGATGGCGGTCCTAACGGAAATAACAGCGATTACATCGGAATAGACCAGATAGAATTGGCAGCACCTGTTGCAGGTCCTGTAAACGACGACTGTGCTAATGCGATCGATATCAATTCAGCATTCGGAATGCCGGTGGGTACCACTACAGTTCTGGGACCATACGATAATACTCTTGCCACTACGGTTAACGACCCAACAACAGGTTTTGAGTGTTTTGGTGAGCCTGATGGTACAGGAACTGCACCTACACTTGAGAATACTATGTGGTATACTTTCACAGGTGATGGTAACAAATACTTCATCGAAACAGCTGACGGCCCTGCTATCACCAATTACATCGATGATGGTGATACTCAGATCGCGATCTACTCAGGTGGATGCGGAGCTTTGGTTCCTGTAGCTTGTAATGAAGACGGCCCAAGTGCTACTTCTACAACTTACCCTGCAGGACTTTCATTTAACACCGCTAATGGAACTGTTTATCATATGCTGGTTGACGGTTTCAACTTCAATGGTGCTATTTCAATGGGTGAGTATAACATTGAAGTAACACAGGAAGCCACAGTTGGTTGTAATGATACTACTGTTACTTTGGGAACCTATATGGCCAACGTAACAGGAATTTGCCAGGGCGACACTGTACGTTTTGATATCACCGGTGTTGTAACACCTACAACAGGTGTAGTAAGCGGATTATCATGGGTGGTTTCTACTGCTGATATCACAGGTTCTACAGACCCTGTGAACGATCCTACAGCAGTGCTGTTCTATACTGTTCAGTCTCCTGCTCCGGCCACATCATTCCGTCAGTTCATCAATGATGGCACTATTATCGGTAACCAGCTTCCATATGGTATTTATTACTGGACACCGGTTATTTTCGGTAACGGCACACCATTATCAACTCCGGTTACATTCTTGAATGATGTTATGCTGGATCCTACATGTACAACCACCGGTACTTCAATTATGGTAAATGTATATGCACCTAATGATCCTGCCTGTAGTGTTGGTTTGAACGACATCAATGATGGCTTTGGAATCAGTAATGTATATCCTGTGCCGGTTTCTGAAGTTCTCACATTCACAGTTACATCAAAGAACAGTGGAAAGGTTAACGTGAGTATCACTGATGAGCTAGGTCGCCAGGTTATCAGCGAACAAGTTTCTGTAACAGCCGGTGAAAAGCAATTCACATATTATGTTCAGGATCTTGATGCAGGTATTTACTACATAACAGTAACATCTGATAAAACCCGTTCAGTTTCAAATTTTGTGAAGCAATAATAAAAACGGATCATTGAATTATAAAAAAGCCCCGGACATCCGGGGCTTTTTTTATTTAACTAAATGAGACCAGCAAAATGTATTCGGTAAAAAACCCAATTAAAAAACCCCAGTAAATTTGCCCTGGTGTGTGTGCGCTTAATGTAAGTCGTGCAGTTCCTAAAACTCCGGCAGTGATTATGGCAAACAGGATTATTGGTAACAGATCTGCATTAAGAACCCTTGATAACCCGAACAATACACCGCATAATCCTCCTATTCCAATCATATGGATACTTACTTTATATCGAAAGCTTAAAAAATATGCTGCCAATATGGTAAGTCCGGCGGCCAGTACCATGATGCTGATCATTCTTGGAATGGGCAAGTAGTTCAGCAGGTAGTAACATGCAAGGTAAAAGACAGATGAAGAAAGAAAGGGGATCCTTCTTTCGGGTAGTGTATCCATTTCAAGTGAGCGGATCACCCCTTTTTGCAAAAGCATTAGTGAAAGCAGAACCGGAAGTGCACTGGTTGTTATAAATACTATGGTAATAATAATACGTTGAACCTGTGGTGAGATGCTATAGGCAATATAAGTGTTAAGGTTCATCACCAAGAGCACTGCTAAGAAGGGCATCATCAGTGGGTGAAGTACGTACGATAAAAATCGGGCCGCAGCCTGGTTCATATTTCAATTATTTTCAAAGCTGCTTGCGTAGTCGTGCTACCGGTATATTCAACTGTTCACGATATTTGGCAATGGTTCTTCGTGCAATGTTGTATCCTTTTTCCTTAAGAGCCTTCGCCAGTGTTTCATCCGGTAAAGGTTTGCGTTTATCTTCGTTCTCGATCAAATCGCTAAGGATCTTCTTTACTTCACGACTTGAAACTTCTTCACCACTATCGGTAGATAAGGCCTCACTGAAAAAGCTTTTTAATAAGAAAGTTCCAAATGGAGTTTGCACATACTTACTGTTGGCCACACGCGAGATGGTTGAAATATCAAGTTCTACCATTTCTGCAATATCTTTCAGTATCATGGGTTTGAGTTTAGTTTCATCCCCATCTAAAAAATACTCATATTGATACTCCATGATTGCGCTCATGGTCTTTATTAAAGTTGCCTGCCGTTGTTTAATGGCATCTATGAACCATCGGGCTGCATCAAGTTTTTGTTTCACAAACTGTAGAGCCTCTCTGCTTGATTTATTGGTCTTTGCATCCTTGCTATAGGTCTCAAGCATTTCGTTATAGCTTCTGCTTACACGCAGCTCCGGAGCATTTCTGGAGTTTAGAGTGAGGTTTAGGTTGCCCTGATCATTATTGATAACGAAATCAGGTACAATCTGCTGGGCCCCTCTTCCTGAATCAGATAGTGTACCTCCGGGGCGTGGGTTAAGATGAAGGATCTCGTTCAATGCTTTTTTTAATTCATCTTCTGTGATGCCCATAGACCGTTCTATCTTTTCATAATGCTTCTTGGAGAATTCATCCATATGATCTGAAATGATAGTAATGGCATGTTGTACTTCCGGTGGTACCGACTCTTTGCGTTTAAGTTGAAGCAGTAAACATTCTCTGAGATCGCGTGCTCCAACACCAGCGGGATCGAAAGTTTGAATGATTGCCAGCACTTCTTCCAGCTGTTCAGTAGTACAAGTAATTCCCTGAGTAAAAGCAAGGTCGTCTACTAATGATGCAATCTCTCTTCTTAGGTAGCCATCATCATCCAAGCTTCCAATTATATGTTGAGAAAGAATATATTGCTGATCATCAAGGTCAAACAGACCAAGCTGCGCTAAAAGTTGTTCCTGAAACGTATTACCTACTGCAAGAGGGATCTCATTCCGTTCATCATCACGTGAAGTGTTGTTAGCACTTAACTTGTAGTCCGGAGTGTCGTCATCCTGAAGGTAGTCAGAGATGTCAAAATCATCATCACGCTCATCGTTGTTGTCAGAATCAATATCATCTTCATTGCTATCCAGCTTTTCATCTTCATCCTCAACCGGACCTTCTTCAAGGGCAGGATTGATCTCCAGCTCTTCTTTTATACGTTGCTCAAGAGAAACAGTGGGCACCTGCAATAACTTCATCAACTGGATCTGCTGAGGAGACAGTTTTTGTAGCAGCTTTTGTTGCAGAGTTTGCTTAAGCATCAGTTAATACTTTACGAAAAGATAAATATACATTAAGAAATAACGAATTTATTATACCATCAAAATTCAGCATTCTGCGGAGTGCGAGGGAATGGTATCACATCTCTGATATTTGCCATTCCTGTAACAAATAACATCAAGCGTTCAAATCCCAGTCCAAATCCTGCATGTGGCACAGTGCCAAATTTGCGACTTTCCAGATACCACCATAATGTGTCTTCTGCAATTCCCATTTCTTCAATCCGATTCTTCAGCCTGGCATGATCTTCTTCTCTTTGAGAACCGCCTATTATCTCCCCGATCCCGGGAAATAAAACATCCATGGCACGAACTGTTTTCCCGTCTTCGTTTTGCTTCATATAAAAAGCTTTTATCTCTTTGGGGTAATCAAATAATATCACCGGTTTCTTAAAATGCTTCTCAACCAGGTACCTTTCATGTTCTGACTGAAGGTCTGTTCCCCAGCTTACGGGAAATTCAAATTTTTGTTTACTCTCCTGTAAAATTTCAACTGCACGGGTGTAGGGTAATCTTTCAAATTCTGATGTTACTATACTATTCAACTTTTCTAGTAACGTAGTTTCATACATCTTATTGAGAAATTCAAGATCATCTTTGCAGTTTTCAAGTGCATAGGTGACCAGGTACTTCAGCATTTCCTCGGCCAGATCCATATTGTCGGTCAGTTCGTAAAATGCCATTTCAGGTTCTATCATCCAGAATTCTGCCAGATGACGTGCAGTATTAGAATTCTCGGCTCTGAATGTAGGTCCGAAAGTGTATATGAGCCCAAGTGCAAGTGCACCCATTTCGCCTTCAAGCTGACCGGACACAGTAAGGTTGGTTTCTTTTCCGAAAAAATCTTCTTCAAAGTCCACTTTACCTTCTTTTATAGGCGGGTTCTTTGCATCCAGAGTAGTAACTCTGAACATGGCTCCGGCACCTTCTGCATCAGATCCGGTAATAATAGGTGTGTGTAAATAAAAAAATCCTTTATCGTTGAAGAATTTATGAATGGCAAATGCCATTGCGTGACGGATCCTGAATACAGCACCAAAAGTGTTGGTGCGAGGACGCAGATGAGCTATCTCACGAAGGAACTCAAGTGAGTGACCTTTTTTTTGTAACGGATATGTTTCTGGGTCGGCAGTTCCGTAAACATGGATATTGGCTGCCTGAATTTCCACAGGTTGTCCGCTTCCTTTCGACTCTACAAGTGATCCTGTAATAGATACTGCTGCTCCGGTACTAACTTTTTTTAACAGCTCTTCATCAAATGCAGAAGGATCTGCAACCACCTGAATATTGTGGATAGTACTACCGTCATTGACCGCTATAAACGCTACATTTTTATTTCCACGCTTGGTTCTTACCCATCCTTTCACATTAACATCCTGCCCTTTAGGGTCATGGGATAAGAGTTCTTTGATATATAGCCGTTTTGCCATGATTTAGCACGTTTTGATTGTGGCTGCAAAAGTCGAGTTTTTAAAAGTACTAAACAACCTCAGGCACTTAAAATAAAAAACCGCCCCGGA
>JAHEMF010000024.1 GCA_024643795.1 Bacteroidota bacterium | reverse complement strand
CTGAGCCCCAAAAAAAAACTGAAGGAATGAAAAGTACTGCAATTGCCATTTCTTTTTTTAGCTCTGGAAATTCACTTACAAAAACTTGATACAACTTCCAAACACCTAAAAATGAAACAAATGTTACTAACAGCGTTGCTACAATATAACTCCCACCTGAAATAACTACAAACAAACAAATAGTTTTAACAACAAAAAAAGTATTAGGATCCCTCAAATAAACCGGATATCCGGTAGAGGGTGAAAAGTAAAACAGGTTTTGAAGACCAGCCGTGTCTTTCATTACTGCAAACCAACTTGGAAAGTCTTGATAAAGGAGATTCATCATGCATAACCCATCATGATAATAGTTGATGGTATCACCACCAGCATAATAAAACGAATAGATCAAACATAGAGCAATACCACCAAAGAGCTTGGAGTATAAACCCCATGTGTAATATTTATATTCCGACCTATCCTGTATATTCCTTTTGCGCTTTAAATTGGCATAAAACACCAGGAGGAAAAATACCACCGGCCCATACAAGAGATCTATGATTGAATAATACTCCAATGAATTACACTAAAATCTGAATCACAAATTTACCAATTGGAAGCAATGCAATGGTGAGCAAAGTACACCTTAGATCCCTAACTGCTTTCAAAATATCGCAATTAGCTAATTTTAAGTGAGTTAAGTATGCAGAATTAGTTCTTTATAATCAATGCTTGTTGAATCTCTCCTTTTGATGTAACCCTTATCATGTATACACCAGGAGTTAACCAGGAAAGGTCCATCCTGAGATCAGGAGAATTTACATTTAACCCATGAGTTAATTCTTTGACCAACACTCCTCCCCTCATATCCAAAACTTCAATCATAACCTGCAACGAAGACTCTTGGTTGAATTGTAAGGAGATCGGCCCGTTTGTAGGGTTAGGAAAAATTTCAAAACCCCTGCCTCCCAATCCGCTTGTTGAAAAAATCTCTTTAGAAGGGTTACTACAGTCAATCACGTTGGAAACAAGTTTATTTGACGCTCTGGCACAACCTATTGAATCTGTTACAATTGCTTTATAGACTCCTGGTTTGGTTACCACAAGGTTTGCGGTTGTATCACCAGAAAGATCATTTGCATACTTCTTCCATTGAAATGTATATCCTGGATTATTTGTTGCACTCAATATAACACTGTCTCCATCACAAAATGCTAATGGACCATTTGCCGTAATATGTGCCACCGGCAGCTTTTTCTTATTTACCCTGTATTTGTCTGATAACTTAGAGCATCCATTTACTTTTGTAACAAGAACCCTGTAATTACCTGTTTTGGTTACCTGGTAAGAAGAACCGGTTGCTCCGGAAATATCAACTCCCCACCTGCTCCATTGATAAGATTTTATAGGGTTTGGGGATGTAGCTGTCAATTTGAGTTCAGAACCGGCACAAACAATATTTGTATTTCCGGGTGCTGTAATTGAAATTTGTGGAAGGCTTTTAACAGTAATGTAATCCTGTAAAATCAATGTGTCAGAACCACGTACGCTTGAGGCGATCAATTTCACATCAAATTCTCCAACATCAGAATATTGCACCACCGGATTTTGAAGTTTTGAAGTTGACGGTGATCCTCCAGGAAATTCCCACTTCCAGTCGATAGCGAAGTTTGTGGAAAGATCCATGAAACTAACACTGTCATATTTGCAAATATCCTGGTTTGAACCTGTGAAGTTAGCAGTAGGTGCATCACATGCCGCATAAACCCTCACGCTATCAATTGTGGAAAGGCCACCTTCATCTGTAACAGTCAATACTATTCTGAAATGATAATCTGCAAACGGAACACATCCCACCGGTGAAATAACAGTAGATGAAATCTTATTGGTATCAGATGCTTCAATATGTTGATGACTATTATGGTGTAAAATAGTTTGCCATGAATATGAAAGTTGACCGGGTGCATGTTCCGCATCGCTAACATTTGCAATCAGTGAAAAGTTTGATAAGCCGTTCATTGAATACATGTCGCCATCATTCAAACTTGTGATGTCTACAACTGGTGGTGTATTGTTTAATGAGATCTGAACTGAATCCACTGAAATCTGACCTACATCATCGGTTACTGTCAGTTTTGCATACAAAGTTAATCCCTGGCTTGCAGGATCCGTGTATGTATGTATTGGGTTTGGAAGGCTGCTTGTATCCCCATCACCAAATTCCCAGAAATAGGTCAAGGGCAAGTTTTCCGGGTCAGTGGAGCTACTACCGTTAAAATTGACATGTAACGGCGTATAGCCAAAAAGAGTATCGCTTAATGCAAGTGCATTTGGAGGATTATTTATAATCCCGGTATAACAAATTTCCTTGATAAGATCCGGGTAGGCTACATATGATATACATCCATTTGAAGGGTTCAGTTTCATACAAACTATGTTCCCGTTATTATCCCAAAACGGCTTCACCTCACTGGCTTTATCCATTTCATCAATCACAAAACTTCTTATCCACTGGCCTACATAATCGGCATGGAAATATGTGTTTTGCCATTCAAATGGAAATCTGTCATCGTTATACCATAGTCCACCTACAGAGGCATAACCACCAAACATGGTACCCTGAACGGGGGATAAGGTATCAGTGATGTTGATTGTTGCTGCTGAATCTCCAATAAAAATTCCGGCCCTTGTTTGATAACCATGTTTGTAATCGATCTCAGGCCTGCGATGAATAAAAGTTATTGAATCAGCAATTTGTTGAAGTGTGTCACAACTATTCGAAAAATCAGGAGAAATTACAGGAGTATCCTGGATCAACAGATCTTCAAATCGATAATACTGCTCGGCACAAGATGTGCCATTGAACAGAGGGTTTGGAGTGTCGAAATTCTGTTGATCAGTGTTCTGATAACCTAAATGTGGTGTGAGCCCTTCATACAATGGCCAACCAAAATTCTGGGCAGGCTCTGTGATAATGTTTATATCTTCCCAGTTATCCCAACCTACATCCCCCAAATATATCACTCCCGGATCTCCTGCAGTGATATCAGGATCTCCGGTACCTGGTTTGATAGTACCTCTGAAAGGATTACGTAAACCTAAAGCATAAACGCGGGATCTGGGGGATCTGGGATCTGAATTGTCATAAAATGGATTAGAATCCAGTCCATCACCGGTAGCAGGATCAACCCTCAGAACCTTTCCATTCAAACAATTGATCATTTGAGATCTGAAGGCCCCAACATTCTCCTGAGGTCTGATTATTGAATCAGCTATTGCCTGAGACCAATATGTTGCACCACCTCCATTGTCGACGAAGGTATAGCTGCCACCATCACCTGTAGTCACCAACAAAGAGCCATCATTCCCGAATATCAGATCTCCCCCTGAATGCGATTCAAACAAAACAGGGATACCTGACTTCTTGTCTTCACCAATCAGAATGTGTCTGCTATTAGAAACAATGGTTGAATAATTGGCTGTATCAATGGTATATCGGGTCACACGTGAAATAGTTGCCTGATAATATTCATTGGCTGATGCATTATAGGAAGGGGTACCAAAGTTAATCAGGTGATGCCTGTCAACCGTATAGAAAAGGTAGATGAATCCATTGTTAAGGAAGTCTGGATCTAGTGCAAATCCATTCAGACCATGATCTCTCCATGTGCCAACTTCATCAGAAATGTCAAGTATAGGAGTTATCATCTTCACCCCAAAGGTGTCTACCATCCATACCTTCCCTCCTTTTTCAGCTGCAAAAAGCCGACCGGTGGAGTCAAATGCAACTACTTCTAACTGATCCCAACCAGATGAAATTACCTGGTTTGTAAAATTTGGAAACTGGGCATTTGCCCCTTGAAGAGAAACCAATAAAATTACAGATATGTATATGGCTGAAAAACAGTTATTTAAAAAATTCTTCTGAAACAATATATTGAGGTGGTTTTTAGATTAAATTATATCCTGCAAAGGTGCATAATATCACCCCCCTTTGTCAAGTTTATTTGGTGAAGTTTCCTATTATTTGGGTCGAAAATTGATCAGGTTAGCAGATCGTGGTTCAGTTAGTGTAAAATGCGTTATCTTCGCCCCCTTAATCAAGAAAATCTAATGAAAAAAAGCTTAGCAATGATACTGACCGTAGCGGCAGTATTTACCCTTTCTGCCTGCATGGGACAAAAAAAAGGCAAATCAGCCGATAAAAACCTTGGCACTGAAGTAGATTCAGTTAGTTACGGGATTGGGGTTTCGATCGCAAATAATCTGAAAAAGGATGGACTCGATCAAATAGATGTAGATCTATTGGCTCAAGGCTTGCGTGATGTTTTCGAATCAAAAGACCTCAAGATCTCTTCAGAGCAAAGTATGTCAGTTATCCAGAACTATGTTACTAAAGCTCAAAAGCTCAAACAAGAAGCTTCATCTGAAGTAGGTAAAAAGTTTTTGGAAGAAAACTCTAAAAAAGAAGGTGTGATTACGCTTCCAAGCGGATTACAATATTCAATTATCAAAGCAGGAGATGGTGCCAAACCAACTGCTGAAGATCAGGTAACAACACACTATACAGGAACATTGATAGATGGTACTGTATTTGACAGTTCTGTTGAGCGTGGTGAACCTGTAACCTTTGCTGTAAATGGTGTTATACCGGGTTGGACGGAAGCGTTACAGTTAATGCCGGTTGGCTCAAAATGGAAATTATTTATTCCTTCTGAATTAGCATATGGTGAAAGAGGTGCTGGAGGACAGATCGGTCCTAATGAGACATTGATCTTTGAGGTTGAATTACTTTCAATCGGAGCAAAAGAACAAGAATAAGCTTCAATGCTATTAACGAAAAAGGCATCTCATAAGAGATGCCTTTTTTTTATATGAAAATTCTTTATTCTAAACCGGTTGCCTGCTTGAACATTAGTTTGCTTATAGATGTGCTTTCTTTAAAATAGTAACAAGCACCCCATGAGTAAACAACTTTGCTGTAAAGTACTTTATCTGAGCCCTCTTTTACTGTGATCTTTGTTATGGTGCGATTACCTTCTTTTACCACATCAACTTTTTTACCAGGCTCCGAACTTAAGTTGCTGCCCGTTTCATTCGATTTTACACTTACAGGCCCCGTGTTCAGACTAGCCATGAGTCCTCCATCGTAAGTATCAGCATCGCTGAAGCCTCTTGCATATCTTACCCCTTCATCTGTTTCACTATGTCCTTGAGCCATTATCCTTTTTCTCGTTTCATCATCTGCTCCAATTCCAGGCTCTCCCGATCTGATATCGGAATCAGCAAATCCTCTTCCACCCAATCGCTCATCTTCACCAGAAAATCCCTGTGCAATGTCATTCGGATCTTCACCTTGTAAAGCAAAACTGGCATCCCTTGTATCTTCATTTGGTTCATTATCCCTAGCACCCCCTGTAATAGTCAAGTTAGTTTCAGAATCATTTAAATCAACATTATCAGAACTTGCACTTTCTTGTTTATCATCATTTTTAGATCGTTTCTTTGCTTCCTTCTTCTCTTCCTCAGCTAACTTTTTTTCATTCAAAGCTATCTCATCTGCCTTTTTCATGATCTCGTCCTCTGCTTCTTTAATTGCTGAACGTATCTGTTTTGTATAATCGGTATCAAAGTCAAGGTCATCGATCATCCTGTTGAACTTTATAATACCTACAGGTTGATTAAAAACGATAAGATTTACATCATCTACCTGAGGAAAAAGATGTATTTCAAATGGAAAGTCATCCATTCCTTGTTTGATACGGTTTGCCGGAATATTGGTATTAAATGAGATCTTTTTGGTGATATACCCTCGTTTGTTGAATTCAAGAACATATTCGCATCCCGGTTTCAATGCAATATTCATATCCGGTTTTCCACCTAAAGAGTTTGTAGTTCCATCAGTTTTATTCACTATATCTACTCTGGAGCTCTTAAAATCGCCTTTCTCTATCACAAACCTTACAGGTACATATATAGCCTGGGCTCTGGCAATTCCAACAATACCGAAATTGATTAGGATAGTTATTAATGCTATGTACCTTGTGACTTTCAACACTGTTTTGTTCTCAACTTGGATAAGGGTAGTTGTTTTTATTCATACCTAAATACGATTAAAGGTGAAGCTAGTTCAAAGATAATGGGATGAATTCTGACAAAAGGTATAAAATATGTAGTTGCCTTACTGAAACATAATGAACTTTATACCGTAATTAAGTAGCATTAAACTCAATAATGGTTCGTAATAAATTGCATATCAATATTTTAATGAAAAAAAGTATTGTGTTTGCTTTCCTTTCCATAGCATCTTTGACATTACAAACGTCAAATTCCAATGCACAAAGCATAAGTATGGAAGCAACTTTGAACTATGTTAATGATAAGTTGGGACCAGATATTAAAGTTGAAGTGGCGAGAGGCTATATTATAGCCAAATATTATGAATCAGGTGAATTATACAGAGAAGATAAGGCTTCTTGTAAGACGCTAGATATCAGTGAAATAGGATATGATAAGGAGAACAGGATCATGTATGTTAATTGTGAAGGAAACGCCTTGTGTGTAGACAGAACATTGTATCAGCGGAAGATCAGGAGAGAATATGTCAGGTTAAGTTTTCCGGTTACTCTGGATGAAAGGTCGGCTAATGGCATGAAAAATGCAATGACCCACATGATCAGATTGGTAAATGAGCGTAAATATGAAAGTAATGAGCCGTTTGAAAAGTAAATTATCAAACATTATTTTGGTTAACCTGACCATTTATATCATTGGTATATTGGCAATATCTTCTGCATATGCACAGGATAAATCGGCTGATCAGTATTTTGCTGAAGCTGAATTGCTCTACAGAAATTTTGATTACGAACTGGCAATACCTGTATATTCAAAAGCAATTGAACTGGATCCGGAAGAAGTCAAATATCACTTGCAAAGGGGGTTTTGTAAGAATATAACTCATGATTTTGAAGGCGCTATTGACGACTTTACCGCTGTTATAAAGTTACAACCTGATAATGGCTTTGCATATGTTTCCAGAGGAAGTGCTTTAAATAAGTTAGAACGGTACGATGAAGCCATGACCGACTTCAACATGGCCATCTCTATCGATTCCAAAGATCAGGAAGCTTACAACAACAGAGGCTTTACAAGAAAAAAGCTGGGTGATAAAAAAGGAGCTTGCGAAGACTGGAATACCTCCAAAAAGCTCGGCAATGAAGAAGCAAAAATCATTTTAAAGAATAATTATTGTAAATAACATTATTATATTTGGTTATGAAACTTAAAGGATTCATCTTAGTCATCACCGCCATCTTATTTGGTAATATTTCTGCGATGGCGCAAAGTGACAGACAAGATCTGGATACTGCCTGTCTTACTAAAACAAGCAGTGAATGGGCAAGCGATTGTGAACTATGCCTCAATGATTCAAAGTCATACAGAGTTAATCTTCAAAACATTTGCGAACGGCATATTG
The DNA here is from genome assembly GCA_024643795.1 of Bacteroidota bacterium. Classification (GTDB taxonomy): domain Bacteria; phylum Bacteroidota; class Bacteroidia; order AKYH767-A; family OLB10; genus JAHEMF01. The sequence goes on along the minus strand of JAHEMF010000024.1, from coordinate 33,927 downwards.
ATGTTCGTCTTGCCGTTCAGGAGAAGACATTAAGGTGGAAGATCTTCAACTTTAATAACCTTGCTCCCGGTGACACTTTATCGGGTTACGCCTGTGAAGGGACCGGCAAATATGTATTCTGGACTCGAACGGCCAATGATGCTTCAATCATGTTTCCTTCAGAAAATGAAATTGAGTCTCAGTTCAATCGCTGATTATAATTCAATAACCTCACCCATTTCAGGAATGTAAATAGATTTAAACCCTTCATGATGAAGGGTTTTTTCATAATCAGTCATTACCTCAAGATCACCATGAACGAGGAAAATTTTCTTTACAAGTTTTGCGTTTTGGACAGACAAATATTCGATCATTTCCTTGTAATCTGCATGAGCACTATATGAGTCTATCACCTCTACCCTGGCCTTCACATCATACATCTCTCCAAAGATCCTGACTTCTTTATCGCCCTCTCTCAGCCTTCCACCCAGGCTTCCAGGGGTACAGTAACCTACAATAAGAATTGTGTTCCTGGGATCCGAAATGTTATTCTTTATGTGGTGTTTCACCCTTCCTGCTTCAGCCATACCTGAAGAGGATATGATTATACATGGTTCATGGATCTCATTAATTGCCTTGGAATCTTCAACTTTAGTTATGTAATGAAGATTTTTAAAATAAAATGGCCTGTTATCTCCATGCTTCATATACTCACGCACATCTTCATTATAACATTCAATATGTTTTTCAACAACACGTGTGGTTTCAACCGATAAAGGGCTATCAACAAAAACTTTTATAGGCGGAAGGCTCCCATTATGTTCCATCTTATCTAACGCATAGATCAATTCCTGTGTTCGATCCAGACTAAATGCCGGAATGATAAGCTTACCTTTATTTTTTACACATGTATCTTTTACTATTGACAACAGTCTTGATTCAGCACCTATTATAGGTTCATGCAACCTGTTTCCATAAGTAGACTCGCATAATATATAATCTGCCTGAGGAGTTGGTTCAGGATGCTTCAATATTGAATCTCCGGGTCTGCCAATATCACCTGTGAACAGAATTCTCTCGGGTTTTGGTCCATCTGAAATCACAAGATTCACTGCAGCACTCCCAAGTACATGCCCTGAGTCAGTGAACTTGAACTTGATATCAGGATTTATTTGGAACCAAGTATCATATTCAACTGTTTCAAAAAAAGCCAGACTCCTGATGGTATCATCAGTATCATACAAAACATCCAGCAAGGGCCTTCCCTGCCTTTTTCTTCGCTTATTTATATAGCCTACATCGTTTTCCTGAATATTAGCTGAATCAGCCAACATTAATCTACAGAGATCAAAAGTTGCAGGAGTGCAATAAATAGTACCCTTAAAACCATTTTTTACAAACCTGGGAATCAATCCGGAGTGGTCAATATGGGCGTGGCTCAAAATCAGGAAATCAACCTGAACCGGATCAAAACCAAAATGACGGTTCAATTCATCTGCCTCAGCACCCATTCCCTGAAAAAGGCCGCAATCGAGCAAGATCTTCACACCCTGATCCGTAGTTATCAAATGCTTACTGCCTGTTACCGTGCGTGCTGCACCATGGAATGCGATGTTCATATTTTGCAATTAATGAACAAATGTAAGACCTTCACACTTTAAACAGGTAAATATGTTAGGAGTTCATTGCTCTGTATCGGGTGGATTAGAAAATGCTTTCGTAGAAGCAGCTGAGCTGGGAATTGATACCATGCAGATCTTCACCAGAAATCAACGTCAATGGAAAGCAAAACCACTTTCCAAGGAAGAGGTTGATTTATTCACCAACACTTTTCAGAAGTCTCAAGTGAAAGTGACCTTCTCACATTGCTCATACCTTATAAACCTTGCTGCTGAATCAGATGAGATCAGAGAAAAATCTATCGATGCTTTAAGTGCAGAAGTATCCAGGTGCAACTCATTAGGATTGTCATATTGTGTATTGCATCCTGGTGCCGCCGGAACCCAAAGTTTTGAAACTGCAATCAAAAAAATAGCCCAAGGGTTAGATATGGTACATGATGCCAACCCTGACACCAAAGTCAAAATATTATTGGAAAATACTGCCGGACAGGGAACCAGTGTGGGTGGACCCTTTGAGAACCTCAGGAGTATAACCGAGAATGTAAAAAGTAAAGATCGTATCGGTTATTGTTTCGATACATGCCATGCTTTTGCAGCAGGATTTGATATCAGAACCGAAAAAGGCTGCGATAGTGTTTTCGATGGTTTTGACAATATTTTAGGATTGAAAAACCTGAAGGTGTTTCACCTGAACGATAGCAAGGGTGATTTAGGAAGTCACCTCGACCGCCATGAACATATAGGAAAAGGTAAGCTGGGACTTGAACCATTCAGGTACATAATGAATCATTTTAAAAAGATTCCCAAAGTTATTGAAACACCCAAAGAAGATGACTGGGATCAGAAAAATTTACAACAATTACTATCACTGATAAAATAAATATACAATGGGAATGATGGATATGTTCGGCAAGCTGAACGATATGAAAAAGGCAATGGAAGATGTAAAGAAACGTCTCGATCAGGTAATGGTAGAAGGTACTGCCGGCGAAGGAGCTGTTACAATTATCATGACAGGAAACAGAGATGTGAAAGATGTTAAGATCAATGAACGCTTTCTTGATAAAGGAAGGAAAGAAGAACTGGAAGAGCTACTCACTATTGCTATAAACAGAGCTGGAGAAAAAGCTCAAAACACATCTGATTCAGAAATGAAGGCTGCCGGCAAGGATCTTCTTCCAAATATTCCCGGCCTGTTTTAAAAATTATCACAAGGTGATCACCTGCATGTCATAAGCACATTGGATATGCTTCGGTAGTTCGCTGTTTATATCATTGAATTTCCCAAGCTGATGTGAAATATGTGTGAGGTACCCCCTTTCCACTCCTAACTCCTCAATTAATTCAACAGCCTGATCCAGGGTGTAATGGCTGACATGTGGTTCCTTACGAAGAGCATTTAAAACTATCACTTTGCTACCCCTGATCTTTTCTTTTTCTTCTTCACTGATATAATTAGCATCTGTGATATAAGTAAAATCACCAACCCTGAAACCCATGACCGGTAGCCTGTAATGAAGTACATTGATGGGAGTCAGTTCAATTGTTCCAACCCTGAAAGGTTGGTTGTTTAAAGTATGCAGGTTTATCTCAGGCACTCCCGGATACTTCATGTCTTCAAAAATATATGGGAATTCACGTTTAAGCGCATCCTGAACCCGGCTTGATGCATATACATCAATTTTCTTCTTGAGCACATAGTTATATGCCCTTATATCATCCATCCCTGCAATATGATCTTTATGTTCGTGGGTAAATACTAGCCCGTCCAATGAATTCACCTGGCTTCTGAGCATTTGTTGGCGAAAATCAGGACCAGAATCAATTACAACTGTAGATTCACCATTTTCTATAAGGACCGAACTTCTGAGTCTTTTGTCTTTAGCATCAGAAGACCTACACACATCACATGTGCAGGCAATCACAGGTACGCCCTGAGATGTGCCGGTTCCAAGTAAAGTGATCTTCAACTCTCCTCCTTTACCTTTTCAGGCTTGGGTGTTTTAAAGTGCTTCGACTTAAAATCATCCCAAAGCTGACTTTCCAGAAGATTGTCTGTTTCAAATTGTTTGAGAATGTCGATCATGGTTGTTATGCGACTTTCAATCGCTGAAAATTTATTCAAAACGATGACCTTTTGGTCCTGAATTATGCAATAGCCGGATCTAAAATTGCCCTTTTCATAACGTACCTTGTATCCTATATCCTGATAGATCTCCTCTATCTGTTTTAAAAACTGGGGCGTGTATTTGATCATATTTTATGCTGAAGTGTAAAGTAAGGCCCAAATCTCTTCAATAGACACCTAAATTGCAACAATAGATTGATTTTGTTGATAATCCGATATAAAAACAATTATCCTGATTTTTCAGGAGTCTTAAATTATAAATCAACTTCAAGTGCTTGTAATTGAATGGTTTGCAAAGCTTTGAAGAGTCATATTTTATTATTTCCTTTGCACGCAACAACAATACTAGTTGTTAACTAGTTCACGATTAAGGAATTTCCATGAAAATAGGAGTACCCAAGGAGACCAAGGAAAGAGAAAACAGAGTTGCTTTGACGCCCGAAATGGTAAAAACACTCACAGGCGCAGGCTTTGAAGTGAGGATTGAACAAGGTGCGGGAAGTCGTTCTTCACTACCTGATGATGGTTACATCAATGCCGGAGCTAAGATAGTTACCAACCATGATGAGATATTTTCAGGTTCAGATGTTGTTCTGGCTGTTAATGCACCATCATCAAATGACCTATCAAAAATGAGATCAGGAAGTGTACTGATCTGTTATATGTGGGCTTCAACACATCCTGAATTAGTTAGTGCTATGCAAGGTGCCGGGATCAGCGGTTTTTCCATGGATGCAATTCCCCGTATTTCCAGAGCACAGAAAATGGATGCTTTGAGTTCGCAGAGCAACCTGGCAGGCTACAAAGCAGTTTTAATGGGTGCAAACGCATTAGGAAAGATCTTCCCATTGATGATGACCGCAGCAGGTACCATTAAACCAAGTAAAGTGGTGATCATGGGTGCCGGTGTAGCCGGATTACAAGCTATAGCTACTGCTAAACGATTGGGAGCCGTAGTAGAGGTCTCAGATATAAGACCCGAAACCAAAGAACAGGTTCAATCACTTGGAGGAAGATTTATTGAAGTACAGGGTGATGATAGTATTAAAACAGAAGGTGGATATGTGAAGGAGGTTTCAGCTGATTTTTTAAAGAAACAACAAGAACTTATTGCCAAACATGTGAGTCAGGCCGATCTGGTAATAACCACTGCTTTAATACCTGGGAAAAAAGCTCCAGTACTCATCACTGAAGAAATGGTATCACAAATGAAGCCGGGTTCAGTGATTGTGGATATGGCAGTAGAACAAGGAGGAAATTGCCCGCTCAGTGAATTAAATAAAACAGTTGTAAAACATGGGGTCAATATTATTGGTGAATCAAATTTACCAAGTTTGCTGCCATTTAACGCCAGTGAGTTATATGCACGAAACATAGTTACCTTTCTTCAGCACCTTGCAACATCTGAAGGTTTTAAATGGGAACTGGATGAAGAAATAACAAAGGGTTCGCTGATAGTTCACAATGGCAAAGCCGTTCACCCATCAGTAATTAACAATTAATATACATGGAAACAATTTTAAGCTTGATAGGTGACAATAAAGAATTACTCTACTTTATTGTACTCTCTATTTTTGTAGGTGTTGAAGTGATTGGAAATGTTCCTACTGTACTGCACACTCCTCTTATGAGTGGAGCAAATGCAATACATGGTGTTGTTATAGTTGGAGCTATTATTGTTATGCTAGACACCGAAATGACGAATATCCCTGCTTTGGTATTAGGGTTTCTGGCAGTTGTGTTGGGTACATTGAATGTGGTTGGAGGTTTCGTTGTTACCGACAGGATGCTTGAGATGTTCAAAAAGAAAAAATAAATATCAGTCAGATCACTGAGTCGACAGATTGAATAATATGATTCAAAACCTACTAGAATTACTTTACCTCATCGCCTCGGTCACGTTTGTGATCGGATTAAAAATGATGAGCAATCCCAAGACCGCAAGAAAGGGAAATACAATTGCTGCTGTTGGAATGATCCTGGCAATAATTGGTACTATGTTCCTGTATCAGAATGGGGATGGGCTTACCTCTCGTGAACCGGTAAAGATGGGCTTGATATTCCTTGCCATCCTTATAGGTACTATCATTGGATGGCTTACAGCCAAAAAGGTGCAGATGACCAAAATGCCAGAACTTGTTTCTATGTTCAATGGAATGGGTGGAGCTTGTGCAGCCTTGATAGGACTCATGGAATTTCATCACAATCTTGGAAACACCGGTGCACTTACCGCTATAATTCTTGGAATGATCATAGGTAGTGTTTCATTCTCAGGAAGTGTGATCGCATTTTTGAAGTTAAATGGTACAATGAGGAAGCCGATACGTCTTCCTAGCTACAACATCATCAATACAATCATTCTAATAGCTGTATTCGCATATGGTGCATTTATGATCTTCAGCGGCACAGGAAGTCAGGCTTTACTGATAGGGTTATTCATCTTTGCCTTGTTCTATGGTGTAATGTTTGTATTCCCTATAGGAGGTGCAGACATGCCTGTTGTGATATCATTGCTGAACTCCTTTACGGGACTAGCAGCAGCATTCGGTGGATTTTTATATGACAATAAAGTAATGTTAACCGGTGGAATTCTTGTTGGTTCAGCAGGAACTCTTCTTACCATTGTAATGTGTAAAGCCATGAATCGGCCATTGAGCAATGTTATTTTCGGTGCATTTGGCGATACTGATGCCGTAGCAAGTGGTACAAATGCAGCAGGTGGTACAATAAAAGATATTACTGTAGCAGATGCTGCTGTGCTTATGAACTATAGCAAAAAAGTGATCATTGTTCCGGGTTATGGTCTGGCAGTTGCTCAAGCACAACATGTGATCCATGAACTAGAGAACATCCTTGAAGAACGCGGCGTTGATGTAAAATATGCTATCCACCCGGTTGCCGGAAGAATGCCAGGCCATATGAATGTGCTGCTCGCAGAGTCTAATGTTGATTACGGAAAACTGGTTGAAATGGAAGAGATCAACTCAGAATTCCCTACAACTGATGTAGTGCTTGTTGTTGGAGCCAATGATGTAGTTAATCCTGCCGCAAAAACAGACCCCTCCTCTCCTATTTATGGTATGCCCATACTCGAAGTCGATCAAGCTAAGAACATATTGGTGAATAAGAGAAGTATGAACGCCGGTTATGCCGGGATAGAAAACGAACTTTTCTATGATCCAAAAACAAGTATGTTGTTCGGCGATGCCAAAGATGTACTTACAAAGCTTGTTTCAGAATTAAAAGCAATGTGAAAAACCAATTCGATTGGTGATCAACACAGTGTAGTTACCACATTCAGTTTCATTTAAGTATTTGGATATTAGCAAATACTTGCTATTCTTCTGTTTAAGGAACAGGCATTCAGTACAAGCCAACTTTTATAACTTTTTTTCAACTATCAAAACACAAGAGGGGTTTATATCGTATTTATTTTTACAATATTGGCCTGATCGATCCATAGTTTGAACCAAAAATAATATTTCAATATTTTCTGCTATCATTTAGGACAAACAGAATTCGAAACTTTGATTTAATTTAAGGAATGGTTAAATTTAGTATCGAAAATTAATTTTTTAACGTTAATTATTATCACAGATATAATATGTTTTTAAAGCTACCAATGAGTAAACTTAAATCACTTTTTAAGGTTTAATGGGTATGGACGAGAATAAGATTAAAGCCATGATCAGTTTGCTTGATGACCCTGACACTGATGTTCATCAGCTTATACGAGGAGAATTGATATCACTTGGCAGTGATATCGTTCCTTATCTGGAAGATGCCTGGAGTCAGGCATTTGACCCTGTTATGCAACGGCGGATAGAACTTATTGTACATAAGATCCAGTTTGAATCCCTTAAGCATGAACTCACCAGCTGGAACAATGCCGGAGGACAAGACCTTTTAACAGGGTCGATAATTGTTTCAAGGTACCAATACCCTGATCTTGATGAAGAGAAGATCAGATCAGCGTTGAATAAGATAAAAAAAGAGATTTGGATCGAGAACAATGAAAAAATGAGACCGGCCCAAAAAGTATATATTATCAATAAAGTGCTTTTTGAGAACTATGGATTTTCAGGGAATACAACCAACTTTCACGCCCCTCAAAATTCGTTCATCAATATTGTACTTGAATCAAAAAAGGGTAATCCTCTACTACTTGGAATCATATACTCTCATATTGCCAGGCAACTGGATATTCCAATCTTTGGTGTTAATTTGCCCGAGCATTTTGTACTTGCCTATCAGGATGTGAGAGGTGATATGATAGAAGAATATACATATCCTGAGGCCGGGATATTATTCTACATAAACCCTTTTAGCAGGGGTACTATTTTCATGAAGTCGGATGTAGACCAATTCCTAAAAAAGTTGAATTTAAAACCCTTGCCTTTGTTCTATGAACCATGTACAAATATTGATATGATAAAGAGGTTGTTAAGGAATCTGGTTATCTCCTATACAAAAGCAGGCCAGCCTGAGAATGTTGCCGAGATCGAAGAGCTGATCGGTTGCCTATCAGACGATTAAATTACCTTCTTATTATTTTCATACAGGTCCGCCACAGGATCCTTATATCAGTCATCATATTATGATGATCAATATACTTAAGATTGATAACCAGCTTTTGGGGCATGACGTCATCAATATAAGTTCGTTCAGGATCTTCAGATCTGGAAAGGATCTCATTTTCATCTATAAATTCAAGTGAGGCATTATCAGTGATCCCGGGTCTTACATTTAAAACTTTTATTTGATCCTTATCATAGAGTGCAACATATTTGGGCACCTCAGGACGGGGGCCTACCAAACTCATATCACCTTTGATCACATTGATCAATTGTGGTAATTCATCCAGCTTATACTTTCTCAACCAAAAACCAGACCTTGTTATCCTGTTATCTCTGTTTCCAACTGTAAGTTGACCTGACAACTCTGAGTCGGGTTTCATTGTTCTGAATTTGAAAATATTGAATTTAGTACTGTACCGTCCCACCCTTTGCTGCAGAAAGAAAACCGGGACTCCTGCATCCAACAAAATAATCAGACATATCACCATAAACAATGGAGACAGCACTACCAACGCCATCAAAGCAACCATAAAGTCAAACAGCCGTTTGAAGATCAAAGGGTGGGCGTATTTTTTAAGTTAGACTCAACTGCATTTTTCACGGCATCAATAACTTTATTGATCTGATCATCGGTTATATCATAAAAAACCGGCAAGCTGATCTCTCTTGAAAAGTTATCATATGTAACTGGCCAGTGTTGAATATCATATCCCATATCCTTATAAAAAGAAAGCATCGGAATAGGAATGAAATGAACATTCACTGATACATCATGGCTGAATATATCGCTTATGATGGAGTCTCTTGTTGCTTCTGTAATACCTTTTATTCTCAATGGATACAGATGATAGCTGGAAGTTATATTCTCAGCATTTTGAACCGGGATCTCTGCCCATTCCTGATCAGCGAAAGCTTGGCTATACTTATTACAGATATATCTTCTCTTAGCCAGTGTATCAGATTCATACCTGGGCAACTCAACCAGTCCAAAAGAAGCCTGAATATCGGTCATGTTACATTTATAACCTGCTGTGATGATATCATACTTCCAATTACCTTTCTGTAATTTGGCAAGGGCATCTTTATTTTGGCCGTGCAATGAAAAAATGTTCAAAAAATCATATATATTGTTTGAATCAAACGGCTCTGGTAAATTCAGTGCTATTGCACCCCCTTCTGCAGTGGTCAGGTTTTTAACTGCATGAAATGAAAACACAGAAATGTCTGTTAACGAACCTGCACGTTTGCCGGATATTGATGCGCCAAACGAATGTGCTGAATCAGAAAGGATAAGTATTCTTCCCAATTTTTTTTGAATATCATTTGCCGGAACGAATAATGCTCTGTGATGATCAGAATCTACCAGAGAGTTTAACTTGCTGTATTCGCATGGATACCCTCCAAAGTCGACTGGCATTATCACTTTTGTTTTGGAAGTTATTGCCTGACCAACCTTTTCAACATTTATATTAAAATCAGTTCCTACATCCACAAGGACAGGTTTTGCGCCACAATGAATCACAACATTTGCTGTTGCTGAATATGTATATGCCGGTAAAATGACTTCATCCCCTACGCCTACACCAAACCATCGTAATATCAACTCCAACCCTGAAGTGGCTGAATTAACACACAGCACTCGCTTACAGCCACAGTAATCCCTAACCATTGATTCAAATCTCTTGGTCTTAGGACCTGTGGTTATCCATCCTGAATTCAGGGTGTCTACTACCTCATCTATAACGGCCTTATCGATTCGGGGTGGTGAAAAGGGGATCATTTAATTCTAAATTATGATACAAAGATATTTAATCCTATTTATCGGGTGAATAGGCCGGTATTTTATAGATATAGATGATATCGTTCTTGTTCTTTGGGTTAAGGGTATACAACAACTTGTCAATCCAGCCGGGCTGAATTGTAGCTTCAAGCTTAATACCGGGCAAAATACTATCGATACTTGCAGTTCTATCTCTAATGTTCTCATCGCCAATAAATAAAATATATTGTGGAAATTTTTCCTTAGGTCGATTATCCAACTTATACCTGAGAGAATCTAGTCCGAATTTTTTACCAACCCTAATATTTTCGATCCATTTACCTAAATAAAACTGAGGTGACATATATGCTGACTCTCTATTCATATCTTCGGTTATAAAAGATCTTAAAGAATCGCGGTTATCATAAAAATACGCCATTGATTCTACACGGGCCCTCTTAGAATACATGGTAGTGACAGGTAGTAAAAGAATGAAATTGAGTATCCAGAATATCTTGAGAGAAATAGAATACAAGTTGGCAAACCATTTCTTTTCAGGATTTGAATTAATAAATGAAACAATTCCGGGCACACCTAATACTATAATAAACGGTACAATAGGTAAGATGAAACGTTCTTGTTTATTAGGAAAATAGGAATGAAACGCCAAAAAGACCAATACTGCCAAAAACACCGGTAATGACTTTTTCCAGGATCTGAGCCATCCATAAAATAATAATATGCTCAATGGCGGTACCAGAATCCCAAGGATCAGGATCAGATACTTGTACCAGGCGCCTGTAAGGTATGCTGTCGCATTTTCAATATTGTATCTTACATATTCAATGAACTGGGCAAAAGGCATACCCCATATAAAGTAGTCTATAGGAGATTGTGTAACAATAAAAATAGTAACTACCCCTGCACCTACTACAATTGCAGGCCACAGTCTTTTAAGCAAAAGCAACCCTAACCCTATTCCACCAATAAAAAAGATAGATTGAAATCGAATACAAAACCCTATTCCAAGCAACAGACCTGCCAGAAAATATATTTTAAGTTGATCAGGTTTGTGATCAGCTTTTATTACATACCATGCTCCACCCATCAGGAATGGAATACATACCACTTCAACAAGATTCCTGACACTTAAAAACGGCATGAACCAGGCAAGTGCCAACAATAACCCAACTATTCTTGCTGACCGCTCACCTTGTAATCGATCTGCTATCCTGTATCCAAAATAAATGGTTGCCAGAGAAAGTATTGCGTGGAAAAGTCTGACCATGAACATCATGAACTGTGGATTATCAAGGCCAATGACTCTCATAAGAGTAAAGAATATAAAATGGAAGCCGCTATAAAAAAAACTGTGGCCATCAGGACGTGTTGCGCCACTTGAAGGGAGCCAGTCATCATATTCAGTACCCTGTGCCCATGCTCCCGGCGCCTCTATCACAAGAAAATGGTCATCGTGCATTCCAAATCCTTTCGAAAAGATAACAGCTATTAATCTGATTAAAAAGCCCAACATTAAAACCGAAAGCAAAGGGTTATTATTCCAGTATTTCCTAATCATGGTCAGTTATTTAAATATTTAAAATTCATATTAAACTATCCTTTTTTGTGAATCAGAGAATATCAGAAAAATGAATACTGAAAAGAAAAATACTCCTGCTTCAACCTCCAAAATAGACTCTACCAATGAATTTAACACTAAAATGGTAAGAAATGATAAACTTACAATATCCCTAGTTTTAAGACTCCTTCTTAACATCTCGGCAAAAATTAAACTCAATAAAATCATCCCCAATACTCCAAAAGCTACGCCTGTTTGCAGAAATTGATTGTGAGAATTTAATTTTTTTGCTTTGACCTCGTCAAATCCAAGATCTTGGTATTGTTTAACCAATACATCTTTTACATCACCTGTTCCAACCCCAAACAGAATATTTTCCCGGATCAAATCTATAGAGGCTCCCCAAACCTCTACTCTTGCGGTAGTGGAATTAATCTCATTATCATCCACACCATGTTTTGCAAAGTTTATCATTTGGGAAACCCGAGCTCCAACTGGGCTGTCTTTGAGTTGGTAAACAGCCAGAGAAAACACTGCAATTGCAATAGCAACACTACTCAAACCTTTAACAGGGTCACTTTTAACCAATTTTATCCAGAAATAAAACAATATCATTGCCATAACTGCAATGCCAATTTTAGAACTGAGTAACACTATCCCAATAATTAATAATCCTGAAATAATCATATATAGCTTATTATTATTGATCCTGTTCAAAGCGAAAGATAAGGCTAAACACAGGTGCATGGCAAAATATCCGGGATGCATGAAGAATGAAAGTTGCTGATAAAACAATACTTCCGTACCAAACTCATCCATTCGATAAAATGCTCTGGTTATACAAATCAGAAATGCGGCAATTACTGCTATGATATAACCTGTTCCTAAATTATATGGAGACCTGACTGATGAATGAATTACCGGAAAAAAAAACAATGGGAAAACTAAAAATGAAAGTTTTACCGTTATATCGAAATATCCATAATTCAAATTTTCAGACCAAAATAATCCTAAAATATGCAATGAGTAAAAACTCAATAATAGCACAAATAACCTATTCGAAAATTGACTCTTGAGGTTATTAAAATAATCTGGTTGCAATAATGTTACTATACAAAACAAAGCAATAAAAATTGGGAAAACTTTCAATTTGAAAGGCAATAGAAATATCAAACAAAATAAAATAACAGGTCCTGAATTTTTAACCCTTTGCATTGCCAGTTATATTTTAGGTACAGAACCGATTAATACAGAGAAGAGCCCTTTCAGAAATCCAAGACCATATGACATATGTAGGATCGGATAAACTATCAACATACTTTTAATTACCATAAAGCCTGATTTCTTTCCATATCTCTCACTGAACAGAAAATTTAAAAATAAATACAACATTAAAGGTACTAACCAGACAGAATTAAAAATGGCTACTGGTAATGTGAATAGGTAGATGCAAAAGCAACAAGGGATCAGATGCCTCAGTTTAATACCTGATCTTACTTTCTTCAGAACAAGCGGTTTGAAGAGCCCATATTGAAAATACTGATTCCATAATGACTTTGCAGTACTACGGGGCTGATACCATGACCTGATCTTAGGGTCAAGATATATTTTGAATCCGTGATGTTTGGCTCTGTAGTGAAATTCATCATCCTGATTTCGAAGCATCTGAGTATCAAAATATCCTGTGGTATCAAATATATCGCGTTTCCATGCTCCCAGATAAACTGATTCGGTGAACCCTTCAAAGCTATCATCATGAAAAGAACTGTCACCTATCCCGAAAGACGTTGATGTAGCTATGGCGACTGCCTTCTGAAACGTCGATTCTCCGACAGCTCTCATTGGTCCGCCAACAATATCAGCACCGGTGGTTTGAAAACAATCAAGAATTCTTTCAAAATAATCGGAAGCATATCGCGTGTGTGCATCAAGCCTAATTATTGGATCTCCAACTGACTCCTTTATTGCCTTGTTCAACGCAAATGGAACAAATTTGTCAGGATTATCTATCAATTTAACCCCGGGAAATTTGGACTGGTAGCTTTGTATGATAGCTTTGGTATCATCAGTGGATGCGCCATCTACTATAATAAACTCCTTTCCCGATGGCTGTGAATTCATTACAAATTCAATCAATTCACCAATATTTTCGGACTCATTTCTTACAGGGCAAATAACTGAAATCATTGAATGGGAAGAAAGAGACAATTGATTAGATTTGACAAAGTAATAGAGCTTGTATCCGCTTAAACGGTAAAAATAGGTTAAAAAATGATTTTAATAAAGAATCCAAAAATTACCACAATTATAGTAGCTCTGAGCATTATTGCAGGTTGCATCTCTTTTTTTTCAACACCAACCTATTATGTATACCGGTATGAATATGAAATGTACACCACTGATGAAAATAAATGTGATGATTTTTTAAAAAGTGACACCCTTTACTACTCTAATGGCACATTGATCAGGAATTTTAAAACATCAATCTCAGACACTTCTCGAAATCTGGGTATAAAAAGGCATGAATTAAAGATCTATCATTCAGCACCTGCAAATGATTCAATTATCAGCCTAATTGGATCAAATCTATTAAAAGGAAATCCTTGTAAACTCTACAATATAAAATTTGAGGGGAAAAAAATCCCTTATCAACAAATATTTAATTATTTATTGGCAGGTTTATTGATCGTCGGACTGATTAATTGGCTATCATTATTTAAACATAAATAAGGGATCAGAAAAAAAATAAAAACAGCTGTAGATGAATTGTGTAAAGTATAGTTTGTAATTGAAAGTATCAGTAGAAAAAAAGTTGTTAAAATCAAAAATGTCGTGTTCCTACAAATTCTATTAATACCAATCCATATAAAAAACCAAAAACACATCCCAATAATTCCATATTGATATAAAACAGCGGAATATTCAGAGTCAAGATATACGCCGAAAGTCGCTTTAACATCAATCACAGAGCCCATCCCAACTATCAAAGTTTTAATATTCTGATCAAAAAACCCCAACAGGTTCTGCACTCTTATTCCCCATGAATATGAATGAAATGCATCGCCATTCAGTAAGGAATAAAGATTGTGAGGTTTGGTAATCATAACAGCAACAAGAATAAATGCCAGCACCAGAGCTGGAACTTTCCAGTTAACCCTTCCAGACTTAAAAACCTTTATAATAAAATCGATCACTAATATTACAACCAACCCTAGCACTGCTGTTCTGGCCTGAGTTGAAACCAACAGTCCAAAACTCAATAAAATCTCAATCCAGTGATCCTTATATCCCTTGTTGATAAAATACAGTAGAAACAATCCAAAGATCATTGCGTTATCATTAGGGTTCATAAATGTACCGCTCAACCTAAAGTAACCAGGCTCATTATAATATGAGAACCAATCAGCATACTTCGTGGCATACAGCAACTGCATTTGAGCTCCAGTTCCGAAAGGATCCAACATCAAGATCAAGTTGATAAATGCCAATAAATAAAATAGTACTTCAGGTAAAAAACCTACATACTTGTTTGATATAACAGGCTTCAAAAGTGAAAATATTGTTATAAATACCACAGGGAGTTTCATTACCCTCATTAAGTAAAGCAAAGTGTCTGTGTTTATCTGCTTATATATCCCAAATGACACAATACACTCCCATAGTATCAATGATCCAAATACAATAGCTATTATTCTCAATCCTTTATTTTCAAGAACCAAACGAGCTGAATATAAAAGGCCCAGTGGAAAAAATAAGTTATCCAGTAGGAAGTCGAACTGATTAGGCCAGATCAAGCTATCTATCAATGAGCTAATCAAAAAACAAACTGCTCCTATCTCAATAATTTTATTTAAGTTCTTCAAATGACATCATTAATTAGTTGAACTAACTTATTAAGCTGACTTCTTCGCGAAAATTTTTCGATATAATTTGAATCTGGTTGCTTATAATCTGAATTAATTAATTTATTAATTGCTGAAGTAATCGCAGATTCTTCATTCAAAGCCCAGCACACATTATCATAACCACTTAAAATCTCAACCAATGCACCTTTATTAATATGATCTTCGCTAATTACAAGGATCCTGAGCCCACAACGCATATAATCAAATATTTTGGTTGTTGACAAGTGAGAAAAACCACCCGCTATTTGTACTACTCCAATATTTGATTGTTGCAGTTGCTCAAATATTGACCCATGATCAAGTAAACCTAACGAAATTGTATTTGAATATTTCTTGTTTAAAAATTCAGAATCAGCACCTGCATACACAAGTTCGCTTGCCAGATTTTTAGTAGCTTTTTGAAGCGGCTCAGGATCGAAATAAAATTTTCCAGTATATATCAACCTATTACCATTGGGAGTGCGACGAACAGCTGAATGTAGTGCTATCCTTTCATCAAACCCATTATCAATAATCGCATTGGGTTTATTATAAAATCCATGAATAAGGTCAGCACAATACCGATTAACTGTTATAATTGCATCACAATTCTTATTGAACCTTTTCTCAAAAAATAATTTAACCCAACGTTTAATTCTGGAATTATGAAATATTGGATTTGTTGCAAACGGATCTCTGTAATCAAGGATAACCTTAGCACCAAATCTCTTTCTCATCCAATTTCCCAGTCCAAAATGCATAAATGGACCTCCGGTAATGATAACCACATCAGCCATAACATGACTCCCTGATCCTGAAAGAAATTGCTTTATGTTTTTTTCCCAGATGACGCCAGGATCTTTAATAAATCTATTCAATACAGTCCTGCCATCATCATCAACAAAATGAACATTCTTACCTGTAGCTTTTTCTTCAGCTGTTATAACTGTTACATCACAATCTAACACCTCCGAAAGCATATCAAACCAGTACGAAGCTCTGAAAGAACCGACCTTTTTGTCTGGTTTAAAATAATATGCTATTAGTAAGATGTGTTTCAACTTTCCCGAATCACCATTTTAAACTTATTGATTAAAGTATTAAGCACCTTCTTTTTATTCAGTTCCCGTTGAATAAATTCCGCACCTATATCGTTTCTAAAATCCTTTCCTTCTTCAAATTCTAAGAATAAATCATTTAATACAGAACTTAATGACTGTTCATCCTTTGTATAGATACAGGCTTCCAAAGGATTTCGGTATATAACTGTTTTATGCCGAGCAAGTGATTCAAGTACAAAATTTGAAAAACCATCGTGTGTTGTATATCTCAAACACACATGTGCCTTTCTAAAATATTCTTCCATATCGCTTACCCAGCCAACAGCCTGAACATTTGCAGGCAAGGGCAGATAAGATTCACCTGTTGTACCTGCAATCACAAAATCAATCTTAGGATATTGCTTTGCCATATTAATGATAGTGGACATACCATAAAATTCAGGTCGGTTATCCGACACATAAGTGAGTATAGTAAACCTTGCTGCTGAACAAGGTTCAAATTCAAAAGTATCATCATAATTATTGAAATGAATAATATCAGCATGGATACCTATCTCTTCTAGTTCCTCCCTTATCCATACAGATGAGCAATGATGTATAGCATTTTCCAGGTAGTCTTTTCTGTAAACTCCAGACTTGAATGCCTCAGTAGACTTAAGAACATCAGTACCAGCCCAATGTAAAATAAGAGGAACATTGCATTTAAACGCTCTGTCGAAGACCCTGCTGGTTGAAAGACTGCCGTTGATGGATAAAACGCAATCTACCTGAGGTATCAGAAAATAAGCCTTGATCTTATCTAACACACTATAATAAGTGTTCAAAGAAATGTATCGGTTATCAGGATCAAATTCGCTCAATTGCTTAGCTAGCCTTTCTGCAAATAATGGGAGTCCTACAATTAATACCTTCATTCAAATGAATCTTAAAACGGATTTACCTTAATGAAATTAAACATCCCATTATACATTACTATTATCAATTTCTTTCTTAAATATATAATATAAAACCATGGTCAGCATTGAAATTAGATAGATCACTTGTCCAAATGTTACAGCCCAAAGTGTGTCTTTGATATCAGCATCCCACAATGTAGCTGGTAAATAAACTGTAGCAAGCATGATCAAGGTTCCGACAACAGACAGATAATAAAACTCTTTCTGTCGCCGGAGGATCAATGGTATGGAAGATACTGGTGATGTAACAAAATTCACCATAAGCCATGGCGCCATTATCTGAGCATATACACCAGACCCCGACCATTCAGCACCAAACACAAAGGCAAACAACGGCTCACCGTAAAAAAATATAACAGCAAAAGGAATAATAGATATAAGCAACAACGATACCAATGAAGATCGTACGATCTCACCTATATTTTCTCCCTTGTTGTTCATCTCTGAGCACCTTTGATACAAAACTTGTCCGATGGCCATTCCTACCAGAATAACCGGAAGTCTGAGCATACGATACGAGTGATCATATAATCCGAAATCTGATTTACTGAAAAGGCTCAACAGCGCAAATGCAACCAACAGATCCCTGAGCAGGTCGGTGAGTACATGAGGCAGATTGATCTTTGGAAAATCTATATACTCTTTTGCAAGCACATAATTGCCTGGAGAATTGAACCCAATGTTATACCTGTTCTTTGCTCTGAAATATTCGGCAAAAAACCACGCATTACCAACTACTAAACCCGCCAGAGTACCAAATACCAAACCCATATAACCTATTGCCAGTATTCCGAACAGTACTTTTAAAATATTTGTGACCAGTGAGTTTGACACTTTTACGTAGGTCATACTTTTGAATAGTTTACTGCGTAAAGCCCAATTATTGCCAATGTTAAAAAAAGCAGTAAGCAGAATAGCCGGAGGTATCAGTAAAAAATAGGTAAATGAATAACCCGAATCTGTAATTAATACAGGATATATTATCAACAACAAAGAAAAACAACTTACTATAATTGAATTCTTTAATGCAACCTGATAGAGTCGGAAAGAGTGGCTTTCATTTTTGGCAAGTGGGATTGAAAACTCATATCGGGCAGTGGCAAGGGCTGCACCTATAGCAACGATGCGAAGGAAAAGACCCAGTGGAGCAGCTTCTTCAGGTGTGTACAACCTTGTTATTACCGGTGCAAATACATAACCGAATAGCTGGGCTACAACAGTACCCGACATCAATACCGCGGTATACTTTAAAAAATCTCCACTCAGCTTATACTTTCCAAACATATGGTAAAACTAATGTCGCCGTGATATTAAGTTCACTTTCCCAACGACAGTTTCCAATAATATCTCAATAAGACCGAATAATAAACCAACTGCCCGCCTGATACCAGATATAGTGCGGTCTCAACATCATCATAAACTAAAATGCCAATGAGAATACCGGCCACTATCAAACTATTTCCAATAAGTGAGAATAACAACATGGGCAGTTGTTTATTAAGTATCATTGCTATCTGTGCTACCGGTGCAGCTAAGAAGTTTGCAAACAACCAGGGTGAAATGGCTGCAGCATAAATGCCCGCCTGATACCATTTATCGCCAAATACAAATTCAAATATTTCAGGTCCCCAGATGAATATTATTGTGAAAATAGGAGCCGCTATCCCCGCAAGGGTTAATAAAGTATTACGCAACAACTTTCTTAACCTAGGGCCCGGTGTTGCAATAGTAGCAGCCTCTTTATAAAACACCAGAGCAATGGAATTGCCCAGTAATGACAATGGTGCTTGTAATATCTTTATAGTAAACCCATACAATCCCACCACAATGCTGCCAAAAAAGCTGGAGAACAGGAATACCACTCCGGTTGACTGGAAAGTATCTATAAGAGATTGTATTGAATTAATTTTGGGGAATACAGAATATTTTGCAGCCTGTTCTCTCATTCCACTGCGCGAATAATAAAATGGATTTAACCTGATCAACGATTGTTTTTTGGTGAGATAAAACAGAAAACCTGTTGCTGCAATTTGTCCTGTAAGGTTTCCTGCAACTAATCCATTGAAAGGCATCTTAAATAAACCGCTTGATAAGGCCACTCCCGAATTGCTGAAACTTTGAAAAATTCTCCCCCCTGCTATAGACCTAAACCTTTTATCACGAAGTAACCAATAGTTGAAGGCCTGTCCAATTCCATAAAAGAAAACAAATACAGGAACCAGCAACAGCACACCTGTAAGATCATTATTACTGAAGAGGAGCGAGATCCGGGCACCGAACAGATAGAAAATTATGAAGGATATTGCAGTAACTATCAAAGTGATGGTAACAGAAACATGCATGAGATGTGCAGCATCCTCATCTTTCTGTGGTAAGGTAATGGCAATCTCATACCGCGCAGTTGCTATAACTCCAACGAGTGAACAAAGCACAGTGAAAACAGTTAGCACTGCAAATTCCTCAACAGAAAATATTCTGGTAAGTATTGGTGACACCATTATAGGTACTGCCTGTGCAATGGTAGAACCGGTGAATAAGGTCAGGATATTATTTATTACCCCTCCTTTTAAGAAAATCTCTTTGATTTTCATTCCGGTCAGTTATTCTTTCACTTCCTATTTGGCATAGTTTACTGATCTGGTTTCCCGAATAACTGTTACTTTAACTTGTCCGGGATATGTCATTTCAGTCTGGATCTTCTGAGCAATTTCAAACGACATCAGCTCTGCCGATTTATCATCTACCTTTTCACTTTCCACTACAACCCTCAACTCTCGTCCGGCTTGAATAGCATATGACTTCTCCACACCTTTATATGACATGGCAAGTGCTTCCAGATCTTTCAGTCGTTTGATATACTGTTCCACCACTTCTCTTCTGGCACCAGGACGTGCACCTGAAATAGCATCACATACCTGAATTATAGGCGATATCATGCTTGACATCTCAATCTCATCATGGTGAGCACCTATAGCATTGCAAACTTCTGGATGTTCTTTGTGCTTTTCAGCCAATTTCATACCCAGGATAGCGTGAGGCAACTCAGGCTCATCATCCGGAACTTTTCCGATATCATGTAACAGCCCTGCACGTTTTGCAAGTTTAACATTCAGCCCAAGTTCAGCCGCCATTATAGCACACAAATTTGCTACTTCTCTGGAGTGCTGTAAAAGATTCTGACCATATGAAGATCTGTATTTCATGCGGCCAACCATACGGATAAGCTCCGGAGCAAGTCCATGGATACCCAGGTCGATGGCTGTTCGTTTACCTACTTCAACGATCTCTTCTTCTAGCTGTCTCTTAACTTTTGCTACCACCTCTTCAATTCTGGCGGGATGTATCCTGCCATCGGTAACCAACTGATGCAATGCCAGTCGGGCAAGTTCACGTCTTACAGGATCAAAGCCTGAAAGGATTATTGCTTCAGGAGTATCATCAACTATGATCTCGATACCTGTTGCAGCTTCAAGGGCACGTATATTTCGTCCTTCACGCCCGATGATACGACCCTTCACGTCATCGTTATCAATATTAAAAACAGTAACGGCATTTTCAATTGCCTGCTCTGTAGCAACACGCTGAATGGTTTGAACTACGATCCTTTTCGCTTCTTTATTAGCAGTAAGTTTAGCTTCATCCATGATGTCTTTCAAAAACGACTGAGCCTCTGTCCTTGCTTCATTTTTTAAGGCTTCCACCATTTGAGTCTTGGCTTCTTCAATAGAGAGACCAGATATCTTTTCCAGGGCAGCTACCTGTTGCTGATGCAGTTTTTCAACCTCTTCCTTTCTTCTGTCGACACCCTGGATCTGAGCCTGGATGTTCTTTTGCATATTATCAACTTCCTGCTGTTTGCGTTGAACACTTTCCAGCTTTTGCGATACAGTAGATTCTTTTTGCTTGATGCGATTTTCTGCATTCGCAAGAGCCCTGTCCTTTTCTGCTATGGATTTCTCGTGTTCAGTTTTGAGTTGATAGAACTTATCTTTAGCCTCCATCATCTTGTCCTTCTTCACAAGTTCAGCCTTAGCTTCAGCTTCTTTTAAGATGATAGCTGCTT
Source organism: Bacteroidota bacterium (assembly GCA_024643795.1). GTDB lineage: Bacteria > Bacteroidota > Bacteroidia > AKYH767-A > OLB10 > JAHEMF01. The sequence continues at coordinate 12,319 of JAHEMF010000024.1, read as the reverse complement.
TCTCCTGGGCTTCCTTTTCTTTATTCTTGGTAGCCTTACCTACGATCATCCAGGTGATAAGAGAACCGAAGACCAGTGAGGCTCCGATAGCTATTATCAATTCTATATAATTAGATTCCATTGGTTAAGTTTAGATTGTAATTGTTTAAATAGTTACTAAAATAAAAAGCCCGCACGAAATCCTGTGGTTTTAAACCCCAAATGACATGGGTGGAGATGCCGGATTTTTCTTGCTTCCACTGTCCCGTTAAGGGAACCCTAAGGTTGAGGCCTGCATTACGAATCCTTAAGCTTTTTTCTCCAATGTTATAGTGTTGAGTTTAAAACTTAGATCAGAATTTCGGCGGGTTTAACATATATCCTTTACGGATAATACCCTTTGCTTCAATGAACGATATTATACCAATAAACCGTTGATCGACTTTTCGATCAATTGGATCTGGTCGGTTATTTCAGCAGATGCTGTTGTTGATTCCGACTCCTTTTCAACCAATGCGGAAGCGATCTGTAATGCACACATGGCAAGCAGATCGTGTTTATCATTGACTGCGTATTCCTTTTCATATTCCTTGATCCTGTCATTGATCATTTTAGCGGCTTTCCTTACTTTTTCTTCATCTTCGCGCTTGATCTTGATAGGATAAACCCTCTGGGCTACCTGTACATTTATGGTGAATTCTTCCATAGGGCGAATTAACGGTTTATTAGGGCTATGCACTTGTCAATTTCACGAATATATTCGTTGATCTTGATCTTCAGGTCACGAGTATTCTGATCAGACTCCGACACTGCATGTGCAAGTTTAATTAATCGAGTTTTTTCCCTGAGTTCAGTGATCTCCTGATCCTTGTCCTCAATTTTTTTAATAAGTTCAGCCTCATTTCTTTTGAGCACCGTATTTTGGTCGCTCATCAGCTTATGCAAATTTACTAATTTTTCAACCTTAAGTTTCAGGCCCGACATTTGATCGATCAGTTCACTCATAGTTAAATATCAGGTTGTTAAGTAATTATTAATATTATATTTAAGCTAAAAGTAAGTTAATTTGAAACAGCCCTACCAATACGATACTAACATTTTATCAACATCTGATTCTTATAAAAAGTATGTATCGTTGTCTATGATTTGTTCTGCTATTATTTTGCTGACAATCAATGATGTATTTTCTCAAAGGCCCTGGTATTCACCCCCTCTGGACTTTGGTATTGTACCGGCAGGAACTTTTGGCGAGCCTCGTTCCGGTCATTTTCATTCCGGAATTGATATAAAAACCAATGGTGAAGCCGGGTATCCCGTTTATTGTGCCGATGATGGCTATATCTCCAGAATAAAAGTCAGCAGCTCAGGGTTTGGCAAAGTGTTATATCTCTCCCACCCAGGAGAAGTCACTACTGTTTATGCTCATCTCCGGGCGTTTTCACCCGATATGAACAAGTTGATAGATTCAATACAGTTTCAAAAGCAGCAATACGAGATCGAGGTTTTCCCCGAAATGGAACAGTATCCAGTTTCTAAGGGCGAGCTCATTGGATACACCGGTAATACAGGATCTTCGGGCGGACCGCACCTGCACTATGAATTCAGGCATTCAAGATCCCAAAAACCATATGATCCTCTTATAGCAGGTATAACCTATAGCGACACTGTTGCTCCGGTAATCACAAATCTGATCTTATACACGCCGGGTGAATTTGGAGGGTATTATGGAGCCGAAAGATTTGTGTATCCCCTTAGTGATCAAAAAGACACCGTGACCCTTACCTCCCCGGACCTGGAATTTTTCATTGGTTTTACCTTTTTTGAAACTTCAAGCAACAACTCCAATAGGCTTGGAATTCAACAATATAGTTTACTTGAAGCAGGACAAGAAATATTCTCCTTCATGCTAGATAGTTTTCTGTTTTCTGATTCAAAGTATGTGAATGCTATTACTGACCCCCTGATTGAAAAAACTACAGGAACCAATACATATTTATGCATCCGGCAACCGGCCAATTATATGACAAGTGTTTCTGGCAGTGGTTTTGTTAAGCTGACTACGGGTTCCAAAAAACTGTTTGAACTCAGGTTACAGGACAATAGCGGTAATCAGACCAGCAAATATTTTTATGTTGCACATTCAATTGCTGACCAACCTCCAGGGATATGCAATGAGTCTGGAGGTATCAAGGTGGAACATAAACGACAATTCAGAATCAAAAACCCTTCATACTCTTTCAAACTGGATGAAGGAAGTTTATATGATGATATACGTTTACTTTTTATTAAGACAACTACCGTTGACAGTGAATTTAAAAACAGACTTGAGATAGGTGATGATGCTATTTTGATACATAAATCATTCAGTTTAACATTGCGATCCGAAAAAGTAACTCATCAAACCGGACTTTTAAGAGTTAATGAAAATGACACCACTTGGTTGGGGGGATCACATAATGGTGATCAGGTTACAGCGTATTCTTCAAAATTTGGAGTTTTCTTTTTGAAAAACGATACAATCGCTCCTACTGTTTTATCCGCACCTGTGTTACAAACAGATACAATTTTGAATCGTCAATACTTTTCTGTGAATGTGAATGACAATTTATCAGGTATCAATGAAGTTGATTGCAGTTGGAATCAGAAATGGGTGGTGACTGAGCGTAACAGCAATACTTCAGCTATCAAAATCTACTTGGCTGAATCACAATCAGAAAGTTCCGGAGAGTTGATAATAAAGTTAAAAGATGAGGCAGGTAATAGTAGTATTTTTACCTATCAACTGACCATAGATCCAAAACAAATAAATAAATGAGAAAGAAGATCATGCTTCTTGGTTCAGGAGAACTGGGAAAAGAGTTTGTTATTTCAGCGCAGAGGCTGGGACAATATATCATTGCTGTTGATAGCTACCCAAATGCACCTGCCATGCAAGTTGCGCATGAATTTGAAGTGATAAATATGCTGGATGCGGATGCGTTGCAAGAAATTGTGAGTAAACATGGTCCTGATATTATTGTTCCTGAGATCGAAGCCATACGTACCGACAAACTGGTAGATTTTGAACAACAAGGTGTGCAGGTCGTTCCCAGTGCCAGAGCAGTAAATTTCACTATGAACAGAAAAGCGATCCGCGACCTGGCAGCAAAAGACGTAGGAGTAAAAACTGCCGGATACAGATACGCTACTACACTTGAGGAGTTAAAGAGTGCCGTTAAGGAAATAGGTCTGCCTTGTGTAATAAAACCTCTTATGTCTTCATCCGGTAAAGGACAGTCTGTTGTAAGAAGTGAAGCAGACACTACCAAAGCCTGGGAAGATGCTATCGGCAAAAGCCGGGGTGACCTTAAAGAAGTGATCATAGAAGAGTTTATTCCTTTTGATTCAGAGATCACCTTGCTCACTGTTACTCAAAAGAATGGCCCAACTCTTTTTTGTCCACCCATAGGGCATCGCCAGGAAAGAGGTGATTATATGGAAAGCTGGCAGCCTGCCAAAGTAACACCCGGACAATTTTCTCAAGCTTGTGAAATGGCGGCTGAGGTAACTGCCGCATTAGGAGGTGCCGGTTTATGGGGTGTAGAATTTTTCCTCAAAGGTGAAGATGTCTATTTCTCAGAATTGAGCCCTCGTCCACACGATACAGGAATGGTTACCCTTGCGGGGACACAAACCTACAATGAATTTGAGTTGCACCTTAGAGCAGTATTGGGGTTGACCATCCCGGGAATTGAGTTGCTTCGTCCGGGTGCAAGTGCCGTAATACTGGCATCCAGTGAAGATGAGAACCATCCAAAATTTAAAGGCATGGAAGTTGCAGCATCGTGCAAGAACACCGACATCCGGATATTTGGTAAACCAAACACACGCAAATACCGCAGAATGGGTGTTGTGGTAGCGTGGGGAAAACCCGAAACATCCATAGACGAAATTCGTAAAAAGGCCTTAGATACAGCATCTTACATCCAGGTTAAATGATGTTTCATTAAAAATTCACCGATTGAGTGGTTAACTTTGTGAAAATCAACACACACCACTCACTTTAAAACAGCTTATGAAAAAAAGTAATCTGATAGTACTGATGTTGCTCGCAGCTTTTACCATCAACGCACGACATTCACTTGGAGCAAATGCATACGAAATCAAGGTACAGATAACCGGAGTAAAAGATTCAATGTGTTATCTGGCCAACTATTTTGGAGATAAACAATACATACAGGACAGCATCGCAGCCAATGCCAATGGGCAGTTCACATTTAAAGGTGAAGAAAAACTTCCGGGTGGAATATACCTGATTGTGATGCCAGAGAAAAGATACTTTGAAGTGATCGTTGATGAAGATCAGACTTTTGAAATGAAAACAAAGTATGACGACCCGATAAATTCCATGCAGGTAACAGGCTCCGATGATAATACTGAATTTTACCAGTACCTAAGGTTCGTTGCTCAAAAGGGAAAGGAAGTTGAACCGTTAAAAGTCAAATACGAATCTTCTGCCGATGAAAATGAAAAGGAGAAATTGAAGGAGCAAATCAACGTAATAGACAAAGAAGTAATTCAGTACCGTCAAAAGTATATCGCCAAGTCTCCTGACAAGCTCCTGTCTCAGCTTTTCAAAATAACCATGGAAGTTGAGATCCCTGAGGCTCCTTTGAATCCGGATGGGTCAAAAGATTCCACCTTCGCCTACAAATATTATAAAGAGCATTTCTTTGATAATATGAATTTAAAGGACAACAGGTTGGTACGAACTCCGGTGTTTCATCCTAAGATCGAGCAATATATGACCAAGCTTACGCCTCAGATTCCGGATTCTATCATTGTTTCAGCAGACCATATTATTGGGCAGCTGGATCCGAAATCAGAGAATTTCAAATATGTGATATGGTGGGTCACCAACCATTATGAAACATCAAAATATATGGGCATGGATGCAGTATTTGTACACATGGCTAAAAACTATTACCAGCCAGAGATCGCCTATTGGGTTGATGAAGCTCAGTTGTTTAAGATCCAGGATCGTGCGAAAGTCCTTGAACCCATATTGTTGGGTAAGCAGGTTAAGAACCTCAGCCTGATCGATACCTCCGGCGTATACCAATCGCTGTATAATGTGAAAAAGCCCTATACCATCTTATATTTCTGGGATCCGGACTGTGGGCATTGTAAAAAGGTCACCCCATTAGTAAAGCAGCTATATGAAAAGGAAAAAGGCAGAGGGGTTGAAGTATTCGCTGTATGTACGGAAGTTGAAATGGATAAATGGAGGGCTTATATCAAAGAAAACAACCTGGAATGGATCAACGTAGCTGACCCTGATCTAAAGAACAACTTCAGGTATGAATTCGACATCACCTCTACTCCACAGATATTCCTTTTGGACAAAGAGAAAAAGATCATAGCCAAGAAGATAGAAGTTGAAACCCTTGAAAACATCCTTGAAAAGGAACTGGAAAAAGGAAAACTATAAAAGAATAAACTAATCCTAAGTTTTAGAACAAAAAAAAAGGGTCTGCAATGCAGACCCTTTTCATATTCTTAATGCTTCTATTTATCAGAAATAGAAAGTCATATTGATAGAACCGTTTGGACTTGAAGTATCAATTCCGAATGAATTGGTTTTACCCTGAGTAACAGTAGTTACGTTTTCACTACCATCAAAGTAGGTAGACTCAGTTTCGCCTTGTGAGCTGAATCCAAGACCCCATCCAAATTCACCTGACAGCGACATCTTAGCTGCAAAGAAATATTCAACACCGATGAATCCACGAATACCAAGGTCAAATGTTCCACCTTGCTTTTCTTCGATAGTTGAACCTGCAGCAGGATCACCATTGTAGCTGTACTCAGTTTTGCCGCCACCAAAGCCGATCATAGCCTCAGCACCATACAACCCTTGAACACGACCTTTACCACGGCTCTGCTGGATACCAGCACCAAGACCGATGTAGTTAAAGCTCGATTTCATCTCACTCTGAGAACCGGTAGTAGTGTCACCTGTCTCTTCTTTAGATGAACCAAAGCCGATACGTGCTTTTGCACGATAACGTTTTCCATTCTCCTTAACAAGCAATCCCTGGATCATCATCATGTCATTAGGATACTCCCATGATGGTGCTGAGTTACTTGTGTTGTTGAATGCATTCCCTACATACTGAAGGAACGGAACTGCATCAATTCCGATAGCCCATTCTCCGGCTTCAGGAAGGATGTTAACCCCCTTTTTGTTTGTTAAGTCTTGTCCGAAAGCGATTGTCGCTGCAGACAGTAGTACAAATGCAAGAAATAGTTTTTTCATAGCGTTTTGTTTTGGTTTTGCAGAACAAAGGTAACAATGAAAAAGCGAGCCTTCCAAATATTTAACGTATTTGTTAACAGGTTTTTACACATTTTCACCTCCATTAACCTTATTCTTTAACATAGGTACAAATCGGAATACGCCATGTTCAGTTATCTCATTTATATTATTGTTATTCTTTAACACCTTGGTCATAATTTGCTCTATACCAGAACCTAAGGGAACCACCATTATTCCTTCGGGTCTTAGTTGTTCAAGTAATGCTTCAGGGATCACAGGTGCACCACATGTAACCAAAATACGATCGAATGGTCCGAAGGTTGGAAGACCCTTAAATCCATCACCAAAAAACAGTTTTGCCTTATAACCGAGCTCAGTTAAGATGGTATCTGCCTGCTTGTACAATGTGCGGTGTCTCTCAATGCTGTATACCTTAGCTTTCATTTTGTACAAAACACTGGTTTGATAGCCTGATCCGGTTCCAATTTCCAGAACTTTCATACCAGGCTGTATATCAAGAAGTTGAGTTTGAAAAGCGACTGTATAGGGTTGAGAAATAGTTTGATCTGATGCAATGGAGAAAGCTCGGTCCTGGTATGCAAATTCCAAAAATGCCGGATCCATGAAAGCATGTCTTGGAATTTCACCAATCGCTTTCAATACCAATTCATTATCAATACCTTTAGAACGAATCTCATCAACTAACTTCCGGCGCATCCCCTGGTGCCTGAATGTATCTTCGATCATATCACTTACTGTACCTGAAATAAAAATTGAAATAGTTTAAAAGAGAGGCAAATGTACCTATTAGGTCAGCCTAAAATCCATTAATTTTGCCGATTCTATGAACAAACTGACCATTGGCGTAATTGGTGCCGGCCACCTTGGCAAGATTCACATAAAACTCCTTAAGGATATTCCTGATTACCAGTTAATAGGGTTTTATGACTTAAATGAAAAAGTGAGAAGTGACGTTGCAGATGATCTTCAAGTAACGGCCTTTGATGATCTGGATATGCTCATTGAAAAATGCGATGTAATAGACATTGTTACTCCAACTATCAGTCATTTTGATTGTGCAAAAAGTGCACTCAAGAAGAGTAAACACTTATTTATAGAAAAACCGTTAGCCAATACACCCGAAGAAGCCCGTGAACTTATTTCTCTGGCAGGAGAAGCCAATGTAAAGGTTCAGGTTGGGCATGTGGAACGTTTTAACCCTGCTTTTACTACAGCCCGACCTTTCATTACTAACCCCATGTTCATTGAAACACACAGGCTGGCACAATTCAATCCACGCGGCACTGACGTTTCTGTAGTGTTAGACCTGATGATACACGACATTGATATTGTATTGAGTATTGTTAAATCAGAAGTTAAAAAGATAAGTACCAGTGGCGTTGCTGTAGTTAGCGATACTCCAGACATAGCTAATGCTAGAATTGAGTTCATCAATGGATGCGTTGCCAACCTTACAGCATCCAGGATCTCAATGAAAAATATGCGGAAATCAAGGATCTTTCAACGCGATGCCTACATTTCTGTGGACTTCCTTGCCAAATCATCAGAAGTGATAAGACTGAAGAATCTTGAAGGTGATGCTGACCCACTGGCCGTTACTATTGATCTTGGAGAAGGGAAAGGACAGAAACAAATATGGTTTGAATCTCTGAAAACAGGAGAATCCAACGCTATTAGAGATGAACTTATCTCATTAGCAGATGCCATCAGGAATGACCGAGACCCTGTGGTTGATATCAAAGATGGTTATTCAGCATTGAATGTTGCTCATGAGATCGCAGAAAGGTTAAAGCTAACAGGAACATTAACTGTTTGACCACTCATTAAAATGACATACATAAAAAAGATACCCTTTCTTTTGGTCACTGTAATGTGTCTGGTTTCCTCCTGCAATATTATTAATCCGGATGAGGATGCTCCGGTATATATGAAAGTTGATCAATTCACTTTCGATCCAACCCCTACTCTCACTGAAATGGGCCCCTCTACCTCAACCAAGATCAAGGATATTTGGGTTTTTGTTGGCAATGAACCTCAGGGAGTGTATGAATTACCGGCGTACATCCCAATTCTTGCCAAGGGTTCACAACCTGTGATACTTTTACCGGGTATTTTCCTTAACGGGATATCAACCACCCGTTCTCCCTACCCTTTTTATGATCCTTATGATATTGATATAGATTTTGTACCCGGTAGTGAAATTACAGTTACACCCAACTTTAGCTACTACACTTCTACGGTGTGTAAATGGTGTGAAGATTTTGAAGGCTCGGGGTTCTCGCTATCTAATACAGGGTCATATGATACATCCATGTACCAAACTCCCTATAATGGAGACAATACAGTTTTTGAAGGGGTAGGCAGTGGTGTCATTTACATTGATTCCAATAAAGACCAGTTCGAAGTATCTTCCACCACCGATCATGAACTCCCTAAGGCAGGTAGCCCTGTATATCTTGAACTCGACTACAAGATTGATGAAAGAATGGTTATTGGCATGTATGTAAACCAGCCTGGATCTGTAGAAAAATTTCCGGTAATTACCTTGAACCCCACTACTACATGGAACAAGATCTATATAGAACTTGGTTTACAGGTGAGTACATATCCTAATGCTACCGGTTATAAGATCTTTTTCGCAGGCATAAAAGACCCTTCCATTTCAGGAACGGCAAAATTTTATTTAGATAATATCAAACTGGTTCATAACTGATGAACAAAAGGAAGCAAATACTTAAATACCTCTTCGCTGATTTTTTTAGTGCAGCTTTTGCATGGGCCATTTTCTTCATCTATCGAAAGGTATATGTCGAGAGTGTCAAGTTCGGGCAAACACCGGATATCATCCTTGACGACAATTTTTATTTGGGTATAACAGTCATTCCAGCCCTATGGATCGTGATCTATGCATTCACCGGTGCCTATTCTGATATATTCAGAAAAGCACGTTTGAGAGAGATCGGTCAAACATTATATATATCTATTATCGGGGTGCTGGTGATCTTTTTCACACTATTGCTGGATGACACTGTGGTGAATTACAAAAGTTACTACACAAACTTCTTCACACTTTTTATCCTTCATTTTTCGATCACCTCATTTTTAAGAGTAGCCATTACTACACATACCGGAAAAATGATCAAATCGCGCCGGATCGGCTTTTCAACTCTTCTGATCGGCAGCAATCAAAATGCACTTTCACTTTATACAGACCTTACCTCAGCCAAATTCAGCCAGGGAAATATTTTTGTTGGTTTTATACATATAGACCATAACAACGGACATTTGCTAAAAGGAATATTGCCTCATCTGGGATCCATCAATGATCTGAAAAGGATAATTGATGAATATGAAGTTCAAGAGGTGATCATCGCAATTGAATCAAGTGAGCATGTGAGTATTGGCAAGATCCTTAACATCCTGGAAGATACCCCTGTTATGGTAAAGATCATTCCTGATATGTATGATATTTTATCAGGGTCGGTAAAAATGAATGGAATATTCGGGGCACCACTCATTGAGATCTCACCTGTTTTGATGCCTGTTTGGCAACAAGTGGTCAAAAGGGTACTTGACATTTCGGTATCACTTATACTGTTAGTTTTTCTATTACCGATATTTATTATAGTATCAGTGATCATTAAGATCACTTCGAAAGGACCAATTTTCTTTTTACAGGAAAGGATCGGTCAACATGGACTGCCATTTAATATCATCAAATTCAGATCGATGTTTCAGGATGCAGAAGCCGGCACTCCCCTTCTGGCATCAGATAATGATTCAAGGATAACACCTTTCGGGAAGTTCATGCGAAGGATAAGACTGGATGAGATACCTCAGTTTTATAATGTGCTGAGAGGTGATATGTCATTGGTAGGACCCCGACCGGAACGACAGTATTTCATTGATCAGATCATGCCAATAGCTCCTCATTACCGGCACCTGCATAAAGTGAAACCGGGTATTACCTCGTGGGGACAAGTGAAATTCGGATACGCCGAAAATGTTGAACAAATGGTGGAACGATTAAAATACGATGTAATATATATTGAGAACATTTCGCTGGCACTGGATTTCAAGATCCTGTTTTACACCATCAGAACGGTATTACAGCGGAGTGGTAAATAATCACAATTATGAATAAAATATCAGTTATTGGTTCAGGAACCATGGGCAATGGTATAGCACATGTATTTGCAATGAATGGTTTCAATGTTTCTTTGATCGACATTTCAGAGATAGCACTGGAAAAGGCAGTCAAGACCATTACAGGAAACCTTGACAGGATGATAACCAAGGGCACTATAACCGAAGATCAAAAGATCCAGACCCTGAAAAACATAACAACCTATTCCAAAATGGAGGAAGGTGTAAAAGGTAGCGAACTGGTTGTTGAAGCTGCTACCGAAAATGTAGAATTGAAACTTAAGATCTTTTCAAATCTTGACAGTGTGTGTGATAAGGATACTATTTTAGCCAGCAACACATCATCTATATCTATAACACAAATTGCTGCTGCAACAACAAGGGGCGACAAGGTTATAGGTATGCATTTCATGAACCCGGTTCCGGTAATGAAACTGGTGGAAGTGATAAGAGGGTATGCCACCACTGATGAGGTGACCAAAAAGGTATTTGATATTTCAAAAAAACTTGGCAAAATACCGGTTGAGGTCAATGACTATCCTGGTTTTATTGCTAACAGGATCCTTATGCCGATGATCAACGAAGCTATCTATTCACTTTATGAAGGAGTAGCAGGAGTTGAAGAGATTGATACAGTAATGAAGCTGGGTATGGCTCACCCAATGGGACCATTAACGCTGGCTGATTTTATTGGTCTGGATGTATGTCTTTCCATCCTTAATGTGATGTACAAAGGATTTGGAAATCCTAAATATGCTCCATGTCCCTTGTTGGTAAATATGGTAACATCAGGTAACCTTGGCAGGAAGAGCGGTGCAGGGTTCTACAATTACAGCAATCCAAAAGAACCTGTGGTTTCCGATTACTTTAAAAAGTAGTTTAATAAGCCGGGCAATTCGGATCGTTTTTATTTTTCCTCGCATCGGGATCACAGATATTCCACTTCAATCCAAAAAACAGGTTGTAACCCGTGGCATCCCACAACCCTGTAAATGATCCCAGCCTGTCGGTACCCAGCACTAAAACACCATACCTGACTGCAATTCCAAGGTGCGGATATTTATAACTGTATAAAGTTAATGGCATGGCTACCTCAAACCTTCGTGTTTCATATCTGGCACTGAATGAGATCTGTGATGGACGTATCGGCTTTATTTCACCAATGGAAACAGGTTGTATCAATGTTGCATTAGCATACACTGATGGCCTGATGCAATAATCAAATTGTATGCTCATGGCTGATGGAAGAAACATTTTGTATTTTGAATCTGCAGCAGATGCTTCAGGGTCGCCATAGAACTTGTTACTCAGATCTCTGTCAAGTTCATAAACCGTATTATACTTCAGCGTATCAATGCCGGCAAATACAGCCGATTGTCCATCGAATTTATATGTCTGTGTTTCTTTGGAATAGCTGATCATACCAAAATCAATAAGAGATACCCCTACCCTATATTGGTATTTTTTTCTGATCTCTGCTGTTTTGTTGCAATCACCTGCACCATGAACTTTCTTTCTGTAATACGTCACACCCATGTCAAATCCTGCTCCATATCCACGGATCTTTAATGGTTTGTTAAAATCTTCTCCATCATCGCTGCCATCATCAAGAGCATGACCATATGTTCCGGTAAAGCTATTTATTACCAACAACTCCTTTGATGGTACATTATAGTCTACAGATGAAGCATCAACATATGCACTTTGGAATCCAAGTAAAAGTTTTACTGTCACTGCACCGGTAAGCTGTCCCTTATCGCGCTTTTCTTTGATTACTTTTCCTATGGTACCTCCCAACTCTCCCCACTGCATCATAGCAGTTTGAAATGCACCGTGTGAATATTGAGTATTGTGCTGAGGAACATAGTCAATTCC
>JAHEMF010000056.1:9416-10726 GCA_024643795.1 Bacteroidota bacterium | reverse complement strand
GGATTTACAGATGATTATTGGATCGTTAAACTCGATTCATCCAAAAACATCTCCTGGCAAAATACTATTGGTGGAACTGCTGATGATCAGTTGAATTCTACCTCACAAACCAATGATGGCGGATATATCCTGGGTGGCTCTTCTAATTCCGGCATATCTCCTTCGGGTGATAAAAATGAAAACAGTATCGGTGGCAACGACTACTGGATCCTGAAAGTTCATTCGCTCGGTTCTATCCTCTGGCAAAATACCATTGGTGGAACTGACAATGAAACTTTAACCTCAATCACACAAACTTCTGATGGGGGATATATTTTAGCCGGTCATTCCAGATCCGACATTTCAGGAGATAAAACTGAAAATTCTCAGGGCGATTTCGATTACTGGGTTATTAAAATTGATGTTCTGGGAAATATTCAATGGCAAAATACTATCGGTGGCGACTCCACCGACGTTATAGCTTCAGTAATCCAAACAATTGATGGTGGCTATTTCCTGGGTGGCACCACCTGGTCAGGCTTGTCAGGTGATAAAACAGAAGTTTCGAAAGGTTTAACTGACATTTGGATCGTAAAGCTAGACTCTCTGGGTAGTATACAATGGCAAAAGACCATTGGAGGTAGCGGTGGAGACGGTTTGAATGCCGCAGAACAAACCAGCGATGGAGGATTTATTCTTGCAGGCTCATCTTGGTCAAACATTTCGGGAGATAAAACCGAGAATTCTAAAGGTGGGTTTGACTTTTGGATAATTAAGCTGGATACGTTTGGCAATTTTCTATGGCAAAAAACTATTGGTGGAAATTTAACTGAAACCGCAACTTCCATTTCACAAACAAATGATGGGGGTTATATTATTGGTGGTGAATCTAATTCGGGGATCTCAGGCGATAAAACAGAATCTTCCAGAGGTGGTTATGACATGTGGATTGTTAAACTGGACTCAGTAGGGATTCTGCAATGGCAAAAAACTGTTGGAGGAATCAACCAGGACAGAGCAACCACTATAGCGGAAGCTGTAAACGGAGGATACATTGTAGGAGGCAATTCCGATTCATTTATTTCAGGTGATAAAACAGCTCCGCTGAAGGGGGGAATGGATTATTGGGTAGTTAAATTATGCAACAACCCTTCAATTACCATCACCGACACTGCATGTGGTCAGTATGTCTCTCCAAGTGGCAACCAGATATGGACATCAAGCGGGGTCTATTCCGAGATCATTACAAACACCTCCGGATGCGACAGTATGATCCATGTGAACCTTACTATATTACCTGCTCCAAATCCGGTCATCACCGGAACTTCAAC
>JAHEMF010000056.1:0-9316 GCA_024643795.1 Bacteroidota bacterium | reverse complement strand
GTCCATGGACCTCCCGGAACGCTCACAATTTATAATCCTAGTGGGAAACTGCTTTTGCAACAAAAAGTGACAGGCTCAGAATTGCAGATCAACCTTTCAGCATTTTCAAAAGGTGTGTATCTGGTAAGCCTGATAACAGACCAAAAAGTATTCAATCAAAGATTGGTTGTTGAGTAATACCGCTTTCCTTTCGGTAGTTTTTTGCGGCATAATTATGTAATCATAACCTTAACATCCTTAAGGCAACCCGTATTTAAACTCCCTTTACTTGGGTGCTGTTTTTTTTCGGGAACTGATAAGTAAAAAAGCATTTACGGTAAGTAGCCCCATCAAAAGGACGTATGATATCTTTTCCAGGTTAGTGCCTTCGAAATTTTCATTGATACCATTATATAATATCCATAATACAAAAAAGATGTTCCCGGCTATAGCCAGTGATCTTAGAAGATCTGTTAAAGGTGAACTGTCATTTTTCATTGGAAGTAAATTTTGTTTTTGTTGTTCTGCTTGAAATAAATGCAACAAGAGAATATAAAGTTATTATTATAATAAGGTTTATAACAAATGACATGAGAGTATCACTAACCGAATGCGATTTACTGTCGATTTTAATAAAAATATAAACCGCATAAGCGATCCCGGCTAATAAGATCAACCACCCCATAAAAGTGGCCGGGATAAAAAGTATACCAAAACGTTTGAACCAAGGTGTTTTCATTTTGACACAAGATCATTACCAGAACTAAAGTTCGTAAATTAAATTGTGCGGTTGCTATAATATTTGCTTTTAACCGGGAAACTTATTTCACCGGAACACTAAGCTACAATCCAAATACCTGCCTGTACCGGGCAATATTGAAACCCTTGCCTGTAACAACATCTGATTCCTCTGAATTCTTATCCAACATAGGATTGGTGTGGTTCATATGGATAAAGAATAGCTTACTCTTTTGCTCTTCCGGCTGATTCTCAAACAACTTCATGGTCTCTTCAACAGTAGGATGCGGCACTTCACTCATATCTCGGTTTCCTAACTCCTCTCCCCTGTAAAATGTAGCATCCAGCAAGGCATGATCAACCGTCATTACTTCCTTAAGAATATCCTTACCCCACTTTTCCCATTTATCAATATCAGGAATGAATAACATTTTCTTTTCAGGACCTTCAATAATAAATCCCACAGTTTCTGAAAACTCATCGCGGTGCGGCACTAAAAAAGGTGTAACCTTTATCCGCTCCGATAATTGAACGGGCACTCCTTGATTCAATTCCATAAGCTTGATATTACCAATAGCTACCAACTGACTCCAGGGGCCGTTGCTTTCAAGATACGTTTTCATGCGCGGCATTGTGTAAACCGGTACATGATTGGCATTAATAGCTTCCCTGCCCATGTACACCAATCCAGAATAATGTCCAATGTGCGCATGCGTTAGAAATATACCATCCGGAATATCGCTTTCCGTGAACATGGCCATTTCATTCATAACAGCCAGTTGTGATGTAATATCCGGCGTTGCTTCCAACAGCCAGCACTTGTGTTCAACAGGATCCACAATACCGAGGCTCACAACCTTACGTGTGGCATCCGGAAAACTGCGTAGAATGGTACAACAGTTTTTTGTGCAGTTTATATGTGGCGACCCTGCATCCTGTACCGTACCCAGAATAACAACATAGGGTGTTTCTGCCTTCCGCTGCTGCCCCATCCCCGAAAGGGCATGCATACAAAAGCATGATAGCAACAAGAGGATCTTTTGGAAAGAATTTGTTTTCATACAGAGGATCAAAATAATAATTTTTTATTTCTAATACTCCCCCTTCGACAAGCTCAGGGTGACATTTATTTTTCAATCGCCTCATTATCACATTAGCACATTACTTCGTCCCCAACCCACATTAAATAATTGTCTCATTAACTAATTAACACCCCGCCTATTCAATGCCAGACGGGATGCATCGCCCGCGTTCGCGAAGCTAGCACATTCTCTTCTACTCCCCCTTCGACAAGCTCAGGGTGACAAGTTTATTTCAATTAGCACATTAAAACATTATCCTTTCGCAAACCATTTAAACTATTTACCTGATGTATAATTAGCATATTAATCCATCAATTTTTCATGATTGATCAAACTACAATCACATTCTGAAAGCATAATCCTGATATACTCGGCACGCTCCTACTTAATTCTCCTAAAGGCAATGTCACCCTGAGCCCGTTGAAGGGGAAGTGGTGATCGAATTCATTCCTTCTTTGATTTGCTCCTACTTAATACAACAAGAGCAGGGAAATCTCCTCTTATCAATGCTTCCTTTTTAGCCCGTGCCCATCCTTTGATTTGCTTTTCAAAAGCTATTGCCTCTTTCACATCAAAAAACTCCTGATAAAACATCAGAACTACAGGTCTTCTTCTGAAACAATACGTATGTGGAAAATCCCCTGAATTATGTTCACCTAACCTTCGGTCCAAATTGTTGGTTACTCCGGTATAGTAGGAATCATCTTTGCATTTAACAATATAGGTGGTATAGATCTTTGCCATTGAAAAGTGGACTTGAAAAGTTTTTTGTCAGTGGATTAACGCAAATTTAGTGAATGACATGTATTTCTGCTACTCCCCCTTCGACAAGCTCAGGGTGACATTTATTTTTCAATCGCCTCATTATCACATTAGCACATTACTTCGTCCCCAACCTCATTAAATAATTGTCTCATTAACTAATTAGCACATTCTCTCTTTACTCCCCCTTCGACAAGCTCAGGGTGACATTTTATTTCAATTAGCACATCAACATATTTTAACACCACCCCTTCCCAACCCCATTAAATAATTACATAATTAACTCATTAGCACATTCCCTCTTTACTCCCCCTTCGACAAGCTCAGGGTGACATTTATTTTTCAATCGCCTCATTATCACATTAGCACATTACTTCGTCCCCAACCACATTAAATAATTACATAATTAAATAATTGTCTCATTAGCACATTACAACATTAGCAAATTAACACCCCGCCTATTCAATGCCAGTCGGTATGCATCGCCCGCGTACGCGAGGCTAGCAAATAAAAAAAGCCGCAACCTATCGGCCGCGGCTTTCTTACTAAACCCACTTAGCACTATGATTCTATAAACTCAACATTACCGGTTTCCACATTATACATTCCACCCACCAGCGTTATCTCACCATTATCATGCATCTCCTTCAGCACCTGACTCTTTTGAAGAATGCTGTACATGTTCATGATCACGTTGGTGCGGGCAACGCCCTGTATAAACTCAGGGTGGTCGTGAGGCTTGTTGCCATGTACAGCTTTGGTGGCATTTACTGCCGGCTTGATCTTATCAAGCATCCCCGTAAGGTTACCCAGTTCCACTTCCTGAATGGCCCCTTTTACAGCTCCACATGACGAATGCCCGAGTATCAGAATGGCCTTGGCCCCTGCCACTTTGCATGCGAACTCAAGACTTCCCAAAATGTCATCATTGATAAAGTTGCCTGCTATTCGCACATTGAAAATGTCACCTATACCCAAATCAAAAACTAACTCGGCAGGCACACGTGAATCAATACAACTTAATACCGCGGCAAACGGATACTGTCCTGTTGATGTTTGTTTGATCTGATCATGATGATTGCGATCCAACCTGCGGTCTTCCACAAATCTCTCATTCCCTTCCTTAAGAAGTTCAACAGCACGCAAAGGTGTTATGGAATCCTGGGCCTGCTTATCAAGAGCTACTATTTGTTCAAATTCTAATGTTGTCATTTTATTTTTTTTTAAAACTGTTTTACTTTTTAGTTTATGATCACCATGGATCACTTGAATAAATTCATCAATATTCGCGGACGGGCGGCACGTATAGGGTGCGATAACACTACCCTGCCGAATTGTTCAACAGGATCATGCGCATCCCACTCATCCATACCTTCAAGCTTTAGTTCAATGTTGCGTGTAAGTGCATTGGCTTTGAAATCATCTATGATCTCAATCACATCCTGATGTATCGTACGCGTTTTGGTGCCGTCAATGATAACTTCCGAGCCATCGGGTAACCCATTAAGAGTTTGCATGATACTTGCTTTGTTCAGGAAACTAACGTCTTCCGACAATACGATCCTTACAGGCTCACCTGCAACATAATCTTTCACATTAAAGTGATACGGCACTTTGTAATTGTTCCAAAGAATCTGAACTATAGCTACCGACAATCCCAATCCTATACCTACTAATAGGTCAGTGAATATGATTCCTGCAATAGTTACCATAAAGGGAATGAACTGTGTGCGGCCTTTGCGGAACATCTCGGCAAACAAAGCAGGCTTCGCCAGCTTGTACCCCACCACAAACAATATCGCCGCAAGGCTTGCCAGCGGAATCATGTTGAGTACTCGTGGTATGGCAAGTGCACAAACAAGAAGTAAAACCCCGTGAAGGAATGCAGATGTGCGTGTTTTACCACCCGACTGGATATTGGCAGAACTTCTAACTATAACCTGAGTTATTGGCAATCCGCCTATCAAACCTGAGAACATGTTACCCGCTCCTTGCGCCAGCAACTCACGGTTGGTGGGTGTTACGCGCTTGTCAGGGTCCATCTTATCAGTGGCTTCTACGCACAGTAGGGTCTCCAGACTGGCAACAACGGCAATGGTCAATGCAATTATATAAACCTGCTTGTTATCCCACTGACTGAAATCAGGTAGAGTGAACTGACCAAAAAATCCTGTCAGCGAATCAGCTACCGGTATGCTTACAACCTGGCTTGCCGAAAGTGAAAATTCAGGCATGTTGGCAAACAACACGTTCAATCCTATACCAGCAGCAACAGCTACTAACGGCCCTTGTATAAGCTTCATTATGCTGAACCTTTTCATGAAAGGCTGCTCCCAAATGATCAGGATAAACATTGATACCAGCGTAATGATAAGTGCACCCGGACTTATAAAGTCGAGCATAGCGAACATTTCACTAAAGGTGTTCTGACCATCAGGCTGAACAAAGGACATATCACCCTCGTAGTCTTTATCATATCCAAAAGCATGCGGTATCTGCTTAAGAATAATGATGATACCTATACCAGACAGCATTCCTTTTATCACCGACGAAGGAAAGTAATAACCGATCACCCCTGCCTTCAGCACTCCAAGTATGATCTGTATGACACCTGCCAAGACAACCGCGAACAGGAACACTTCAAAGGATCCCAGCTGTTGAATAGATGCAAGCACAATTACTGCTAGTCCGGCTGCCGGACCACTTACTCCAAGTTGTGATCCGCTTAAAAGCGACACAACAATACCTCCTACTATTCCGGCAATAATACCCGAGAATAACGGCGCTCCGGAGGCAAGAGCAATTCCAAGACACAACGGTACAGCCACCAGAAAAACTACTAAGCTGGCAGGCAGGTCGTTCTTAAGATTCGCAAAGAATCCCTCTTTATTTTTAGTATTCATTAGTATAAATTAATTACGTCCGATAACTCAGACCATGTGAATGACATGTGAAACCTCATCTAACGGCATTCACACATCGGAAAATAAATGCAATGATTTTATTATCGTTGGCCAAAAGCCAACAAGTGTTTACAAGATCAGGCGATCTCGGGAGGCATCAAAGGGCCCTCCAACACCGGACGTATATACCGATGTAAATAAGTTATGAAAATACTGCGTTTGTTGATCTCATTATTTGACGAACCACTTACAACCACAGCTACATATTCATCTACCGAACTACCGTTCTTCTTTTCCTTACCCTCTTTCTCCTTCTCATGATCCTGCCCCTCGGCCAGTTCCATAGAATCTGCCTGCAGGTTATACCACTGAAAAGGCACCAGTTCAACCGCCAGGAAGAACACCACAAATACCGATATGATAAAACGGGCCATCTTCATCAGTTAGTTCACATCTTCGGTTTGTATGGTCTTTAAGATCATATCCATATAAAAATCCGTCACCGTATCTTCACCGTTTACAACATCGGTAAGTCTGGGCAGGTGTTGGGCAAAATAACGCTGGTGTAAGGCACCTTCTATCATGGTTGATATTAACATATGAGGATACCGATAGTTTGGATTCAACTCAAGAATAATATCACTCACCCGTGCAACAAGTTTTTTATAGGTTGCGAAAATGCCGTCCTTATTCTCATCATCAACTGCTTTAGTGAGATACGATTTTGTAGATTCTGAAATAACTATACGGTGCAGCTTTGCTTTATCAATAAGCGACATTCCTGCATCATTACTTACGGTACCTGTAAGAATAGAAATGGCTCGAACCAATCTGTCATTAGCCGAACTAACATTGGCCAGCCCAAAAACAAGCTGGTACTCCATCCAACCCCAGTACCACGATGAAAGATACAACAGCAACTTATGCTTGCTTTCAAAATAACGGTAAATAGAAGCCTCCGGAGAGTTGATCTGCAGGCCCAGTTTTTTAAAAGTAAAATCCTCAAAGCCCACCCGGTCCATCAGCTCAATACTGCCTGCAACTATCCTCCTGCCCAGGTCGCTCGACTCGGGGTTCTTCAGGTAGATCTTCTCATTTACCTGCACTTGCACTTGTTGCAACAGATCCTGCATGTTTGATTTTAACTCAGTACAAATATAATAGTATTACTATCATTTATGCAAGTACTTATAACATAAAACACTCTAAAAAGTTACCTAAAAATCATTAAGCATTGGTTTTCAATGTGTTAAATTTGGGCGTTCCCTTCGTTCCGCCGTGGCGGACTCAGGGCCGGGTGCTCGCTTGTACCCGCCGAAGCACAAAGTGCCCAGGCGGGGTAACTCCGCTCGCCTCCTAACGCGAAGCATGTTTATAGCACGAGGGTCCTCTAACTTTTATTGGTACATTTATATGATATCACATCATGGTTTTCATGCTTAAAGGTAAACTGCAACACCTTCTTTTATTATTTGTGCTACCACTAACGCCATGCCTGTACGCAGCAGCACAACAGCCACTTGAGATCCACTGGCAAAAAACAATTGGTGGATCCGATGAGGATATTATTAAAAAATTGATCCCATTGCCTGGAAACAAAACCTTGTGCGTTGGCTATTCGTGGTCACCCATATCAGGTGATAAAACAAAACCGGCGAAAGGATACGAAGATTTTTGGACTGTTTTACTTGATGATGAAGCAAACATCGTTTGGGATAAATGTCATGCAGGTTACGCCGGCAGAGATGTACCTGTTGGAGCAGTTGCATTCCCCGACGGAACTTTTCGCATAGGCGGATATTCTGATTCATGGATAGGAAATGACAAGACTTCGCTACCCAAAGGAGGTTATATGGATTACTGGATCATAAAACTTGGTGGTGGTGGAAATATATTATGGGACAGAACAATTGGCAGTGCAGGTTGGGATCAGATGGAGGCTATGATCGGGACAACAGATGGTGGCTACATCTGCGGCGGCTGGTCCGGTGGAGGAGTTTCAGGTGACAAAACCGATCCGAATTGTAACCTATATGCCGACTATTGGATCATCAAATTTGGTCAGGACGACAGCATTCAGTGGCAGAAAACCATAGGAGGCGATTCAAACGATCAGCTCTACAGTATTAACCAGACATCTGATGGCGGATACATTTGTGGCGGCCATTCATCATCAAACATCTCATGTTATAAATCTGAGAACTGCCTGGGCAATGATGATTATTGGGTAGTAAAACTCGATTCACTGGGAAATATCGAATGGGATAACACAATAGGTGGCAACGATCAAGAAAGGTTTAAAAGGGTAATTCAGACCAGCGATGGTGGTTATGTAGTAGCCGGAATTTCTAAATCTGGCATTTCAGGTGATAAAACACAGAATTATTTCGGTCCCGGCCCCGCAGAGGACTACTGGATAGTAAAACTTGATTCCGTAGGTAACGTGGTATGGGACAAGACTATCGGCACAAAATACCAGGACATTCTGGAGGACATCATACAAATGCAGGACGGGTCTTTACTGATCGCCGGCTGGACCAGTGCAAATATGGATAGTATCAAAACATCACCAAATATTGGACCCTTTGTAGCACCAGATTACTGGCTGGTAAACATATCACCGGTGAATGGTGATATATTATGGGATCAGACAATCGGTGGTACACGAGGTGATGCACCGACCTGCATGATTCACAGATCTAATGATTCCTATCTGATAGGTGGTTGGTCGGAATCAAACAGGAGTGGTTATAAAACTGAAAGCAGCAGAGGTACTGCCGACTATTGGGTCATGGAAGTAACTGACAAGTATAACATCATTTCCGGAAATGCTTTTGTTGATGTTAATTCAAATGGCATAAAGGATTCTACGGAAAACCCGGTGCAGAACCACCGCATAACTCTAAGCGGGGATAGCCACGATAAATTCACTGACCATGCGGGCGATTATCGTTTGGTAGTACTTGATACCGGACAGTTCATCACTTCTCCCGACCCCATAAACTTTTATGATGCCGTTCCTGCAGCTCATATGTCAACTTTTGTTCAGCTATTTGAAGTTGACAGCTTAAAGGATTTCGCTTTTCAACCGGTGGCTGCGATCAATGATCTGTGTATCGGAATACATACAACGAATAACTTCCGGGCAGGCAGAAATGGATCATACCTGATCAACTATTATAATCTGGGCACCACCACACTCAATGCAACTGCTTTATTTTATCCTGATAGTCAGCTTACATTCATCTCAGCAATTCCTCAACCAGATTCAGTTTCCGCAGATACCCTTTACTGGTTCCTGGGCGATCTTGATCCATACGATAACGGAAATATTGTTGTAACAACAAAAGCGGACTCCGGACTTACAATAGGCACCTTGATCAATTCAGGCTCTTCAATTCTTCCTCTTGCGGGAGATACCGATCTGGTATGCAACCATGCATGGACAGAGATAGAGATCACCGCTGCCATTGACCCCAATGATATTACTGTTAACCGGACCAAACTGTTTGACATTGAATTTCCCGACCCTCCGTTTCTTGAATACACCATCCGCTATCAGAACACCGGTAACGACACCGCTTTCAACGTACTTATTCAGGGCAACCTTCCTGAAGAGTTGAATGCTTCAAGTTTTGAATTAATTTATTCATCTCACCCACTTGACTTATTGCTAATTGATGAAACCGGATTCATGCAATTCAGGTTGGACAACATACTCCTGCCCGACAGCAACGTGAATGAACCCCTCAGTCACGGATTGATAAAATACAAGGTGAAACCACTTGACACATTATCCATCGGCGACCAGATCAAAAACAGAGTCGCTATATATTTCGACACCAATGCACC
>JAHEMF010000023.1:20244-41876 GCA_024643795.1 Bacteroidota bacterium | reverse complement strand
CGAGTAAAAGAGGATCGATGGTAATTACATTTTGAAGATGTCCGGCCCTGTAAATAGCACTATTCATTCTAATTCCATCCACTACAATTAAAATTTTATTGGCCTCAAAGCCTCGGAGTACGGGACTTCCACCCCCTGCCTGACTTTTTTGGACATTCACCATCCCTGTACTTTGAAGGAGATCTCCAGAGTTATCAGGACTTATTCTCTTGATCTCGTTTTTTGAAATTTGTAAGAGTTGATAAGGTATATCATCACTTGGTTCCTCAAACCGGTTTGCAGAAACTGTGACTTCATCCAAGTTGAATGGGTTAGGGGTAAGACCTATTTGATGATTGCCTGAAAGTAAGCTGTCTCCTGTTAAGGTTTTTATTTGATAACCTAAGCTTGTAAATACAATGCTATCGCCGGGATTCAGATTCTTAATAATTAATTGTCCGCGAGCATTAGTAAAATAAATTTCAGTTTTATTTTGTGTGACTAAAACCTGATCCAGAGGTTCACCGGTTATCTGATCGTGAACAATTATATTATTTGATTGTGCAAAAGCAAAGTTTGCAATAATTAAAAGTCCGGCAATGTAAAAAACAGCTCTACTTGTGAATAAACTGATATCCAACATTATCTTAATGGATAAAAGGTTAAAGTGTTGTTAGAAGTTTCATTAATATTCTCAGAATCCATTGACATATATCTGAATTTACCTGAAATGAACATCTCAGCCTGATCTTCATAGTGACGACTTAACAGATGTCCTGATTGTCCGGTAGGGTTGATACTCCAGCCGAGGGCGGGATCATTCATGTCAATTATAATTCGCATTGCAGGACCATATGTAACCTTGAACGGACCGGAAGTTGTCATGTTAAATGCTGCATTATTGGCGGTTTCAATTCCGCCGGGAGCGGCAAATGGACCAACATTGAAAAAATGATTGAATGGATATTTTTTACCAATGGGATGTTCGTGTTCTAGTGTATGATAACCTCCCCAGGTCCAGTTTTTTACATTGTCACCGAACTCATGACTCAGCTTACTTACAGCCATTTTAAAACTCTCGGTTATAATGGATTGTCGGTCTTCTATTTCTTTAGTATTGATTTTATCCCACCATGGAGAGTAGGCATCGCTAAATAAAATCATATATGAAGCTTTCATCAGGTGTGTGTTCACAAACTCTGCATATCTTTTTTCTCCCAATTCATCTTCCATTGCATTTTTAAAAATAAGTGACAGAGTTTTGTAATAGATCACCGGTGCAACATCGTTCAGGTCATGTTTACCGTCCCACTGATTCATATATTTTAAAACACTCAATTCTCTTTCAGATAGATCGCTTGAACGCATAAGTATTTCAACAAGTGTATCGCAGTTTATCTTTTGCACAGTAGATATATTGTCCAGGGCCAGTGACTTAAGGTCGCCGGCAGAGATACCTGACCTTTCATTGACCATTGAACGCAGACGATCATACCGGTCATTGGGTGCATAATACCCATTGATGGCCATATGATTTGTATCAGGTGCCTGGTTTGCTGAAATAATGTAACCACTTACCGGGTTTTCAATTTTTGGATTATGATCAAAACTGTAATACCCTAAAACATCATTCTCGCCGCTTGCTCCATCTAAAATAAAACCGGTATTTACCGAATCTTTGAATTTAGGAATGCGACCTGCAGACCAGCATGCGATGTTACCTGCTGTATCTCCATACACAATGTTAATACCTGGCGCAGTTACTATTCTGGCAGCATCACGAGCATCGTTTATAGTATGTGATTTACTCAGCTTATATGTTACGTCGAGCACTTTGCCATCAAGATGTATATACGACCACCATAATGAAACCGGATGCTCACCCGTTGAATCATTCATATTCACAAGTATGTCACTTACGATAGGCCCATGTACACTTTTTCGTATTGTTACCACTGTGTCTGAAGACCCTTTTACGTGAATATTTACAATACTTTTTTCAAATTTATTTTTTTTGCCTTTATAGTAATACCGATCATAACCAGAGGGTTTTTCTGCATAAAAATTCATGTCATCATTTTCAAATAAAGTCAAACCCCAGGTCATACTTCTGTTATGACCTATCAAGGGAAATGGTATGCCGGCAAGATAGTTGCCATATATTTCATATGAAGGTGTGGTTATATGTGCCTCATACCATATTGATGGTTGCTGAAATCCAATATGTGTATCATTCTCAAACAATACTTTTCCTGATATGGAGTTCTCCGGTCCTATAACTATTGCATTGCTTCCTGTCCATGAGCCGGTTGGTATTTTATTGCAAAGTTCTGATACCAGTGAAGCAATATTTGTTTGTGTGTAGAGTGTGTCTGCAACAGAATGTGAATTTGATAAGGAAGCAGTATCAACCTTAAGGGATGCAAGATATTCGGGCCCCAGTTTTTCAAGTATAAAAGAACGTGTGGGATCAGTTCTGATAGCTTCAGTGAAACTAAATGACATATACCCTGCAATAAGATAAATATCCTTAACGGAAAATGGTTCGCAGTCTATGCCCAGCATTCTAAACTCAGGTGGACTCACCTTTTTGTCCAGATACTTGTTGATACCATCAATATAAGCAATCACACACCTCTTCATATCTGAATCCGGTGAACGGTCGAATTTTAGTTGCATTTCAATAGAGTGACCTTCAATACCCAATGCCTTGAAGAAATGATCGATCGGTATAAGTTCCTTTCCGAAGATCTCGGCCAGTCTTCCTGATCCAACTCTTCTGATAACTTCCATTTGAAACAGTCTCTCTTGAGCATGTATGTATCCTAAAGAAAAGAATGCATCTGTTTCATTTTGTGCATATATATGAGGAACACCGTATGGTCCAAACCGAACCCTTACACTGTCCTGCACCATATTGGTTCTTATCATGCCGTTATAAACGGGCAGTGATTGTTTAAGTAAAAGATATGCTGTACCCAAAGTAGCAACAACAAACAAGATTATGCCAAGGAAAATATTTTGTAGTATTTTTTTCAATTTATGTCAATTAGAAGGAAAAGAAGGGAATCCTTTTAAGGGTTCAAACTTTTCACCTTGCAATTTATAGCAATAATGTTTGATACCATTAGTAATGGTGAGATATTCGGTATTCAATTCGTAATTATAGTAGGCCGCCTGAAAAATAGCAGATGTTTGGTTTTTTTCAGAAGGAGCTTTACATTCTATGATCATCCAGGGTTTTCGATTACTGTTATAAACTAGTATATCTATCCGTTTTTGCAAACCATTCACTTTTAATCCCTTTTCAACTGCCATAAAACTGACCGGATATCCCAGTGACTTGTCGCAAAATTTGATCATATGTTGTCGCACCCATTCTTCAGGGGTCAGGGTTACGTATTGTTTGCGTACCTCATCAAAGATCTGTAAATCCTCGTTTTTTTGGATGATCTTGAATTCATATTCAGGAAATTGCAGTTTTGGCAGCTCAAATGTCATAGGATGCTAAGGTAATCATCATTCTTAACCGTATTTTTGTATTCTTGCCTATTGTGATGCAAAATAAGACCGAAATAGTAAAAGAATGGTTGCCCCGATATACCGGAACACCGGTTGAGGCTCTGGGCAAGTATATACTCCTGACCAATTTTATGGAGTATGTTAAGATTTTCTCCAAAAAGTTCAAAGTTCCGATCAACGGATTGAACAGTCCAATGCCCAATGCCACTGCCAATAATATATCAATTATAAATTTTGGAATGGGAAGTGCCAATGCTGCTACTATCATGGACCTTTTGTCGGCGATAAAACCATCGGCATGTTTATTTCTGGGAAAGTGCGGTGGTTTAAAAAGAAAAAATAAAGTCGGCGACTTGATATTACCCATAGCTGCTATTAGGGGAGAAGGGACATCCAATGATTATTTGCCACCTGAAATTCCTGCATTACCTGCTTTCAGTCTTCAAAAAGCTGTTTCAACCACTATCAGGAATCATGGGATGGATTATTGGACAGGAACGGTATATACAACCAACCGGCGTGTGTGGGAACACGACAAAGAGTTTAAGGCATACCTCAGAAAAACCAGAAGTATGGCCATAGATATGGAGACAGCAACAATCTTTACAACGGGGTTTATCAATCACATACCAACCGGCGCATTATTACTCATATCTGATCAGCCAATGATCCCGGAAGGTATTAAAACTACTGAGAGTGATAAGCAGGTCTCAGGAAAGTATGTTGAGTTGCATCTTACCATAGGAGTTGACGCATTGAATGAATTAATAAACAACGGGCTTACTGTTAAGCATCTGAAATTCTGAAATGGCACGGACTTTTGATACAATAATGAAAGAACTCAAAAAGAAAATATATCATCCGGTATATTTTCTCACAGGAGAAGAGACTTATTATATAGACAAGATCTGTGATTTTATAGAAGATAATGTCCTTGAAGATTCCGAAAAAGAATTTAACCAGAGTGTATTGTATGGCAAGGAAGTAAACATCAGCACTTTGCTAAGCTATGCAAAGAGATATCCGATGATGTCAAACTATCAGGTGGTTATTGTGAAGGAGGCTCAGGAGATGAAGGATCTGTTTCCTAAAGGAAAACAATCCAGAGATGATGATGGTGATAGTGCTGACTCAGGGCCATCTTTACTCTCATACCTTAAAAATCCCCAACCTACCACTTTGCTTGTTTTTTGCTATAAGTACAAGTCTGTGGATGGCAGGACCAAGCTGGGCAAAACAATTGCATCAGATACAGTGTTCTTTAAGTCATCTAAAATTTATGATGATAAAATACCTGCCTGGGTAAGTACATATGTTGAGGATAAAAAATACAAAATAGGATCGAAAGCAAGTTTTATGCTTGCTGATTTTCTTGGAAATGATTTGTCAAAGATCTCCAATGAGCTTGATAAATTAATGATCAATGTTGATAAGGGTGCAGAGATAACTCCGGAGTTGATCGAGAAGTTCATCGGCATAAGCAAAGACTACAATATTTTTGAAATGCAAAATGCCATAGGTAAAAAAGACTATTTCAAAGCTCAGCGGATTGCCAGTTATTTTGGTGCTAACCCTAAAGCAAGTCCATTGCCTGTTACCATGTCATTACTTTACAGCTATTTTAACCGTGTTATCACTTATCATAGCATGATCCGTAGTCAACGTGGAATAGCTCGTGATAAGGTGGCTGCCGCGCTTGGAATAAATCCATTTTTTCTGAAGGATATAGAAATTGCCGCCAGAAATTATTCCTATGCAGATGCCGTGAAGGCAATAGACCTTTTACACAAGTACGATCTTAAATCAAAAGGTGTAGGGAATGTCTCAACCGATTCCAGTGATCTGATCAGAGAGATGATTTTTAAGATCATGCATCCTGAACAAGTTGTTGCCTGATGAGAAAGCTCAAGATATCCATTGTGTCGTATCTTAATTCTATGCCTTTCTTGTATGGTATCAGGCGTGATTCTCAATTGATGGACAAGTGTGAAATGTCATTGGATGTGCCGTCCGATTGTGCGAAAAAGGTATTGAGTGGTGAAGCAGATGTTGGTCTTGTACCTGTTATAACCCTCAAAGGGATGCCAGAAGGAAGGGTAGTAACTGATTTTTGCATATCATCAGTTGGTCCGGTAAAGTCGGTAATACTGGCAAGCAATGTTCCGTTGGAACAGATCAAAACTATTTTGTTGGATCCTGAATCAAATACATCGGTAAATCTGGTGAAGATATTAGCAAAAGAATCATGGGATATTGAACCTATCTGGAAATCTGCAAGTAAGGGTTTTGAACAGTTTATCACCGGAACCACAGCCGGAGTAATAATAGGGGACAGGGCATTGAGCTCAAGAGATGGATACAAATACGTTTACGACTTGTCGGAAGAATGGCAAAAACTTACCGGGCTTCCTTTTGTTTTTGCCGTGTGGATGGCAGCAAAGGATGTTTCGGATGAGTTCATTGAAATGTTCAATAAGGCTTTAAAGCATGGCGTGGATTCTCGTGGTGAAATTGTAGATGGTATCAAGGATGAACAGAAAAAGCTTATCACCCACAATTATTTATTTGAATGTATCCAATATCAGATAGATGATATTAAAAAACAATCCATTGATCTGTTTCTTGAAAAAGCAACAAGTTTGTCATCAACGAAACCACTTACTTAACCGACGTGAATTCCGTACCTTTTACTGTGATCTTAAAATTATTTTTAACAAGGTATCCGCTTGTCAGAGTAACTTGTTCCTCAATGTTCAGGTCTTTATCAAGGACAAGGAGCCCGTTTGGATTACGTAGAGCAACATTCACCTCTCTTACCATGTCCGGTTTTGGGGTTGTTGTGAACCAGCCGGTTCTTTGAATGGCATGAATGCCATTATATAAATAAGTAGATCCTGAATTAAAATTTCTGATAGTTGTAAGGATGTTGCCTGTGTTGCCTGTTGATGAAATGCCTTCAGTATGTCCGATTCCTAAGATTGAATATTGCTCTGTACTGAACGAGCCACTTCCAATGATATTTGCTTCACGGCAATTCAACATAGCACCATGAGCTAAGGTAAGTGTGCAGCCTTTGGGTATTGGGCCAAGAGTGTTACCGGTCAATGTTACTTGAGATCCTTTTTCAATTATAATATCACAAAGATTTATTCCTGCTTCACGCTGATACCATTTGGAAGGCGTTGAAGTTTTTATCAGGATTTGGGCCGGATTAGTATTGGGTGCAGATAAGTTTACCCGGGTGTTGTTGATTACTACATCACCTGATATTAGTAGTTTGGCTTTACCATATCTGCCTGACATTTTTTGGTTGGTGAACTCGCCTCCGTTGCAAATCAGATTGTGTCTTATATAAGTGATAGTATTTATATCACCATAAGTAAGGCTGAATGTGCCATCATTCAATATCAAGTTTCCAAGAATTTGAAGTGTATCGTCTGATGCAAAATAAATAAATCCTTTGCCAGAATTTCTTATTTCCAGATCGCCTTTGATCTTGGATCCTATTTCAAACAGATTATAGGAGTTGTTAACTTCAAAATCGGCGATCACATTTCCAGGTACATATTTACCTGATCGGAACGATGGAGCTGGTTGCCGGGTGATCCAAAGGTTACTTTCTGGTTCAAAGCTGGCAGTTGCAACAAGTTGACCGGGATTGTTGTGAATGATAGTTCCGTTATTGTAAACCTTTATGCTTGCCGGTGAACTTTCCAACTCAATTTCTTCGTCAAATCGTAAAATACCTTTGGGTCTAACCTGAAGTAGGTCAGCAGTTAATTTCGAAGAAGTAATTAATCGGGAATCGTTTTCAATTATTATGATAGGCAAGTTTGTCCCAATTTTGTTAGACAATGTTTTTCCTGGGGGAATTATATAAACGCTGTTGGTGATTCCGAATGAAACCGGCTTTGAACCGCTTCCATCTCTTTTGCTGTTCCATGTGTCAATAGCTTGAATGTCGCCATCTTTGACGGCGTACCATGCAATGTTATCTGCAATCTTAAACTTTTGAGGAGGAGCAGCCTGATCGGGTCTGTATTCTAGGGATCCAATTCGCACAGATATACATTCTGCATCAGCAATACCATCCGAACTGGTATTTGCATCATCGATATCATATGTGAGCCAAAAGTAGTTTGATCCCTGGCTTAACTGTTGTGATCCTTCGAACAGTATTGAGCCATCGCTGCCAATAGCATTCGAAACTGTTACACCGAAGTTTGAGGCTGGTAGGAAGGTATTATTATTGCCTGTGTACCAAAGTCTGGCTGATCTGATAAGTTCATCAACGGGTTTGGTAGTTCCTCTGTAATTAAAGTTTATATTTTTTAACTCCAGTGGTGCTGCGTTTCCTTGGGTGATAACATTCACCTTCATCACAACATTGTTGGCAGTACCTCTGTAGAGTAGTTCTTCCTGCTGAGATACTTTGATCTCTGAAAGTATCATTGTATTGCCCCCGGCTTTAGATTTATCCGGTTTATAAAGAGAGAAAAAAACAGACAACCCAACAGCTATAAAAGTAAATATAGCCATAACGGTAAGCAGGATCATACGCAGTGTGATCCTTTGCCTTTGCTTCTGTTTGAATAGTTTTCTGTGGGCCATACTTTGGCTTTGACATTTTTACCCATTTTATGTGTGATGGTTACATAATTTTAAAATTTAAGGCATTGAAAATCAGACATTTGAAAAAAATGACAATGAATAAAAAACCCCGTTGCTGTTGTGCAACGGGGTTTAAGTAGCTGTTTGTCAGCTATATAGTGTTAAAGATTGCCCCTGCTTGCTTGCTCTCTTTCAATTGCTTCAAAAAGGGCTTTAAAGTTGCCTTTACCAAATGATTTGGCTCCTTTTCGTTGAATGATCTCATAGAACAGGGTAGGTCTGTCTTCTACAGGTTTGGTGAAGATCTGCAGTAAATATCCTTCATCATCACGATCGACCAGGATGCCTAACTTTTTTAATGATTCAATGTCTTCGTCTATCTTGCCAACTCTGTCTTGAAGAGTATCGTAGTAAGTGGTTGGTACCGTAAGGAAGTCAACTCCTCTGTTGATCAGTTCAGTAACGGTTTCAATGATGTTATTTGTAATTATAGCAATATGCTGTACACCAGGTCCGTGATAAAATTCAAGGTACTCATCTATTTGAGATTTTTTCTTTCCTTCTGCGGGTTCGTTGATAGGGAATTTAATATATCCATTACCGTTAGAAACTACTTTGGACATAAGTGCTGAATATTCAGTGGATATATCCTGATCATCAAATGTGATAATGGTTTTGAATCCCATAGTATCTTCATAAAATGAAACCCACTCATTCATTTTACCAAGTTCAACATTACCCACACAATGATCAACATATTGAAGTCCTACCGGCTTGATCTTAAACTTGCTTTTAGCTTCTCTGAAGCCAGGTAAAAAAGGACCGTTGTAATTATTTCTTTGTACAAAGGTGTGGATGGTATCTCCGTATGTGTGAATTGAGGCAACAATAACTTCTCCATTCTCATCCTTTATCACTTCAGGTTTTGAATAACTCTTAGCACCTCTTGCTGTTGTTTCTTTCCATGATTTTTCAGCATCATCAACCCATAGCGCCAAAACCTTAACTCCATCACCATGTTGCATGATGTGTTTGTTGATAGGAGAATCAGGATGCATAGGAGTGGTCAATACCAGCCTTACCTTGTTTTGCTGGAGCACATATGAGGCTCTATCTCTGACTCCAGTTTCCGGTCCGCAATAAGCGATAAGTTCAAAACCGAAAGCTGCCTGATAGTAATATGCAGACTGTTTGGCGTTTCCAACATAGAATTCAAGATAATCCGTTCCGTTGAGAGGTAAAAAGTCCTGACTTTGTTCTTTTTCAGTTTCGGGGTTCAGGGTTTTGGTGCTTTCCATTTTTTACAATTTGTTTTGAAGGAGTAAATTTCTTCAATTTTAGATTATTTGTCAATTAATTGGTTTGGATGTCAGGTTGATCTGAATCAATTCTGTTCAGAATTAACTGGTATCCATACTGTTTCATCATTGAACAACCCATCAATGAAATCTTCCATTTTTATAAGCTCGGCAGGCGGGTCGGTAGTGAATCGCAGTACATGGTTATCTTTCTCTGGTGATGCGACCGAAGACCTTATCGTTGGAAAATCAGTTAGGTGCGGATCACGATATTCATGACTCAGGCCCCAATATCCCAACTTGTCAGCAGTGGTCCAGATGTCTTTTATATTTGACATACTCAACCAGGTACTGTACATCCCAATTCGTGCTACATTGCTTTTTCCGTTATAAAGTGTATAACCTGAACGATAGATATGAATAGAGTATGTCGGACATTTTCCAAAGCAGGGACTTTTTTCGATGTAAGCAACGAGACTATCACCTGTGGAAAGTTCCGGAATAGGATTAGTTTGTTGTTTTCTACTGCATGCACTTAAAAAGATAAATGCAAGTATAATGCTAACTGTAAGCCTATATGATGTTGCAATCATACCGCTATTTTTTGTTTGGATAACCCCGTTCCTTTGCCATTTTTTCCAACCGCTGCTGGAATTTAGATTTTTTCTGTGTACCCTTCTTTTTCTTATTCTCCTGGATCTTCGCATGAATTGCATCATCATTCACAAACGAACGGAATAGGTACTGCTGACCAAAACTAATCATGTTTGCCAGGAAATAATAGTATGACAAGCCCGATGAATAGTTATTGAAAATACCAAGGAACATAACAGGCATGAGATACATCATCCACTTCATCTGCGGGTTGGTGGCAGTCATCTGCGAGTTAAGATAAGTGTACAACAACGTAGAGATTGTCATCAGGATAGTGAATAAACTCACGTGATCGCCATAGAATGGAATTGAAAAGGGAAGATCAAGAATAGAGTCATATGTTGACAGGTCCTTAGCCCATAAAAAACTTTCCTGACGGAGTTCTATTGAAGCCGGGAAAAACCTGAACATGGCAATAAGTATCGGCATTTGCAGTACTACAGGTAAGCAACCACCTAATGGGTTAACGCCGGCTTTACGGTACAGGCCCATTAGTTCCTGCTGCATCTTCATCTGGTCTTCTTTATGCTTAGCCTGAAGTTCTTCCATTTCTGGTTTTAACACTTTCATTTTGGCAGTAGACATATATGCCTTATATGTCAAAGGAAGCAGCATTAGCTTAATGGCAATTGTCAGGATGAGTATGATCAAACCAAAATTCATGTCAAACCTGTTCAGGAAATTGAAGATCGGTATCACCATGAATTTGTTCACCCATCCGAAGATCCCCCATCCCAGAGGTATGATCTTTTCCATACCCAAGTCAAGTCTCTTCAACGTCTGGAAGTGGTTAGGTCCACAATAAAACTGCATCCCAAATGATTCTTCAGACTTGTGAGAAAAAGGGATGGTGAAATTGGCAAGCATGGTTTTTAGTAATGAATCTGTTTCAGATTCATGCTGGATCACTTCAATGCGGGTTGGTTTGTCAAACGATGCATCTGCAATCAGAGTAGTATTAAAATACTGCTGCTTAAATGACACCCATTTTGAACGTGTACTCAGGTTCTCTTTTTCGCTGCTTGTTTCTGAAAGGTGATCGGCATCTTCATCAGGATACTTGAAGTAAACAGTTGATGTTGCTTTTTCATTCTGAATACTTTTTTCTTTTTGAAGTATATCCTGTCTCCATGTAAGATCAAGATAGTTTGTGTTTTGCGAGATAAGCTGATTAAGTCCTTTGAACCGGATATCGAAATCAACCGTATAGCCTTTAGATGGCAATGTCCATTCAAAATCTATATGCCTATCATCACCGGCATCAAGACGGTAAACAATAGTACTGTCGTTCGAAGAGGCTACATTAAAATAGAGGTTGTTAGTGGATACTTCCCTGTTCTGAACAAAGAAATTGAGCCCGAAGATCGAACTGTCTCCTTCCATCAGCATTACCGGTCTCTGATCGTAAGTTTTATAGTTTTTGAGTAATACGCTCTTGATCCTTCCACCTTTGTTACACATGGTAACCACTACCAGATCGTTCTCCAATGTGGTGTGTGATTCTTCACCTTCGGCATTGGCTGCAAACACACCGTACTGATTTAATAGTTGTAGTTGCTTTAATGAATCAGAATTAAGTGTAGTGTCGTTGAGTTGTATGAGTTCTTCAACCGGAACTGCTGCAACCGGGGTTATTTCTTCTGCTGTTTCCTGAGCAATTTCCTGCTCTTGTTGCATTACCTGCTCAATAGAATCCTGTTGCTTTTGGCGGGCTTCCATCTCTTCCTTACTTGGAGCCATCCATATACTGTATGAAACAAGGATCAGTCCTATGAGTAAAAGTCCTATTATTGAATTACGATCCATATTTAATATTTACCGGTGTTTAACTTATGATCAAATCCGGCTAATTGAAATTATTTTTGCTTTGAATATTCACCTGCTGCTTTTACAAATTTCACAAACAGCGGATGCGGGTTTTCTACTGTACTCTTATACTCTGGGTGAAACTGAACACCAATAAACCAGGGGTGATTCTTAAGTTCAACTATTTCAACCAGATTGTTATCCGGGTTAATTCCAACGGGGATCATTCCAGATTCTTCAAACTTTTTCAGAAATTTATTATTGAATTCAAAACGGTGTCTGTGTCGTTCAGCAATCTTTTGTTTTCCGTATGCCTGAAATGATTTTGAATTTTTCTGTAGTGTGCATGCATATTCACCCAGTCTCATAGTACCGCCTTTGCGTGTTATCTTCTTTTGGTTCTCCATGATATCTATAACAGGATATTTGGTTTTGGGATTCATTTCAGTGCTGTGAGCGCCGGTTAGCCCTAATACATTCCTGCTATACTCAATAACGGCACACTGCATACCCAGGCAGATACCTAAAAATGGGATCTTATTTTCTCTGGCATATTTTATTGCTTCTATTTTCCCTTCAATGCCTCTATCGCCAAATCCGGGTGCTACTAATATACCATGAAGACCTTCCAGTTTTGCTTCAACATTTTCCTTATCCAGTTTTTCAGAATGTATCCACCTTACGTTAACGCTGGTTTCGTTTGATACACCTGCATGTATGAGTGCTTCATTGATTGATTTATAGGCATCTTTCAATTCGATGTATTTACCTACAAGCCCGATCTTTATTTCGCTGGTAGGGTTTTTTAATTTACCAAGAAAAGCTTTCCAGTTCTCCATGTCCGGTTCTTGTTTACCGGGAAGCTTCAGTTTATTCAACACAACTTTATCAAGTTGTTCCTTAAGCATCAGCAGGGGAACGTCGTAAATTGTAGTTGCGTCAATAGACTCTATCACTGCATTCACATTCACATTGCAGAACAATGCCAGTTTTCTGCGTATCTCCATACTGATGGGCTTCTCAGAGCGGCAAACCAGAATATCCGGTTGGATACCATATTCGAGTAAGGTCTTTACTGAATGTTGTGTGGGTTTGGTCTTAAGTTCTCCGGTAACGTTTAGGTATGGCAGCAGGGTAAGGTGTATCACTGCACAACTTGAACCAAGTTCCCATTTCATTTGCCTGACTGCCTCGATATAAGGAAGCGACTCTATATCACCAACAGTGCCACCTATTTCGGTGATCACAATATCAAACTGACCTGTTTCACCAAGGAGTTTTACTCTGCGTTTTATTTCATCAGTTATGTGTGGGATAACCTGAACGGTTTTTCCCAGGTAAGCACCTTCGCGTTCCTTATTGATAACGGTTTGGTATATACTACCTGTAGTAACGTTGTTTGATTGCGAAGTAGGAACATTCAAAAACCGTTCGTAATGGCCAAGGTCAAGATCTGTTTCGGCACCATCATTGGTCACAAAGCATTCGCCATGCTCATAAGGGTTGAGAGTACCAGGGTCGACGTTGATGTATGGGTCAAGTTTCTGGATAGTCACTGAATATCCTCTTGCCTGAAGCAGCTTAGCCAGAGATGCAGAGATAATGCCTTTGCCCAGAGATGATGTTACACCTCCGGTCACAAATATATACTTAACAGCTGTTGTAGACTTCTGTTCCAATAGATTAAGAATGAGTTAGTGCGGTAATCTGCAAAGTTAACGGAAAAGCCAACTCATGAAAGAAATTGGCATTAAAAAGGGCTACTTTTTCAGGCATCGCCCATATTGTGGAATACAGCCTGTACGTCATCGTCATCTTCGATCTTTTCAATAAGATCTGCCACTTCTTTTTCCTGATCGCCATTTAACTGAACTGAAGTAGTGGGAATCCGTTGCAATTCGGTTGAAACGACCTCGAAACCTTTTTCTTCCAGAGCTTTCTGCATGGGTCCAAAGTTGGCAAATGACGTGTAGACAAATATTTCCCCTTCATCTTCAAAAACCTCTTCGGCTCCAAAATCAATGAGTTCAAGCTCCAGTTCTTCCATATCAAGGTCGTTTTTCGCCAGTTTGAATATGCCTTTGCGGTCGAATAAAAAGTCCAGAGACCCTTTGGTGCCCAGGTTTCCGCCTGCCCGTGTAAGGTACATGCGGACATTGGCCACGGTTCGGGTAGGGTTATCAGTGGCTGTTTCAATCACTAATGCCACTCCATGAGGGGCGTATCCCTCATATACCATTTCCTCATAGTTGTCGGTATCCTTTGATACGGCACGTTTGATAGCCGCATCTACCCGGTCTTTCGGCATATTCACCGATTTCGAGTTCTGGATGGCAGCTCTAAGCCTTGGGTTATGGGCCGGTTCAGGACCACCAAGCTTAACAGCGATGGCTATTTCCTTCCCGATACGAGTGAATTGTTTCGCCATTTTTGAATACCTGGCGAACATTTTGTGCTTCCTTTTTTCGAACATCCTTCCCATAAGCAGGCCTTGAGTTTTTTGAGGCGAGCAAATTTACAAAGAATGCTCATGTATACAGGCTATTTGAAGTGTTTTAAAAGAGAGGATATTTCAAGCTTTATCTTGGTTGTTTAATAAAGCTTTTGTAATTTTGCCATCCCTTAATTATTAACAGACAGATGATTATAGTTCCTGTAAAAGAAAATGAGTCTATTGATAAGGCTCTGAAGAAGTTCAAGAAGAAATTCGAGAAAACCGGTGTTATCCGCCAGCTGAGAGCACGTCAGGCCTTTGAAAAGCCTTCCATTACCCGTCGTACAGAGGTAAAAAAGGCCATATACAAGAATACTCTTCAGAACAACGAGTTAGCCTGATTCCCGGGTTAAACTATGTGTTTCTTCCTTTGAATTCCACCATTACAAGGTTATCTTTGTAAGGATCCGGAAAAATGGTCCTACAAAGGTTTTTATCATATCTAAAATTCGAAAAGCGCTTTTCGGGCCACACTATTACTGCTTATCAGGGCGACCTGGACCAGTTTTATCAATACCTTCAGGATGAGTATCAGATTGATCACGAAGCAGAGATAACACATTTTTTTGTGAGGTCTTGGATCGTAAAACTTATCGATTCGGGCATATCCGCCCGTAGCGCTAACCGGAAGATAACCTCACTCAAGTCATATTTCAGGTTTCTGGTAAGGGAAGGTCTGGTAAAGAATAATCCTATGCTCAAGATCCAGTCGCCCAAAGTGCCTAAAAAGCTGCCGGTATTCATTGATGAGAATAGGATGGATTTTCTTTTCGATGAGATCGAATTTGAAGAAGGGTTTGAAGGTTTGAGGGATAAAACCATATTAGAGTTGTTTTACTTCACAGGGATGCGACTTTCAGAACTTGTGAATCTGGAAGTTGGAGATATTGCTTTTGGGCAGATGACTGTAAAGGTTTTAGGAAAAAGAAACAAAGAGAGAATTATTCCGTTATCAGGAGAAATGATCGCTGAATTGAAATCATATCTCCCCGAAAGGGAAAAATATATGAGAGAAGCAGAAGTAACAGGCAACCACCTGTTTCCTGCAAAGGACGGATCCAAAGTATACCCAAAGCTGGTGTACCGTTTGGTGAAAAAATATCTGGGCAAGGTTACCACCGGCGACAAGAAGAACCCGCATATTCTGAGACATACTTTTGCCACGCATATGCTTAACAATGGGGCAGAAATCAACGCAGTGAAGGAATTGCTGGGACATTCAAGTCTTGCCGCAACACAAGTTTATACTCACAATACAACCGAAAAATTAAAGAATATTTACAAGCAGGCACATCCAAAGGCCTGATAACTTTTTAAAAATATGGATATCAAAGTTCAATCTATTCATTTTACAGCTGACAAAAAACTTCTTGATTTTGTAAACGAGAAGGTCGAGAAACTTAACCAGTTTTACGAAGACATCATTGATGCGGAAGTATTTCTGAGACTTGACAATTCAGATGTAAATGAAAATAAGATCGCAGAGATCAAGTTAAATACTCCCGGTAAAACGCATTTTGCCAAAGAGCAATGTAAATCATTTGAGGAAGCAGTTGACCGTGCTGTTGAGTCGTTACGCAGGCAGCTTACGAAGTATAAGGAAAAACTGCGCGGTGTTTAATCACTCCACATTTCTGTATTAGTCTGTTCCGTCTATCTTTGCAGCCATGGCGGAAACTCAGGAATTGTTGTATGAAGGCGGGGGGTATTTGGAAAAACACCCTACCTGGCATTCTGAGGATTCATCATGGAAAGCAGGAAAGATAAAAGAGATCATATTTCGCAACAATCTTTCACCCGATTCATTTCTTGAAATAGGATGCGGGGCCGGACAGATATTGCAGTCTTTGAAAGTTGTATACCCTCAGGCACAGTTCACCGGACTTGAGATAAGTCCGCAGGCTTTTGAAATTGCAACCGCAAACAATCATTCAAACCTCACTTTTATTAACGGAAGTTTTGATGCCTTAATGGCAGATAACCACTTTAATATGGTTATGATGATAGATGTTTTCGAGCATGTTGAAGATTATTATGGCATGCTTCGGCAAACCCGTCAATATGGTGATCATTTCATCTTCCACATACCACTCGACCTTTCAGTTCAAACTGTTTTAAGGACAAAACCATTGAGCCGAAAACGGAAGAATCTGGGGCATATTCATTTTTTTAACCGAATCACAGCACTGGAATCTTTGCAACAGTCAGGGTATACCATTGTTGACAGCTTTTACACAGCATCCTATACCGATCTCAAACAAAAATCATTGCGATCAAGGATCTGGAAATATCCACGTAAGATCTTATTCAGCCTTTTCCCGGAATTTACTGTACGAACACTTGGCGGTTACTCACTGATGGTTTTGGCTAAATAACGTTTTCAATAAACCGTAATTGTGGAATTTTTATTCCGTAAAAATGGATCAATGGCGGACAACGATCTTAAATGACTGTTGCAACTCAGGAGATTCGATTCTGATAAAATATATGCCGGAGGCGAAATCTGTAAAACTGATCCGGAATTGATTGAATCCTGCAGAGGTGCTTATGCTCTTCAAATATATAGCCTGTCCTAAAGTGTTTAGTACATTGATGGAATAGTTGGATGCTCTATTATCATTAACGATGATCTCCAGTATCTCATTTACGGGATTGGGATATAGCGCAATGTATGGTTGGGCGGATCCTTTACATGTAGCAGGAATTACGGGCGACAATTCAAAGTTGCCGTCCTGATCAACTTGTATCAACCGGAAGTAAACAGTATTGCTGTTTTCACCTTTTCCTGCATCAAATGCATAATCAACAGGACTCACAGAATTGCCTGATGCCTTGATGCTTCCAATGGGTTCAAAGGTATCCGGATTCAAACCTTTTTCTATTATAAAATGAGATGTGTTTTTTTCAGATAAGGTTGTCCACTTCAATAAGATTTTACCTTGATCACAGTTTGCGCTGAAGTTTGCCAGTTCAACAGGTAGTGGTATTGATTGCGGAGCAAGGTTGAAGTTTTCCGAGATGAATGTTGTCCAACCTGATTTGGTAACACTTGAAAGTGCCGGAGAAGCAACACCTGCAATTGTTACACCATTGATAGCTCTCCACTGCACAGGCGGAGCGTTGTATGCCCATTGAGTCATCAGCAGTGATGGTAACGGTGGTATCATATCCGCAGTGGCATCGAAGTATAGCCGTACATCAGGGTCTGAACTACCGGCATCATGGTTGATCTTCTGATACCATAGAGGGTTCACTGTACCAAGGCTGGCATCCTTAAGTGTTACATCAAACCCGTCGATGGTAGGGTTATGATTCACAAACCTTACGCTATAGGTGTTAGGTGTAGTACCTGATGGGTTGAGCATTACGGGTCTGAACCGGGGATTTACCAGGCTGGACCCAACAGGGAAGAAGTAGGCTGAGGCTGAGGCTGTATTCCTTCTGAGCCTGCCATTGCCGGTACTGCTTACAAACCCCTGCACCGGTGTGGAGTTTAGTCCTCCTGTACGCGTAATGGCTGTGGCCGATGTGTTCAGAACATGCATCACATGATCATTCGTAGCCAGTTCACGATCATTCAGATTCAGCAATCCTTCAACATAAGCATCAACATCCTGTGACTTTATTCCTGATCCTGTAAGGGTGAGGGTATAGTATAAGGTAGGTGTTGTACCTCTGATCATTTGAGCGGCACCATTCAATTCAGTAACACCCGGACTGCTATTAATAAAGGCTTGCCCCGATGAATTGTTGGTCCAGTCGCCGGTAAGAGTGATCAAGCCCGTGTTATCAATATTTCCAATATTCGTACCGTTATCCTGATTGATTAACCCACCCTGGATGGTCACCAAAGCTGCATTTTGAACATGAATGAGTGAGCCGTCATTTACAATGAGTCCGCTTCCTGCAGGTGGACAAGCAGCTACTGTTATGTATAAATTCTTAGTTACCGATCCTGAGCCGAATGCGTTGGTGGCTGTAAGGCTTACGTTATAGGTTCCGGCTGTGTTGTAGGTTATAACAGGGTTTGCGGTGGCACTGGCAACAGGTGTGCCACCCGGGAACGACCAGTTCCACGAGGTAGGATTGTTGGATGAGAGATCGGTAAAATTAACTTGCTGCCCTTCGCAAACTGTACTGGGCCATCCAGCAAAATCGGCCGTTGGTTGCGTACAAACGTTCACCGTAATGAATCCCGGAAATGTTACAGTACCTGATCCACCTGAATTGGATACAGTAAGTGTTACCGGATATACCCCAGCAGATGCATACGAAACGGAAGGATTCTGCAACAATGAAGTGGCTGGAGTTCCACCGGTAAAGGTCCATTGCCAATAGTTCGGACTGTTGGTTGAGAGGTCTGTGAAGTTAACGTTCACACCTGCGCATACCGTAGTGGAAGATGCAGAAAAGTTAGGTACCGGGGCGGGTGGGCAGCTTATCACATTGATGTAACTTGTTTTAATTAATGTGTCGGAACCGTAAGGATTGGAGGCTATAAGTGTAACATCATACAATCCGGCTGCAGGGTAAGTGGTGGTGGGGTTTTGAATTGCGGATGTACCGGCTGCTGATCCCGGTAATATCCATTGCCAACTGGTGGGTGTATTGGTAGAAAGATCGGTGAACTGCACCGGTTGTCCTTCGCAAACAATTTTAGGTGTGGCACTAAAATCTGATACCGGCGGAGGGCAACTATTTACTGTGATGTAATTTGTTTTGGTTTCAGAATCATTCCCAGATGGATTCCCAACAGTTAGTGTTACCATGTAAGTGCCGGGAGTACTATACAATATTGGAGGTGGATTTTGTCCTACAAAGGCTGCCGGAACACCTCCCGGGAATGACCAACTCCATGAATTAGGTGTGTTAAGGCTTTGATCTGTAAATGTTACAGAAAAGGAATTGCATCCGCTGGTAGGTGACCCTATAAAATCGGCCACTGGTGCATTAATGGAGCAATTAGATAATGAAAGTGCGATCATGGGGCCGGGAGAACATGAGTTGGCAACAACGCTTCTTGACATGATGTCGTTTCCACCGGCGATCTCACTCACAGCATTCAATGTTCGCCGGTCGGTGTTGGGACCTACCGCATAGTTCATAACTGTTACAGGGGTGATGGTATGACCCAATTGATGACTATGTCCCAATTCATGCAGGCATACAGATTCAAAATCAAAAAGTCCTCCGGCTGTAGGAGCCGGCCCATAGTTCCAGTTTATTCCTCCAGTTCCGTTGGTTCGGAACTTAAGGTCATTTTCATTCAGGTACCAGTTGCCGCTTCCGCATGAGCTGTAAAAACTGTATGATACACCCAACACACCTGCAGGCAGGGCACATGACCCATCGAAGCTCACTATGTTAATGCCGTCCAACGCCTGACAAGCGATGGCAGAAGTTCCTGAATGGCTGAAGTTTACGAAAGTGTTACAACGCCATGTTTGCAATGCCCTTTCAAATGCACCTACGGCGGCAGCATTTCCATTGAACGTATTGTTATAACGGTATGTATATCCCCCCAGACCATTATCATCTATAAGGTCGGGCTGGTAGTAAGTACCTCCTGAATTCACATTGGATTCATTATAGTTGATGGTAATGCTTACGCCGGATGTTGTGGTTTCGTTAAGGTTATTAGTTACCCTGATTGTTCCGCTTCCGGCACCTGTAGGCACCCAGGCTGTGATGGAGGTGTTTGTCCATGCCACAATGTGGTTGAGTGGTGTTGAGATGAATCCGGCGCCACCGTTATTGGCATCTCTGAACTCCAGTTGTTGCGTACCATTCATAGGACCGGGTCCAAAGTTATTTCCGGTAATAACAACCGACGTAAAGGTGCCTGCTGTAGATGGAGAAGTTATAGCTGTGATTGTAGGGAATACTAGCGGGAGTGGGAGAGGTACACCAGAATTCTTGTTGTTTTGTCCGTTACCGTTTGTGAATTTAAATGAGTTTCCGCTTAGTTTTTCCAGCAACGGGATCAGCTGTAGTTCGGCGTTGGTGAAATTAAAATAGGCGTCAATCAAGTTTCCTTCCACCTTATCGTAGATCAAAACACTTTGATTTGCGGCAACTCCTCTGAACTTTACAATTTCATCATAAGAATTACTATTATCGAAATACTCTAAAAAGAAAATCCCTTTGTCGCCGGTATTAATGGTTAATTCCGGTTCTACTTTCAGCATTGTATTACCCACAATGCCACCTTCTGTGATTACCTCAATAAACTCTGTAGTAGGATTTAGAGAAAGGTATCTGCTCACTTTCAGCAGATGTGAAGTGTAGATCAGTGAGCGGTCTTCATTAAAATAAGAACTTTGAGTGATCACCTCACCCTCTGCAATAACATCGCTCATATCGACCCTCTGTTCCATACTCACTGGTATGGTCATGCACTGCCCTGATGCCAGTTCACTGGCAAAGGCGAAATACAGAAGGGTTAAGAGCAGATACCTCATAAATATTATCGTTGGCCGTTCAGTTGTGCTTCAAGGGAGGCTACCTTTTCCTGGAGTGTCATGATCTGTGCCTGCTGTTCCTTCATACCTTCAAGAAGAAGCGGAATAAGGACCATGTAATTCACGGCTTTAAGGTCAATGGTAGATGGGGGTTCGGCAGAGCCGGTACGATTGAGGTTACCTGATGTTATGGTTTTGGAGGCCACTGCAGCCGGTAATATCTGTTCAATTTCGTCGGCCATCAATCCAAGTTGAGGTTTTTCAGAAAACCCAAAACCTTTGTACTGTTGGGTATTATAACTGTATGAGTATACGTTTATATCCTTGATGGCAGCAAGGGCGTTATTAAATGGTTGTATATCCTTCTTGACTTTACGATCGCTGATCAGAAAATAATTTCCGGTACTTCCTACATCGCCATTGAAGAGTCCAGCCCATCCAAACAAAGTAGATTCCTGACCTTGAACGCCTATGGCAGTGGGAGTCAATGCGATCCCCCGAACGCCAGCACCACTGGCACTTGTGCCCTGATATTCTCCTTGAACGCCGCCAAAAATTGTTGTGTTACCTGATTGCACATTACCATAGACTCCTCCGCCATTTGAACCAGCAGGCACATATCCATTCACAGCCCATGGAAATGTAGGATTTCCAACCGCATTCATCAGATCGCCGGCTATTACAGTGTTGAATGTTCCTACGAAAAATTCACCCAAATTACTGATACGCACCCTTTCGATATTATTAGTTCGAAAACAAATATTCTGGTTGTCGGTAGTTCCCATGAAATTGGTTCCTGTGGTGCTG
>JAHEMF010000023.1:0-20234 GCA_024643795.1 Bacteroidota bacterium | reverse complement strand
GTGGTGCTGATTGTACCACCATTCAATCCATTGTTTCCGGTTACCATCCAGGCAGGACTTGTAGCTCCTGTGCCGGTTAGCAAAGTACCGTTTATGTCAGCAAGTACGATCCGGTTACCCACGCCTGCTAAAGTTGAAGAACGGATATTGCCAATCACGTGCAGTTTTTCAAGTGGTGATGCGGTGCCAATTCCTACGTTTTGGGCTGTTGCGATGTTGAATCCCAGCAACTGTATCGTTAGCAATACCGAACCATAAATGAATGAATGGGAGAGGTGTTTCATGATAATAGGGTTTGTATTCCAAATTTAGCCAAATCCCCTTTGATTTTTCA
Organism: Bacteroidota bacterium; assembly: GCA_024643795.1. GTDB lineage: Bacteria > Bacteroidota > Bacteroidia > AKYH767-A > OLB10 > JAHEMF01. Next base: position 19,900 of record JAHEMF010000023.1, on the reverse strand, counting down.
GACATTGGCCTATATAAATCAAAGTATTGAAAATCAAATAGATACAAATTTTACACAAGAAATTTGCCAAAGGTTGTTCGATGGTGTCTATCAAGTGCTCAAAAGAGTTCACAGTCAGGTAAATAATTTTTTTAAAACCCCGTTTGTGGATAGAAATTTCTTTCATACATTTGCAATCCCAAAAAATGGGGGGTTTTACGCCCTATTCGTTCTTTAAAAAGTGCCGATGTAGCTCAGTTGGTCAGAGCTACTGATTTGTAATCAGTAGGTCGGGGGTTCGAATCCCTCCATCGGCTCATGCGGTGAATAAGATTCATCGACAGGGACAGGGGAGATTCCAGAGCGGCCAAATGGGGCAGACTGTAAATCTGTTGTCTTTCGACTTCGGAGGTTCGAATCCTCCTCTCCCCACAATTACCACCTATCATGTATGGGTGATTAGTCCGGAAAAAAAGATACTGGCAAGCGGCCGGTAACACAATATAAGAAGAAGTTCTTTGACATTTTGAATTGAAGCATCAACGGAAATGGGATCTCAACCTATGCAGATTAACCGTAACTCCGTTACCGATAAAAGCGGAAGTAGCTCATTTGGTAGAGCATCAGCCTTCCAAGCTGAGGGTGGCGGGTTCGAGCCCCGTCTTCCGCTCACAATTTAAGGGTTAACTAGTGAATGACTTTTACTGGTATACTCATTAAAACCGACCAATGAAATTCTTGCTCGGGTGGGATCGAACATTAATCCCGGTTCCAACATCAAGCCAATGTAGCTCAGTAGGTAGAGCACATCCATGGTAAGGATGAGGTCACCAGTTCGATCCTGGTCATTGGCTCTAACTATTTGCTTCAAATCAATCTGTTAACGAAGACTGAAACTTAACAATAATTAATAAACCGGAAATCTAATTCTAACTATAACTACCAAGTATTAATACAACTTTACAATGGCAAAAGAAAAATTCGATCGTTCCAAACCCCACGTAAACATTGGAACAATTGGTCACGTAGACCACGGTAAAACTACTCTTACTGCAGCAATTACAAATGTACTTGCTAAAGCAGGTCTTTCTGAAACGCGTTCTTTCGATTCAATCGATAATGCTCCTGAAGAAAAAGAAAGAGGTATCACCATCAATACATCGCACGTAGAATACCAGACTGCGAATCGTCACTATGCACACGTTGACTGTCCTGGTCACGCTGACTATGTTAAGAACATGGTTACAGGTGCTGCTCAGATGGACGGTGCTATTCTTGTTGTTGCGGCTACAGATGGTCCAATGCCACAAACACGCGAGCACATTCTGCTTGCACGTCAGGTAGGTGTACCTAAGATTGTAGTATTCATGAATAAAGTTGATATGGTTGACGATCCTGAACTTCTTGACCTTGTTGAGATGGAGATCCGTGAACTTTTGAGCTTCTATGAGTTTGATGGTGACAATACGCCTGTTATCCGTGGATCTGCCCTGGGTGGATTGAATGGTGATGATAAGTGGAGCCAAACGGTTATGGAATTGATGGATGCAGTAGATAGTTTCATTCCTATTCCTCCAAGAGATATCGACAAGCCATTCCTTATGCCTGTTGAAGATGTATTCTCTATCACTGGTCGTGGAACAGTTGCTACCGGTCGTATCGAAAGAGGTATCATCAACTCAAATGATCCTGTTGAGATCATCGGAATGCAGGATGAAAAGCTTACTTCAACTGTTACGGGTGTTGAGATGTTCCGTAAAATTCTTGACAAAGGTGAGGCTGGAGATAACGTAGGATTACTTCTTCGTGGTATTGAAAAGACAGATATCCGTCGTGGAATGGTTGTTGCGAAGCCTGGTTCTATCACACCACATACTGAATTCAAAGCTGAGATCTACGTTCTTAAGAAAGAAGAAGGTGGACGTCACACTCCATTCCATAATAAGTACCGTCCTCAGTTTTACCTGCGTACAACTGACGTAACAGGAGAGATCGTTCTTCCTGAAGGCCGCGAAATGGTAATGCCTGGTGATAACGTAACAATTTCAGTAAAACTTATTTGTCCGGTTGCAATGGATAAGGGACTTCGTTTTGCGATCCGTGAGGGTGGCAGAACAGTGGGTGCCGGACAGGTTACCGAAATTATCAAGTAATACAAAAAGGAGATAATCAGTAATCCATTGGCCGGACAGGAAACCCTGTCCGGCCTTGGCCGCTGATAAAGGCTTACCAAAAACGGTCTCACAATTACTGTCGTGAGGCTAACTTAAGGACTGCCTGGGAAGATAGAATAACGGTTATTGGAAATCAATCAACCGATAGAGTAGCGGGGAAGATGTGTAATTAGAAATGAATGACAGCATACGGGTGTAGCTCATCCCGATTGCTATCGGGAGGTAGAGTAGCTGGGATGATATAAATTAAATAATGAATGACAGCATACGGGTGTAGCTCAATTGGTAGAGTAGCGGTCTCCAAAACCGTTGGCTGGGAGTTCGAGTCTCTCCACCCGTGCAAAATAAAATGAGACCCTGAAAGATTAACAAGATTAAAGCTCATGAAAATAACAGGATATATTAAGGAGTCATACAACGAACTGGTACATAAAGTATCATGGCCAACATGGGCGGAACTGCAAAATAGTGCCCTGGTTGTATTAGTAGCTTCACTGATCATCGGATTGGTAGTATTTGCTATGGACTTCAGTTTTAATGGTGTTATGAATTTATTATACAATACCATCTAATGTTGAAAGTCATGGGTGAAAAAAAGTGGTATGTAGTTAGGGCCATCAGTGGTAAGGAGAAGAAAGTAAAGCAGTATCTCGAAGCTGAGATCAGTCATAATAAGCTTCAGGATCTTGTTTCACAGGTGTTGATCCCAATGGAAAAGATCTATCAGATCAAGGATGGCAAGAAGGTGAGTAAAGAGAGAAGTTATTTCCCCGGCTATATTCTGATAGAAGCTGAGTTGGTTGGTGAAATACCGCATATAATTGAGAATACAACAGGAGTTATCGGATTCCTGGGTGCAAAAGGTGAGGCTCCTGCTCCATTGAGGCAGTCTGAGGTGAACCGGATATTAGGAAAAGTGGATGAGCTGGCGGATACTGAAGAGATAATCCACAATCCGTTTGTTGTAGGTGAGTCAGTTAAAGTGATTGACGGACCTTTCAACAGCTTCTCGGGGATCATAGAAGAGGTGAATGAAGAGAAGAAAAAACTCAAGGTAATGGTGAAGATCTTTGGTCGTAAAACACCATTGGAATTGAGTTATATGCAAGTAGAAAAAGAGTAAAACAGCTGAAGGGAAATTGCTGAACCACGCTTCCGGGTCATGCAAAAGTACTCAGGCACATATCTTTAATTAACAGACAATAAAATGGCAAAAGAAGTATCAGCCTTAATCAAGCTCCAGGTAAAAGGAGGTGCTGCAAACCCTGCACCACCTATCGGACCTGCGCTGGGTGCTAAAGGCGTAAATATAATGGACTTTTGTAAGCAGTTCAATGCTCGTACGCAGGAACAAGCTGGCAAAGTTCTACCGGTAATCATTACCGTATATGCTGATAAGTCTTTCGACTTTATCATCAAAACTCCTCCTGTAGCGGTGCAACTGCTTGAAGCTTCCAAAATCAAGTCAGGCTCACCCGAACCTAACAGGAAAAAGGTTGCAACGGTTTCATGGGATCAGGTTAAACAGATCGCTGAAGCTAAAATGACCGACCTTAATTGCTTTACTGTTGAATCAGCCATGCGCATGGTTGCAGGTACTGCCCGCAGCATGGGAATCAATGTAAGTGGAACTGCTCCTTTTCAAACAGCTTAAGGAGCACTAAAAAAGTTTAGAAAATGCCTCGAATATCAAAAAATCGCAAAAAAGTTGAATCTAAAGTTGACAGCAATCAACAGTATTCGTTGAAAGATGCTGCACAGCTTGTAAAAGACATCACTTTTACCAAGTTTGATTCATCTGTTGACCTTGCTGTTCGTTTGGGAGTTGACCCCCGTAAAGCCAATCAAATGGTGCGCGGAGTTGTTACTCTTCCTCACGGAACAGGAAAGGCAGTGAAAGTACTAGTGCTTTGTACGCCTGACAAAGAGCAGGAAGCAAAGGATGCCGGAGCAGATTTCGTAGGTCTTGATGAATACATCAAGAAGATCGAAGAAGGCTGGTTGGAAATGGATATTGTAATTACCATGCCTGCTGTAATGGCTAAGGTTGGTAAGCTGGGAAAAGTTTTAGGTCCCCGTAACCTCATGCCAAATCCAAAGACCGGTACCGTTACCAATGACATAGGCAAAGCAGTTGAAGAAGTTAAAGCCGGTAAGATTGATTTCAAGGTTGATAAAACCGGAATCATTCACGCTTCCATCGGAAAAGCATCTTTCGACAGCCAGAAGATCTATGAAAATGCGCATGAGTTGTTGCAGACAATATCAAAGTTGAAGCCGGCTGCTGCTAAAGGCACCTACTTCAAGAGTGTTGCTTTGTCGAGCACCATGAGCCCCGGAATCAGAATTGACACTAAGTCGATTGCCGGTTAATCATCACCCTAATCCAATAAAATAATGACAAGGGAAGAAAAAAACCAGATTATAGATTCATTAGCGAACGACCTGTCTCAGGCAAGTACGTTCTATATTACTGATATATCCAGCCTTACAGTTGAAATGACCAGTAAATTAAGGAGACTTTGTTTTAAGCAGAATGTAAGGCTTAATGTAGCAAAGAATACCCTTATCCAAAAAGCACTGGAAAAACTGGATGGCGATTACTCAGAGTTGTATGAAACCCTCAAAGGATCATCTGCGATCATGTTCAGCGACACAGGAAGTGTGCCTGCTAAAGTGATCAAAGAGTTCAGAAAAGGGAGTGATAAGCCAATTCTTAAAGGTGCATGGATAGAAGAAGCTATTTACATTGGTGATAACAATGTGGAGGGTCTTGCTGCACTTAAATCTAAGGATGAGCTTGTTGCAGACATAGTTGCACTTCTGCAATCTCCTGCCAAGAATGTTGTTTCAGCACTTCAGTCAGGTGGTGGAAAACTTGCAGGAATTCTTAAAACACTTGAAGAGAGGGGTTCCAACGCTTCCTAACAGGAACCCTCAATTAATAATTAAACTTTATAAACCAGTAAATTAAAACAATTAGATAAAATGGCAGACTTAAAAGCTTTCGCAGAACAGTTAGTAAATCTCACTGTAAAAGAAGTTAATGAATTAGCCCAGATCCTTAAAGACGAGTATGGTATTGAACCAGCTGCCGCTGCTCCAGTAATGGTAGCCGGTGGTGCTGCCGGTGGTGACGGTGGTGCTGAAGAACAAACCAGCTTCGACGTGATCCTTAAAGCCGCAGGTGCAAACAAACTTGCAATTGTTAAGCTTGTTAAGGAACTCACCGGACTTGGTCTTAAAGAAGCAAAAGACCTTGTTGATGGTGCTCCAAAAGCTATCAAAGAAGGAGTTGCTAAGGACGAGGCTAACGCACTCAAAACACAACTTGAAGAGGCAGGAGCTGAAGTTGAGGTTAAGTAATAACCCCGATTCAGTAGTGCTTCAACTATACCTCTGCTTACCACTGGGTGAGCAGAGGTATATATCAATTTAAACCGACACGGAATTCGTGTGCGGTTTTAGTGCGTTTATGTAATAATCTTAAAATCCATAATCCCTTGGCTGCAATTCAAAATACACCACAGAAGAATATAGTAAAGAGAATCAATTTCTCTTCCATTAAAAGGGCCATTGAATATCCTGATTTTCTTGAGATACAGTTAAAGTCATTTCAGGATTTCTTTCAGCTGGAAACTACTTCAGATAAAAGGCACATGGAAGGCCTTTACAGGGTTTTCAGTGAAAACTTTCCTATAACAGACTCCAGAAATAATTTTGTACTTGAGTTCCTTGATTATTTTATCGATCCTCCTAGGTATGCGATAGAAGAATGTATTGAGCGTGGACTAACTTACAGTGTTCCTCTCAAGGCAAAATTGAAGCTCTATTGTACAGATCCTGACCATGAGGATTTTGAAACTATCATTCAGGATGTTTACCTGGGCACTATCCCATACATGACACCTAAAGGTACTTTCGTTATCAATGGTGCAGAAAGGGTTGTTGTTTCACAGCTTCACCGATCTCCCGGAGTATTCTTCGGACAAAGCCGTCACGCTAACGGAACTAAATTATACAGCGCCAGGGTGATACCTTTTAAAGGGTCATGGATCGAATTTGCAACAGACATCAATAATGTGATGTATGCATATATCGATAGAAAGAAAAAATTCCCTGTCACCACATTGTTGCGTGCAATAGGTTATCAGACAGATAAAGATATCCTTGAAATATTCGGCCTTGCCGATGAGATCAAGGTTAGTAAGGCTGCTCTCAAAAAATCAGTAGGTCGTAAGCTCGCTGCCAGGGTTCTTAAATCATGGGTTGAGGATTTCGTGGATGAAGATACAGGTGAAGTTGTTTCAATCGAAAGAAATGAAGTGCTTCTGGAGCGTGAAACATTCCTTGAAGAGGAGCATATAGACCTTATCATTGATTCAGGTGTTAAGACTGTAATCCTTCATAAAGAAGATTCCAACTCAGCCGACTTTGCAATAATTTACAATACCCTTCAAAAAGATACTTCTAACTCTGAAAAAGAAGCGGTAGAACATATATACAGACAGTTACGTAATGCTGAGCCACCGGATGAGGAAACTGCCCGTGGTATCATTGATAAACTGTTTTTCTCAGATAAAAGATATGATCTTGGTGCTGTGGGTAGATACAGGATCAACAGGAAACTTAATCTTGAAACCCCTGAAGACACCAAGGTTCTTACCAAAGATGATATTATAAGTATCATCAAGTATCTAATCCAGCTGATCAACTCTAAAGCTGATGTGGATGATATTGATCACTTGAGTAACAGGCGTGTGAAAACAGTTGGAGAGCAGCTTTCAGCTCAATTTGGTGTTGGTTTGGCCAGGATGGCAAGAACCATTAGAGAGCGAATGAATGTTCGTGATAATGAAGTGTTCACACCTGCTGATCTGATCAATGCGAAGACCTTGTCTTCTGTGATCAACTCTTTCTTTGGAACTAACCAGCTTTCTCAGTTCATGGATCAAACCAATCCACTGGCCGAGATAACTCACAAGCGCAGACTTTCTGCACTCGGACCCGGCGGTCTCTCAAGAGAGCGTGCAGGATTTGAAGTGAGAGACGTTCACTATACACACTACGGTCGTTTATGTACCATTGAAACTCCAGAGGGTCCAAACATTGGTCTTATCTCAAGTTTGTGTGTGTACGCCAAGATCAATAACCTCGGATTTATTTCCACACCTTATCGTAAAGTTGATGAAGGTAAAGTAGAAGTAGATAAGCCGGTTGTTTATCTCACTGCTGAAGAAGAAGATGCAAAAGTTATTGCTCAGGCAAATGCCAATGTTGACGAGAAAGGCAAGTTTCTCAATAACAGAGTAAAGGCAAGATATGAAGGTGACTTCCCTGAAGTTGAGCCTGAAAAGATCCAGTTGATGGACGTAGCTCCTAATCAGATCGCCTCTATTGCTGCATCACTTATTCCATTCCTTGAGCATGACGATGCTAACCGTGCCCTGATGGGCTCAAACATGCAACGTCAGGCTGTTCCACTCTTACGCCCTGAAGCACCTATCGTAGGTACAGGTCTTGAAGAACAGGTAGTTAAGGATTCACGAGTATTGATAAATGCAGAATCAGACGGTATTGTTGAATATGTTGATGCTCAGCAGATCGTATTGAGAAGTAACCGTGCAGATTCGGAAAAACTCATAAGTTTTGACGATGACTTGAAAACCTATAATCTTACGAAATTCCAAAAAACCAACCAGAGTACTTCAATAAACCTTAAGCCTATCGTTAGGAAAGGTGAGAAAGTGAAGGCCGGACAGGTGCTTTGTGAAGGATATGCAACCAAAGATGGTGAGCTGGCACTTGGTCGTAACCTGAAAGTGGCATTCATGCCGTGGAAAGGATACAACTTTGAGGATGCAATTGTGATCTCCGAAAGGGTTGTACGTGAAGATATTTTTACTTCAATACATATTGATGAATATAGTATTGAAGTTCGTGATACTAAGCGTGGTCTTGAAGAGTTAACTGCAGATATCCCTAACGTTAGTGAGGAAGCAACTCGTGAGCTCGATGAAAACGGATTGATCCGTGTTGGTGCAGAGGTTCGTGAAGGAGATATCCTGATCGGAAAGATCACACCAAAAGGTGAGACAGATCCTTCTCCTGAAGAGAAATTATTGAGAGCGATATTTGGTGACAAGGCCGGAGATGTGAAGGATGCTTCACTAAAAGTTCCTCCTAGTGTTACCGGTGTTATAATTAACAAAAAATTATTCTCAAGAGCTGTTAAGGACAAAGCTTCAAAAGCTGAAGACAAAACGCAGGTAGCAAAGATCGATGCCGAACAGGAAAAGGATCTTGTGGAACTGAAGTCAAAGCTGGTAGATAAATTATTCGTACTCGTGAGTGGTAAAACTTCACAGGGAGTTATGGATAATTTTAAAGAGGTACTTATTCCTAAAGGTTCTAAGTTCACTCAGAAGCTTTTAACAGAAATTGATTATTCAAACATCAATCCCGGCAAATGGACCACTGATAAAGATAAGAATGAGCAGATCAAATTGTTGCTCAACAATTATCATATCAAGGTAAATGAAATTCTGGGAAAATATAAGCGTATCAAATTTGCTATTCAGGTAGGTGATGAGTTGCCTCCGGGAATCATGCAGCTTGCTAAAGTTTATATTGCCAAGAAGCGTAAGCTGAAAGTAGGTGATAAGATGGCGGGTCGTCACGGTAATAAAGGTATTGTAGCCAAGATAGTTCGTGATGAAGATATGCCTTACCTGGAAGACGGAACACCGGTTGATATTGTGTTGAATCCTTTAGGTGTACCATCAAGGATGAACCTGGGTCAGATCTATGAAACAGTGCTCGGATGGGCAGGTGAAAAGCTGGGGCTTAAGTTTGCCACTCCAATATTTGATGGAGCTACCATAGATGATCTGAAAGGGTATGTTGAAAAAGCAAATCTTCCAAAATATGGTAGTACTTATCTTTATGATGGAGGTACCGGTGAGAGATTTGATCAGCCTGCTACTGTAGGAATCATTTACATGCTGAAACTTGGTCATATGGTGGATGATAAGATGCACGCACGTTCTATCGGACCATACTCTCTCATTACTCAGCAGCCATTGGGTGGTAAAGCTCAGTTCGGAGGTCAGAGATTTGGTGAGATGGAGGTTTGGGCTATTGAAGCATTTGGTGCGGCTAATATCCTTCAGGAACTTCTTACAGTTAAATCAGATGATGTTATCGGTCGTGCAAAAGCATATGAGTCGATTGTTAAAGGTGATAATCTGGGTACACCCGGTATCCCTGAGTCGTTCAATGTGTTAATGCACGAATTAAGAGGCTTGTGTCTTAAGGTTACACTTGAGTGATAAGTTCATATATTCTAACCGATAGTTCATTCAATATTTAGAAAAAATCATTATGGTGAATAAAAAAGATATAAAAGTTAAGAGCAACTTCTCCAGGATCACCATCAGCTTATCATCTCCTGAAGATATCCTTGAGCATTCAAGTGGCGAAGTTCTGAAGCCTGAAACCATCAATTACAGGACATATAAGCCTGAACGCGACGGATTGTTTTGCGAAAGGATCTTCGGACCTGTAAAGGACTGGGAATGTCATTGCGGAAAATATAAAAGGATCCGTTATAAAGGCATTGTATGTGATCGTTGTGGTGTTGAGGTGACTGAGAAAAAAGTTCGTCGTGAAAGGATTGGGCACATACAACTGGTAGTACCGGTTGCTCATATCTGGTATTTCAGATCATTACCAAATAAGATTGGTTATCTTCTGGGTTTACCAACCAAGAAGCTTGATCTTATCATATATTATGAGCGTTATGTTGTGATCCAGCCGGGTATTAAAGAGGCTGATGATATCAGCTATCTTGACTTCCTTACAGAAGAGGAATATCTAAACTTGCTCGAAACACTTCCTAAAGACAATCAACATCTTGATGATAGTGACCCTTCAAAGTTCATTGCTAAGATGGGTGCTGAAGCGTTGTACGATTTGCTTGGAAGACTTGATCTGGATGATCTGTCATACCGTTTACGCCACCAGGCAAGTACAGAAACATCTCAGCAGCGTAAAAATGAAGCTCTCAAGAGGCTTCAGGTTGTTGAGGCTTTCCGTCAGGCCAATACGCATATTGAGAATCGTCCGGAGTGGATGATTGTTAAAGTTGTTCCGGTGATACCACCTGAATTGCGCCCACTTGTACCATTAGATGGTGGTAGGTTTGCAACTTCAGATCTCAATGACCTTTACAGAAGAGTTATTATACGTAATAACAGGTTGAAAAGACTTATCGAGATCAAGGCTCCGGATGTGATCCTACGTAATGAAAAGAGAATGCTCCAGGAAGCTGTTGATTCTCTGTTCGACAACTCACGTAAAGTGAATGCTGTTAAGACTGAATCTAACAGGGCTTTAAAATCACTTTCTGATAGCCTGAAAGGTAAGCAAGGACGTTTCCGTCAGAACCTTTTGGGTAAGAGGGTTGACTATTCAGCACGTTCAGTAATTGTTGTTGGTCCTGAATTGAAATTGCATGAATGCGGATTGCCAAAAGATATGGCAGCTGAATTATTCAAGCCATTCATTATCCGTAAAATGATAGAAAGAGGTATCGTTAAAACTGTAAAGTCAGCAAAGAAGATCGTTGACAGAAAAGATGCCATCGTTTGGGATATCCTTGAAAATGTACTTAAAGGCCACCCTGTGATGCTTAATCGTGCTCCGACACTTCACAGGTTAGGTATTCAATCCTTCCAGCCTAAGCTGATTGAAGGAAAAGCCATTCAGCTACACCCATTGGTATGTACTGCATTCAACGCCGACTTCGACGGTGACCAAATGGCAGTTCACGTACCACTTGGTAATGCAGCTATCCTTGAGGCTCAGATGCTGATGCTTGCATCTCATAACATCCTGAACCCTGCAAATGGTGCACCTATTACCGTTCCTTCTCAGGATATGGTACTGGGTCTTTATTATATGACCAAGGGTAAGCGTAACGACAAGGAAACTGTTGTCAAAGGTGAAGGACTTACATTCTACTCTGCTGAAGAGGTTATTATTGCCCATAATGAAAGAAGGGTCGACCTTCATGCATTTATTAAGGTGAAAACAACAATCAGGGAAAATGAAGAGTTGAAAGAAGCACTTATTGAAACTACAGTAGGTAAAGTTCTTTTCAATCAGGTTGTTCCTAGAGAAGTTGGTTTCATCAATGAACTTTTGACCAAAAAATCATTGCGCGATATCATCAGCCGTGTACTTAAACTTACAGGTACAAGTAAGACTGCTGCTTTCCTTGATGATATAAAGGATATGGGTTTCAAAATGGCATTCAAAGGTGGACTGTCATTTAATCTTAATGATGTTATGATACCGGTTCAAAAAGAAGAACTGGTCGCAAAAGCACATGATGAGGTTGAAGAAGTAAGAAGTAACTATAACATGGGATTCATCACTAACAATGAAAGGTATAACCAGATCATTGATATATGGACCCGTACAAACAGTAGGATCACTGACAATCTTATGAAGCAGATCGCTTCAGATAAGCAGGGATTCAATGCTGTGTATATGATGCTTGACTCCGGTGCGAGGGGCTCTAAAGAGCAGATCCGTCAGCTGGGAGGTATGAGAGGTTTGATGGCCAAGCCACAAAAATCAGGTGCATCGGGAGGGGAGATCATTGAGAATCCGATCCTTTCAAACTTTAAAGAGGGACTTTCGATCCTTGAATACTTCATCTCTACTCACGGTGCGCGTAAAGGTCTTGCCGATACGGCTCTTAAAACGGCCGATGCAGGTTACCTTACAAGAAGGCTTGTTGACGTAGCTCAGGACGTGATTATTAATGAAGAAGATTGTGGTACACTCAGAGGTCTTGCAGAAACAGCACTGAAAAATAATGAAGAGGTGGTTGAGACTTTGTATGACCGTATCTTAGGTAGAGTTTCTTTGCATGATATTTATCACCCATTAACAGGTGATCATATTGTTGAAGCCGGAACTGAGATCACAGAAGAGAAAGCTGATATCATTGAAGAGTCTCCGATTGAAATGGTCGAGATCCGTTCGGTACTTACATGTGAATCGAAGATGGGTGTATGTGGTAAGTGCTACGGCAGAAACCTTGCTACAGGAAGAATGGTTCAAAAAGGTGAGGCTGTCGGTGTAATTGCTGCACAGTCTATCGGTGAGCCGGGAACTCAGCTTACACTGAGAACTTTCCACGTTGGAGGTACTGCATCAAAAGTGGCCTCTGAATCACAGATGATTGCCAAGTTTGGTGGTAAATTGGAATTCGAAGAGATCCGAACCATTGCTTACAAGTCTGACACCAAGAAAGTGAATGTTGTATTAGGACGATCTGGTGAGATCAGAATACTGGACCCTAAAACAAACGCAGTGTTAAGTACTAATCACATTCCATACGGTGCACACCTGTATGTTGAAAACGGTAAGGTGATCGAAAAAGGTGATCTTATCTGTGAGTGGGATCCATACAATGCTGTAATCGTATCTGAAGTAGATGGTAAGATCGACTTTGAACATATTGAAGAGAATGTAACCTTCAGAGAAGAGTCAGATGAACAAACAGGATATAAAGAAAAAGTTATCATTGATAGCCGGGATAAGACCAAAAACCCAGCTATTAAAGTGGTAGCTGATGGAAAAGCTAAGGATAAGGAAGTGTTAAGAGCATACAACATTCCGGTTGGTGCACACATTGTTGTTAACAAGGGCACCAAGATAGTTGCCGGGCAAATTGTTGTAAAGATCCCGCGTGCAACCGGAAAGTCTGGTGATATCACCGGTGGTCTGCCACGTGTTACGGAATTGTTTGAAGCCAGAAACCCTTCAAATCCAGCCGTAGTATCTGAGATAGATGGCGTTGTATCATATGGTGGTATAAAGAGAGGTAACAGAGAGATCATCATAACATCTAAAGAAGGTGAAGTGAAGAAATATCTTGTTCCATTATCAAAGCACATCCTGGTTCAGGACAATGACTTTATCAGAGCAGGATCACCTCTGTCTGACGGAGCTATAACTCCTTCAGATATCCTCAGTATTAAAGGCCCTTCACAGGTGCAAGAGTATCTTGTTAATGAGATCCAGGAAGTATACCGATTACAGGGTGTGAAGATCAACGACAAGCACTTTGAGGTAATTGTAAGGCAAATGATGCGTAAGGTTGTGATTGAAGATCCGGGAGATACCCGATTCCTTGAAAAGGAGAGTGTGAATAAGATCGACTTCATGGAAGAGAATGATAGCATTATTGATAAAAAGGTTGTTGTAAACCCAGGTGCATCTGAATCTTTGAAGGCAGGACAAATTATCACAATTCGTCGATTGCGTGATGAGAACTCTGTTTTGAAGAGAAAGGATATGCAGTTGATTGAAGCAAGGGATGCAATCCCAGCAACATCTACACCATTATTACAAGGTATTACTCAAGCTTCATTGCATACTAAGAGTTGGATCTCAGCGGCATCGTTCCAGGAAACAACTAAAGTACTTAACGAAGCAGCTATAAATGGTAAAATAGACCACCTGCTTGGACTCAAGGAGAATGTGATCGTTGGTCACCAGATCCCTGCAGGTACAGGTTTACGCGATTATGAAAAGCTTATTGTAGGGTCTATGGAAGAGTATGAATTGCTGATGGCATCAAAACGTGCTGGTCAGGAAGAATTGGCTGACTCGTAAGCTGATTGATATCAATAGGAAAAGCCGGGGTTTACTCCGGCTTTTTTAATGTTCTGCATTTTAGTTAATTTTACTTAGTTTAAATGAAAACACAACTACCATGGATGAGAAGCAACAAAACCAACTGAATATTGAATTAAGTGAAGAAGTAGCCGAGGGTATTTACTCTAACCTCGCTATCATAACTCATAGCAACTCCGAGTTTGTAATTGATTATGTAAAAGTTATGCCAGGTGTTCCCAAGGCCAAGGTAAAATCAAGAGTGATACTTACTCCCCAGCATGCAAAGAGATTACTGAATGCATTGACTGAAAATATAGAGAAGTTTGAATCGCTGCATGGTACTATCGAAGAAACTGAAAGTGTGGGTATTCCAATGAACTTTGGGGGTCCTACCGCCCAAGCTTAATCAAAATAATGCCTTTCTGTTAAAGATGATATATCCGAAATGGAGCATTACAGATAACGGTTCTTCTCTTTTACTGTAATAATTTATACTTAAGCTAAGTGGTCCAAACGGACTGTTGTACAAAGCAGCAAGAGTTGCCATGTAATATCTGTTTGCAAAAGCTTCGCCATATTTTGCTTTTAATTCAGCATTAGGGATGATCTCCTGAAATGGTTGGTAAACATAGCCTTCAGCTCTAGCTTCAAGATTACCAACAATGGTAGTGGTAACCTTTAATCCCATACCTATATAATTGTGAGAATGATAGTTTTCCAGAAATAGTGTTTGACTTTGAGGTATTGGTTCAAACCCTTTAGTTGAAAGGATGGAAGCTGTGTAGTTAGAAAAGAATGGTTGCGATGAGAGGTACATCTCAGTATAAAGTCCCATCCGAAATGGTCCTACTCGTTTAAAATAATTATCATATAGCATTCGCAACTGCATCCAGTCATGATAATTCTTTGTTGTATCAGTGATTACTGATGTACTACCTGGTGACGTTTCTTCACTTCCATTAACATAACGAGTAGTTATTGAGAAATATGTACCCTGATTAGCATACATTCTTCTGTTTAGAGTTGACCTTTCAAATTGAATAGCAATTGTACCCCCAACAAAATCTGTTTCATCAGGAATATCTTCAAAACTAAAGTTGCGATCCTGATAATATCGTTCTTTTAAACTGAATGCTCCCCCGGATGCTGAAATGATCCCTTTATTCCTGGCAGGTACACCAAATCTTACACCATAGATCCTGTCATTGGTGATAAGGTAGGCCGGTTTAATATCCTGGAGGAATGCTCCACTGCTTTTGAAATAATCAAATTGGTTGATGGTGGCAAAAGGTTCAAAAAAGAAAGGAATCTTGGAAGGAATAACATGTTTGAGGCTAATGGTACCTGAGTTATACAACTTACCAAAATATATATTACCCTGAATGATCAATGAATTTTTCCCCCAGATACCATATTGAGCACCTACGAATCCCTGATTGATAGGGCTTGAACTTATATTGCCTCCAAAATCCAGTTTCAGGTCCTTTTCTTTCTTTACCAGAAGGTCCATATCATAATATCCGGTAGACTGGTTGTATTTTAATCTGGGGAATATAGACTGAATGTTCCGGTCAGTTACCAACTTAAAATAATCTGCTTTCAAGTCATTGATTTGAAGACACTCGTTATCAGGATTCAAAACTTTCTTGACATACCGTTCCTGTCGCTGATTGATACCTGAAGCTTTTACCTGGTCAATTTCTATGTTATGAAGTTGAGAAGTAAACTGTTGCCTTCTCTGTATGATGTCTTCATGATTTATTTGTCGATTGATCTGTTTTCTTATTTCAGGAAGCTTCCTGATAGTCGCATAATACCCTGAATCTATTGCGGCCTTCAGTTGATCAAATCCAAAAACCTCAATACTCATTACATCAGGATTCACCAATATATCACCGGGGCGTGGAAGTGTATATGATGTGGTTTGAATGACCATGGTTTTAAATAATGAGAATATGTTATCCTCGTAAGTAAGATCAGTGTATGATCCTGTATTGACTCCGATTATCACATCCGGATTAAACGATGTTTGCATTACATCAACCGGAAAATTGTTGTAAATACCTCCATCAAAAAGTATCATATCATTGAGTGATATAGGAGAGAAATATAATGGATAGGCCATTGAAGACCTCACCGCCAATGGCAGGTCTCCTGATTCAAAGATCACCTGCTGATGTGATTTTATGTCGGCTGCCACGCACCGAAAGGGTACAAATAAACTGTCAAAGTCATAGTTGGCTTTAGCGATCGCTGCTGAAAGTCTTTCCATGAGAGAAAAATCAGTAACAGCCGAACTTACAACACTTGTAGGAATATATGTACGAATGACAGAATCAATTGAGAATTTTAGTGTCACCCATGATGCATCAGGAGTTTTCTTGTTAAAATAATAGTCATAGTCTTCATTGATGAAACCGGAGGCCCACTCTCTGAATTGTGATGAAAGAACAATGTCTTCCATTTCTTTTGGTGACTTTCCGGCAGCATACATTGCGCCTACCAGTGCACCTGCTGAAGTACCGGCAATATAATCTATAGGAATATTATTTTCTTCAAGAGCTTTGAGTACTCCTATGTGGGCCATGCCTCTTGCACCACCACCACTCAACACTATGCCGGTTGTTTGACCTATGATGTTTGATGAACAAAACAACATGATCATTGATAAAACGATATATCGCCTGTGGCTTAGCATTTGTTACTGGTACAATTCAATTTTTTTAGTGAAGTTTTGCAAATATTTCAATGAACTTATCAATCTGCTACCATACCATGAGAATGCTTCGCCATCCACCAGCATAACAGCAGATCCGGGAAGTGCTTTTTGAAATTCGGCTCTATGAATATCCTTGAATGGGTATGGTTCAGACGATAGTAATATCAAATCTGGTTTGATTTCAGCAATTGTATCAATGCTTATTTCAGGATAGTGTTCCTTTTCAGGAGCAATATTGACCAATCCACATATTTTGAGCATTGAATTTATGAATGTATCATGACCTGCAACCATATATGGTTTTTGCCATATCAGGTACAGAACAGTTTTAGGTTCAGATTTATCAAACTCACTAACCCTTGCTACAATTTCATCACACAACTGTTTTGCCTGGATGTAACGATCTGTCATATTGCCCACATCCATGATCATCCTGTACATTGAGCGCAGGTCGGTGATATCACTGGTGTAAACAGGATAAACACTTCTCAGATGTTCAATATCCGATTTGCGGTTCTCCTCTTTATTTGCAATTATAAGATCTGGTTTCAGATCATGGATGACTTCCGGTTTCGGGTCTTTTGTACCGCCTATAATAACTTTTGTATTTTTTATGTGCTGTGGATGAACACAAAATTTTGTGATACCAACAAGAGAGTCTTCGAGTCCCAGATCTACAATCAGTTCAGTTTGTGATGGCACCAGCGAAACAATACGTTTAGCAGGAGAAGGTAATATAACCTCATTTTGTAACTGATCTGCCTGTATCATTGCTATCCTAGGAAGCTAGTGCCTGCACAACATCATAGCGTGTAATAATGAATGTTTGATCTCTTTTAAAATCTTTTACAAGTACAGCATGATTATCGCTGGTTACCATTCCGGCCAAAACATCAAGTGGAGTGGAGGAGTCAACAAAAGGTAGTGCTTCCTGCATGATCTTGTTAACCGGAGTTGTTAAGCCATCAGGATTCTTCAATATGTGAGAAAATACCAGATCTTCACTAACTGATCCAACAATTCTGTTATCCTGCATAACAGGTAATTGTGAAATGTCATTTTCAATTATAAGATTGAGAGCGTCCTTTATTGAAGTATCGCCATTTACAGTGATAAGTTTGCCGTTGTTTCCTGAGGCCACCACATCCGATGCGGTCATTCCCTTTTTGTCAATGAATCCTTTTGAACGCATCCAGTCATCGTTGAAGATCTTGGCAAGGTAACGTGTACCATGGTCATGGAATATCACCACAACTATTTCTCCTTTTTTGAAGTTATCTTTAAGTTGTACGAGCCCTGCAATTGCCGAGCCACCACTATTACCAACCCAAATGCCTTCTTTTCTCACTATTTCTCTGGTCATTAATGCAGCATCTTTATCAGTTACTTTTTCAAACTGATCAATAAGATCGAATGCTACATTTTTTGGTAAGAAATCTTCTCCTATTCCTTCAGTTACATAAGGGTAGATCTCATTTTTATCAAACTCTCCTGTTTCTTTATACTTCTTAAAAACGGATCCATAGGTGTCGATTCCCCATATTTTGATTGCGGGATTTTTTTCTTTCAGAAATCTGGCTGTGCCTGATATGGTTCCACCGGTTCCAACACCAACAACCAGATGGTTGATCTTTCCTTCTGTTTGTTCCCATATTTCAGGGCCTGTGGTTTCGTAGTGAGCCTGAGCGTTGGAAGGGTTGTCATATTGATTCGGGTAAAATGAATTTTCAATTTCCCGATTCAGTCTTGCTGCAACTGAATAATAGGAGCGGGGGTCTTCAGGTTCAACATTTGTAGGACAAACGATAACATCAGCTCCAAATGCTTTCAATGCATCGATCTTTTCCTGACTTTGTTTATCTGTAGTGGTGAATATGCACTTATACCCTTTCACAATTGCAGCTATGGCTAATCCCATCCCTGTATTTCCAGAAGTTCCTTCAATGATGGTGCCTCCTGGCTTTAACCGACCATCTTTTTCAGCATCTTCTACCATTTTGAGGGCCATCCGGTCCTTGATAGAATTTCCCGGATTTACCGTCTCCACTTTGGCCAGTACGGTGGCTTCTACTCCGGCAGTTACTTTATTTAGTTTTACAAGGGGGGTATTCCCTATGGTTTCAAGTATGTTATTGTAATACATGTAGTTAGCTGTTCTTAGAATGAGGCCGTAAAGTTACAAAATCGGCAGCTAACCTCCTCTTAATCAAACTTTATGACCCTTGAGGGTCTGATCCTTGAAATAACAGCGGAAGGTCCGATCAGGATAGCAGCACAACAAACCAATGTGGCAAGGTTCAATACCAACAATGCAGCCGGTGGAAATTGAACCGGTACTTCTGACACATAATATGATTCTACAGGCAGTTTTATCAATCCAAATTGGGCCTGCAAGAATCCGATACCCAGACCTAAGATGTTACCTATTATCATCCCATATAATACTATGGGCAAAGCAACTCTTATAAATATCATTCTGACCGATCTGTTTGTAGACCCTAATGCTTTCAGTACTCCAATTGTGGTAGTGTTATCAAGTATGATGATCATTAGGATGGATATCATACTTATACCCGATACCAATATGATGAGTCCGAGTATGATGTATACATTTATATCCTGAAGGTCTAGCCAATGGAAGATCTGAGGGTAAAGTTCACGTATGCTTAAAGTGTTATATTCGTAACCAGCAGCCATGTAAACTTTGTCGGTCACTTTTTCCAGATGATCAGGATTTGTTAGTGATACTTCAAAGCCCCCTACCAGTGTATCATTCCACGAATTCAATTTCCTGATCACATTTATATCGCAATAAGCATACAACTTATCAAACTCTTCGAGACCAGTTTCATATATTCCACAAATGATGAATTTCCTGATGCGGGGAGGTTGCTCTATAAAGTAAACTATTGCAGCTTTTCCTGTATCTAGCCTTAGTCGTGATGCCATTCCGGCCGAGATCAAAATATTCAGTTTCTGGGTACTGTCAGAGAAGTCAGGAAGATTTCCGCTAATGATTTTGTTATCAAAAAAGGACCAGTCATAATTCTGATCAACTCCTTTAAGGATGATGCCTTCGATATCTTCCTCAGCTTTGATTATACCAGCTTTTGAAGCAAATGGATGAATACCTCTTATATCCGGGTCCTTTGTGAGGTCATTTAAAAAGGAAGGGCTGGCACTGATTGGCGTTTCTTCATATGAGTAGTTATTGTCGAAGCTGGAGATCTGAATATGTGATCCAAACCCAATAACCTTATCTGTGATCTGCTTCCTGAACCCGGTAACAACCAATATTGAAACGATCATTACGGCCATACCCAGTGCAATA